>JAFXGV010000045.1 GCA_017536765.1 Bacteroidaceae bacterium
ATCGAACGTATGTGAGATATCTAAAACGCAAGCCGGCTCCTCATATATTAGGAGCAGTTTAATGCCCCTACAACAGGCGGCCGCGCGATGAACCCTATTGCCTCGGCTGCTCCCGGCATAGTATAAATAAAATTTATCCTCTGCACTCGTTTGCACGAGCTTTTTTCGCACAATGGCCTGCACACGGCAGGGCTCTCCGCTGTTTCACTTACGGTCCCGGTTTCCTTTTTAGAATTACCTATGCTTGTGAGAACTGCGCCCTGCGTATTCATTAGTGCGCATGAAAGCTTTTAGGAAAACGAGCGTCAGTGTTTTTGGGAATAGTGGAGGAAAGCTCGTGCAAACGAGTGCAGAGGATAAATTTATTTATACTATGCCGAGTGCAGCCGAGGTTGCGCGGAGCGAATGTCTGAGTGTTGTTCTTATTTACAAGTTGGCAACGCTTGTTGTTCGCAACCCACGCGAGGCAAGCTGTGCCTGCGGGTGTGCATCTTGCCTACGATTGTTTGCAGATTGAGATTTAGTGAAGGTGGGGTAAAGAGGGTGCATGATACTCCCTCCCCCTTCGGGTACTCCCTTTAAACAGAGGGAGAGCCTGTGCCCCTACGGCTATGTTTTTGTCATTCCGATACGAAGTGAGGAATCTCTTTAATCTTTCCACTATTATAGATATCTCACATACGTTCGATATGACAATATCACCCCTGCAGGTGCGCCCCTTACATCAGTTTCTCGATATCGGCGTTAATGTCGCAGTTGTGTTCAAAATCCCATAGCGCAATGCTGCGTATCTTGTAGTAATAATACCAGTAATTCTGCAACTCGTACAGGTGGTTGCGGCGCGTTTGGTCTTTGCTTATCTGTGCATCGTTCAGGTCGAGCGTGCTTATTTTCCCAATCATAAAGGTCTCCATATTGGTGTAGTATCGCCTGCCGGCAATCTCATCGGCCTCGCGTGCTATTTCCAATTTTCTTTGCTGCTTGTTGAACTGCTCCACCAGAATGAAAAGGTTGCTGTGGAAGTTGCGCATCTCCTGCTTTATGCGGTTGAGCGTTACCTCGCGGTTGCTCTCGGCCACCTTCACCTTGCCACGTCGTTTGCCCCAGTCGAGTATGGGTATGCCTATTCCCACATTTACAATCTGGTTGTCGAGCAAGTTGTCATATGCCGCAGGAATGTTGCTGTGGGTGCCACTGTAGCCTATTTGTGCCGTGAGGTTTATGTCGCGCAGTGCGCTCTTTGCGTTTGCCACGTTATAGTCGGCCTGCAAGCGGCGGCGTTCAATGTTCTTGACAAGCGCGTTGTTGGCAAGGGCCTTTTCGAGCACCTCGTCGTATTGCAGTTTGTTACTTGTGAGCCTTTGAGGCAGTTGTAAGGATATTCTCACGTTGTCGTCTATGTTAAGGAAGGTATGCAGGTTGAAATCGGCCGTTTTCAGGTTGCTCTCGTAGCTTGCAAGGTCGGCCTCGGCATTCAGCACATTCAGGCGCATCTGCAGCAAATCGTTTTCGCTTATTTTGCCCATCTTGCGCTTGGTTATAGCCACCTCGTATAGCTTTTGCGCGTTGGCAAGGTTTTGCTTTGCAATGTTCACGTTCTCCGTGGCTATGAGCAGCCCAAAGAAGTAGCTTATGCAGCTCATAGTAATCTCCTCGGTTTCGGTGAGGAAATTGGCCTTTGCCTCGGCATAGCGCACCGGTTCTATGCGGCGGTTCCATTTCAGATGGTTCACGCCGAACAGTGGTTGGTTGAGTGTGAGCGACACGGGGGTTATCATATAGCGTTTGTTGCCGCTGCCGCTCAACGTATTCAAGTAGTTGAGCGAGCTGTTGAGTGATATGCTGCCGCCTGTGAACCATAGGTTCTGCTGCACGCTTATGCGCCCGTTGCCCTCGAGGTAGTTGTTGCGCACAAATGTGTAGGTGCCGTCGCTGTTCTGATAACTGCTGTAGCTGCGGCTCAGGTATGGCGTTGTGCCGCTTATCTTCACCTCGGGCAGAAGGTTGGCTTTGTAACTGCGATATTCCCAGTAGGCGGCGCGCAGTTCGTCGAGCGCAACAGCTGCATCGAGACTGCGGGTGCGTGCCATAACTATGGCATCGTCGAGCGTGAGGCGCAGCGTGTCGCTTGCCGCGCCGGCGTGCGCTATGGTTGCAAGAAGCAATATTATAAGTGGTAACCTTTTCATAGGGGCAAATAATTAAAAACACCGGCGGGTTTATATACCGGCCCACCGGTGTTTGCGTTATGAGAAATATTATTCAACCTGTCGCCCATCAAAGAACCTGATAGTGCGCGAGGTCTGCTTCGCCTGCTCCTCGTTGTGAGTAACCATCACTATGGTGCGCCCGTCTTCCTTGTTCAGTGTGTGCAGAATATCCATAATTTCTGCTCCCATCTTCGAGTCGAGGTTACCTGTGGGCTCGTCGGCAAGAATAATCTCGGGGTTGCCTATGATGGCACGGGCTATGGCCACGCGCTGGCACTGGCCGCCCGATAGCTGCGACGGCATATGATACATACGGTGGCTAAGTCCCACACGCTCGAGCATCTCCTTGGCAAGCCTGCGGCGTTCGCTGCGCTTGACACCGCGGTAGAGCAGTGGCAGTTCCACGTTGTCTATCACATTGAGCGAGTTTATAAGGTGGAAACTCTGGAACACGAATCCAAGTGTACGGTTACGGAAATCGGCCATCTCCTTGTCCTTCATTCCCGTGGTGTCGCACCCTGCAATCTCCACCGTTCCGGCTGTGGGCTCGTCGAGCAGCCCTATTATGTTAAGCAGTGTGGATTTTCCACAACCCGAAGGGCCCATAATGCTTACGAACTCTCCCTTTTTTACCTCGATGTTTACATTCTCCAGAGCTTGTGTCTCAATGGTGTCTGTACGATAAATTTTGTTGATTCCTGTAAGTTTAATCATAATACTATTATTTTAATTGTTACTTTAATACTTTATCTTTTTATGGGGTTATATACAAACCACACTGCTTTGTCATTTTGACGACTGAAGGGAGGAAAAATCTCAATCCGAGATTCTATCTCTTTGCATTTAATTTCTTAATCTTTGAGTGCATCGGCAGGGTGCTGCTCTATAACCTTGTTCACCGCAATGTATGTTCCAATGAGTGCGGTGGAGAGTATTATTGCGTAGTTACACCCTGTGTGCATAATGAAATGGGGAATCTTTTCCAAGTAAAAACTTATGATATATCCCATTTCAAACGCCTTGTTGTAGTACAACGACTCTTTGGCTGTCTCAACGAGGAACGGTGCCACCACAATGTAGGCAAGCGTTACGAGTATGGCGGCCTCGGCAAGGAACTGCGCAATAACCCTTTTGCGGCTCGCTCCCACGCTGCGCATAAGGCCCACCTCGCTGCGACGGGCGTTTGCCCTTATCCAAAAGCAACCTACCATACCAAGGAACACGCAGCCAAGTGCAAAGAGCAACAGCGCAATGTTCATCTTCATATCCCCCTCGCCACCGGTCATTTTCATAAGCTCATTTTGTATATCGCTCACCTTTTTTATTCCGTGGCAACGGAAATAACCATAGCGCAGGGTGGGGGCAATCTCCTCGTTAAAGCGTTTCTCAAATGCAGCGCGATTAACTCCCTCCTTAAGTCTTATGACCAAGTGATATCTGTCTTCAATGTCCTGATAGGCATCGCCCGCAGTCCTCATTTCGGGTGTAAACGTAATGATGGAGTGCTCCAATGGGGTGTAATATTCGTTGCTTGTCTTGTAGTCCTTATATACCCCTGCTATTATGTGCTTTGAACCGAATTCCACCTCTCTCCCTTTTACCTGCGCAGTGCCATAGAGGGCTTTTGCATACTCCTCCGATACGTATATATCGTTGTTTCCTCTTGCCGAG
>JAFXGV010000046.1 GCA_017536765.1 Bacteroidaceae bacterium
ACTGAAACTACAGACAGCAATATATTAGGCTGTCTTAAATGGCTCAATAAAACATATCATACTCTATTCGTTAGACACACAAAAGAAAATCATAAAAAGAAATAAATTATTCCTGCAAGACTTGCGAAGCCACAAAATGTCTCAGCAGTTTGCTTTTTAGTTATTTCCCTTTTACAATGCGCTTGATGTCATTAAGCTTGTTCAACGCCTCCAGCGGAGTAAGATTATTCACATCAATGCCTAAAATCTCATCGCGCACCTGTGAGAGTACAGGGTCATCAAGCTGGAAGAAGTTGAGCTGCAACCCCTCACGGCTGTCGGCAATCTCGGCTGTAGGAGCGCTTTTGAGCTCGCCACGGCTGTCGTTGGCCTCGAGCTTGCTCAATATCTGCTCCGAGCGTTTAACAATGCTCTTGGGCATACCGGCCAGCTTGGCAACGTGAATACCGAATGAGTGTTCGCTGCCACCCGGCATAAGCTTGCGCAAGAATATCACACGCCCGTCCATCTCCTTAACCGACACGTTGAAGTTCTTAACGCGCGAGAAGCTCTTTTCCATCTCGTTAAGTTCGTGATAATGAGTGGCAAACAGCGTGCGCGCCCTACCCTTTTGCGACTCGTGTATATGCTCCACAATAGCCCAGGCAATGGACATACCGTCGTATGTGGATGTTCCGCGGCCAAGCTCATCGAAAAGCACAAGGCTGCGCGCCGACAAGTTGTTCAATATATTGGCTGCCTCGGTCATTTCAACCATAAATGTAGATTCACCCGCCGATATATTGTCGCTTGCACCCACACGGGTGAAAATCTTATCCACAAGGCCTACGTGAGCACTGTCGGCAGGCACAAAACAGCCAATCTGCGCAAGCAGGGTGATGAGTGCCGTTTGGCGCAAAAGGGCCGACTTACCTGCCATATTGGGGCCTGTAACAATTATTATCTGCTGCTTGGTGGTGTCAAGGTACAAATCGTTGGGTACATAGCTTTCTCCAACAGGCAACTGCCTCTCTATCACAGGGTGACGGCCCTGCTTTATCTCCAAAACATCGTCCTCGGAAATCACAGGGCGCACATATTTGTAGGCTCGCGATACGTTGGCAAAAGAGAGCAGGGTGTCGAGGTTGGCAAGCAGGGTGGCATCGAGCTGAATGGATGGTATATACGATGCAAGCTCGGTTACAAGTTCGTTATATATGCGCGTTTCAAGCGAGAGAATATTCTCCTCGGCACCCAAGATTTTCTCTTCGTACTCTTTTAGTTCCTGTGTTATGTAGCGTTCGGCATTCACAAGTGTCTGCTTGCGTATCCAGTCGGCAGGCACATTCTCTTTATATGTGTTGCGCACCTCAATGTAATAACCAAACACGTTGTTGAACGATATTTTAAGGCTGGGAATACCGGTGCGCTCGCTCTCGCGCTGCTGCAGCTGCATAAGATAATCCTTGCCGTTGTAGGCTATTGTGCGCAATTCGTCGAGTTGCTCGTTCACGCCATCGGCAACTACACCGCCTTTATTGAGCAGGAGCGGTGGCTCGGGAACTATTTCGCGTGCTATACGGTCGCGTATGTCGGCACAACAATCGAGCTGTGCACCTATCTGTTTTATCACCCCGTTTGACGACTGTTCGCAAGCCGCCTTTATGGGCTCTATTGCCTGTAATGCCAATTTCAACTGCACGAGTTCGCGGGGCGACACACGCGCTGCTGCCACTTTTGATATTATGCGTTCAAGGTCGCCTATCTGGTGCAGCTGCTCCTCCACAATGTCGCGGAAGGCAGGCTCGCGGAAATAGTATTCCACTATATCCAAGCGGTCCTCAATGGGCTTTTTATCCTTCAGTGGGAACACTAACCAGCGCTTTAGCAGGCGGGCACCCATAGCGGTTATTGTTTTGTCTATCACCGAAAGCAGCGACGAACCGCCATCGTGCATAGTACCCAAGAGTTCGAGGTTGCGTATGGTGAATTTATCGAGGCGCACATAACGCTCCTCCTCAATGCGCGATATATTGCGTATATGCGACAACTGTGTGTGCAGCGTAACCGCAAGATAGTGCAGAATGGCACCCGCAGCAACAATACCGCTGCGCAGATGGCTTATGCCATAACCTTTAAGGTTTTTTGTTTCAAAATGCTTTGTGAGCTTCTCGGTGGCAAATTCGTCGGTAAAAACCCAATCGTCGAGCTCAAAAACAAGATACTTGCTGCCGAAACACTCCTCGAAACGCCTCTTTTGCCCACGCTCAAAGAGTACCTCTTTGGGGCGGAAATTTATGAGCAGTTTCTCTATGTAATCGAAGGTGCCCTCGGCAATAAGGAATTCTCCCGTGGAGATATCTAAGAACGACACACCGCACATAGGCTTGCCAAAGTGCACAGCGGCAAGAAAGTTATTCTCCCTGTAATCGAGCACGTTATCGTTTATCGACACACCCGGGGTGACAAGCTCGGTGATGCCGCGCTTAACAAGTTTTTTTGTCATCTTGGGATCCTCGAGCTGGTCGCATATGGCAACACGCTTTCCGGCACGTATGAGCTTGGGAAGGTATGTATCGAGCGCGTGAAAGGGAAAGCCCGCCATTTCGGTTACCTGCGCCGCAGGGTTCTTACCATTGGAACGCTTGGTGAGGGTAATACCCAAAATCTCCGATGCAACCACTGCATCGGCACAATATGTTTCGTAAAAATCGCCACAACGGAAAAGCAGAATGGCATCGGGGTGCTTTGCCTTAAGTTCCAGAAACTGGCGCATCATAGGGGTTACGGCTGTATCTTTTTCGGCCATATAATACTCTAAAATAAAACAATGCTAATATCTTGCGAAGATAGCTTTTTTTGCCGAAAAAGCGGTAATAAAAAACAAAAATGGGTAATAAAAAACAAATTCCCACTGCAAATATTCAAAAACTACTTTTTTTATATATTTTTGCAGTTTATTACATCTACTATGTAGATGATAATACCACACAGGAAAATAAATAAAAACATAAATAGAAAAAATGGGATACAATTTTAACGAGATTGAACAGAAGTGGCAACAGCGATGGAGAGAGAACAAGACCTATCGTGTTGTGGAGAACAGCGAGAAAGAGAAATTCTATGTACTTAATATGTTCCCTTATCCATCGGGGGCAGGCCTGCACGTAGGACACCCGCTTGGATATATAGCTTCCGACATTTTTGCACGCTTCAAACGCCTGCAGGGATACAACGTGCTTAACCCTATGGGCTACGATGCCTACGGCCTCCCCGCAGAGCAATATGCCATACAGACAGGACAGCACCCTGCAATAACCACCGAGCAGAATATAAACCGCTACCGCGAGCAGCTCGACAAAATAGGATTCTGTTTCGATTGGGACCGCGAGATAAGAACCTGCGATGCAGAGTATTACCACTGGACACAGTGGGCGTTCATAAAAATGTTCAACCATTACTACGACAATGCAACCAAGAGCAGCCGCCCCATAAGCGAGCTCATTGAAAAATTGGGCAAAGAGGGTAGTGCAAACATAGATGCCGCCTGCACAAAGGAGATAAACATATCGGCTGCAGAGTGGAACGCAATGAGCGAGCAGGAGCAGCAGGAACTGCTTATGAACTGGCGCATAGCCTTCCTTAACGAAACTATGGTAAACTGGTGCCCACAGCTTGGTACCGTGCTTGCCAACGACGAGGTAGTGGATGGCGTGTCGGAGCGTGGTGGCTTCCCCGTGGTGCAGAAGAAGATGAAGCAGTGGTGCTTGCGTGTGTCGGCATATGCACAGCGCCTGCTCGACGGACTGGACAAGATAGACTGGACCGACTCCCTCAAAGAGACACAGCGCAACTGGATAGGCCGCAGCGAGGGAACCGAAATGCAGTTCCACATTAAGGACAGCGATATCGAGTTCACTATATTCACCACCCGTGCCGACACCGTGTTTGGTGTGACATTTATGGTGCTTGCTCCCGAAAGCGAACTTGTAGCACAGCTCACCACAGCCGAGCAGAAGGAGGCTGTAGATACATACCTCGACCGCACAAAAAAACGTACCGAGCGCGAGCGTATGATAGACCGCAACGTAACAGGCGTGTTTACCGGTTCGTATGCAATAAACCCATTGACAGGCGAGAATATCCCTGTGTGGGTGAGCGACTATGTGCTTGCAGGCTATGGTACAGGAGCCATTATGGCAGTACCTGCACACGACAGCCGCGACTACGCATTTGCAAAACACTTCGGCATTGAGATACGCCCCCTCATTGAGGGTTGCGACGTGAGCGAAGAGAGCTTCGATGCAAAAGAGGGTATAATGACAAACTCGCCCACAGCCGCATTTGCCCACTGCAAACTGAACCTAAACGGCCTCACCGTGAAGGAGGCCATTGCAGCCACAAAAAAATATGTCACCGATAACAAACTTGGCCGCGTGAAGGTGAACTACCGCCTGCGCGATGCCATCTTCAGCCGTCAGCGCTACTGGGGCGAGCCTTTCCCCATCTACTACAAGAACGGCATACCCACACCTATACCCGAGGAGTGCCTGCCTCTTGAACTGCCCGAGGTGGAGAAATTCCTCCCCACAGAGAACGGAGAACCCCCATTGGGCCACGCCAAAATGTGGGCTTGGGATAGCGTAAATAATTGTGTAACAAGCAAAGATAATATAAACAACGAAACTATATTCCCATTGGAGCTTAACACAATGCCCGGCTTTGCAGGTTCAAGCGCATACTACCTGCGATATATGGACCCCCGCAACAACAAGGCACTTGTTTCAAAAGAGGCCGACAACTATTGGCAGAATGTAGATTTGTATGTGGGCGGTACCGAGCACGCCACAGGTCACCTCATATATTCACGTTTCTGGAATATGTTCCTTTTCGACCTTGGTGTGAGTGTCAAGGAGGAGCCCTTCCAAAAACTTGTGAACCAGGGTATGATTCAAGGCCGCAGTAACTTTGTATATCGTATTAAGGATACAAATACATTCGTTTCACTGAACCTTGCGAAGGAGTACGACGTTACACCCCTGCACGTGGATGTAAACATAGTATCGAACGATGTATTAGACATTGATGCATTCCGCGCTTGGCGCCCCGAATATGCCGATGCGCAGTTTATCCTCGAAAACGATAAATACATATGCGGCTGGGCAGTGGAGAAGATGAGTAAATCGATGTTCAACGTTGTGAACCCCGATACCATTGTAGAGAAATATGGTGCCGACACACTGCGCCTCTACGAAATGTTCCTGGGCCCAGTGGAGCAGTCTAAACCGTGGGATACAAATGGTATCGACGGCTGTCACCGTTTCTTGCGTAAGTTCTGGGGTATGTTCTTCGACAAGAATGACAACTACATCGTGAGCGACGAACCCGCAACAAAAGAGGAGCTCAAGGCACTGCATAAGCTCATTAAAAAGACCACCGAGGATATTCCCGCATTCTCGTACAACACCACGGTGAGCGCGTTTATGATATGTATAAACGAACTTGGTGCGCTCAAATGCAACAAGAAGGAGATTCTTGAAAAAATCGTCATTCTGCTTGCACCCTTTGCACCACACATAAGCGAGGAGCTGTGGGAGATTACAGGCCACACAACAAGCGTGTGCGATGCCCAGTGGCCCACATTCAACGAAGAATATCTTAAAGAGGATACTATAAAATATACCATTTCGTTCAACGGAAAGGCACGCTTCACATTGGAATTTGCAGCAGATGCCACAAATGCCGATATCGAGGCCACCGTGCTTGCCAACGAAAACAGCAAACGTTACGTAGAGGACAAACCAATTAAAAAAGTAATCATTGTACCCAAGAAAATTGTTAACGTGGTAATGTAATACCGGGCAAAGAGAGTAAAAAAGCATTATTGTAAAATATAAACAAAGTAGTAAAATGGCTAAATTTTCATTTCCAAGACCTTCTATAATGTCGGAGGTCAAGAGCTATATAATGATTACATTGGGACTTGCGCTCTATGCATTTGTATGGAACTTTTTTATGAGCCCTTACGAATTCCTCATAGGTGGAGTAACAGGTATAGGTGCCATTGTCCAGTACTCGACAAACGGCTTAATACCTATGCAGTATGTCTATTTTACGCTGAATATATTATTGCTCATAGTAGCAATGAAGATTCTTGGCTGGAGATTCTGTATAAAGACGGGATACGCCATTTTTGCAATGACAATAATGCTTAGTATCACTCAAGAACTGTTGAAGGACTATAACGCACTGAGCATATTGGGCCCCGACAAGCAGCTCGAAGCATGCCTTGTGGGTTCAATATTCATTGGTGTGGCCATAGCGATATGCTTCCTGAATAACGGAAGCACCGGCGGTGTGGATATTGTGGCAGCCATAGTGAACAAATACAAGGATGTGAGCTTTGGCCGCGCAATGTTCTACATCGATGGTTTCATAATCACAAGCAGTTTCTTTATAATTCCATCGGAGGATGTGAAGTTGAGCCTTTCGCGAATGTTCTACGGATATATCACATTAGTGATAGTGAACGTGGCACTCGATTATATGGTGAACAGCAGCCGCCAGATGGTGCAGTTCTTTATATTCTCGAGCAAATATGAGGAGATTGGTTACTATATTACCCGCAGGCTGAACCGTGGAGTGACACTGCTTGACTCCGTTGGTTTCTACTCAAAGAAAGAGGGAAAAGTTATAACCACACTCACCCGCGCCAACCAGTCTAATCTGCTCTTCAGTATGGTAAAGCAGATAGACCCCAATGCACTCATATCACAATCTAAAGTTATGGGTGTGTATGGCAACGGATTCGACAAGATAAAGGCCAAGAATATAAAACTGCAAGAGGCCGATTTCAAGAAAGCAGATGAAGCAACCGACAAAACAGCGCAATAATGAAACTTGTATTTGCCACAAACAACAAACACAAACTGCAGGAGGTAAAGGAGATAGTGGGCGATAGGGTGGAGGTGCTATCTCTAAAGGATATCGACTGCCACGATGATATACCCGAAACAGGCAGCACACTCCAAGAGAACGCACTTATAAAGGCACGCTGGATAAGCGAGAAATATAAATGCAACTGCTTTGCCGACGACACCGGCCTTGAGGTTGAAGCGCTGAGTGGCGCTCCAGGGGTATATTCGGCACGTTACGCAGGCGAAGAGTGCAACCCCGAAGCCAATATGCAGAAGCTGTTACAAAATTTAACAGGAAAAACCAACCGAGCCGCACAATTTCGCACGGTTATCGCGTTAATTATAGATGGAGAGGAACACCTGTTCGATGGCGTGGTAAAAGGCAACATAAGCAGCGAGAAGATGGGAGAAGCCGGTTTTGGTTACGATCCCATATTCGTACCTCAAGGCCACGATTTAAGTTTTGCACAAATGACGAGCGAGGCTAAAAACAGTATCAGCCACCGATACAGGGCCACCGAAAAACTAAGCAAATACCTAAAGGAGAATTATGATTAAGAAGTTTTTTGCAATAGCCACATTTCTATTACTTGTAGTAACCGCAAAAGCAGCCATAGGCGACTGGCAACTGCACACGGCATACAGCGATGCCACCTATTGCCAAGTTGTAGGCAACAGGATATATGTGCTTGCATCTGGCTCGCTTTTCACATACGACAAGGAGGATGGTGAGGTTTATACATATGACAGAATAAACGAACTGAGCGATTATGATATAACCCACATAGCCTATTGCAAAGAGATTGAAGCATTGGTGATAATATACCGTAATGCAAACATAGATATTCTCTATTCAAACGGATACGTATACAATATATCCGATTTCAAAAGCAAAATTCTCCCAAACAAAAACATAAACGGAATTTATATAAACGGCAGCACAGCCTACATAAGCACCGGGTTCGGAGTAGTGGAGCTGAATCTCGAAAAACTCGAATTCAGCAATACATACAACATAGGTTACAACACATATTGTTCCTATGTTTATGACAACCACTTATACATAGGAACCGAAAACGGTATATATGAAGGTGCCATAAACGACAACCTGCTCGACAAGGCCAACTGGAATAAAATAGACAAAGTTCAAATATCGGCAATATGCGAAGTTAATGGTAAACTGCTATGTATTATAGGTGGAAAAGGAGTATATCATATAGATAATAATACAATTAAAAACTTATTCCCTGTATCGGCCACAAGAACATATAAATATTCATATAAAAAGAACGATAAACTATACATTGGGTGGGAAGGATTGCTCACCATTATGGATTGCATAAAGCCCGAAACCCACTACAACACCACAGCAGGAACAAACTTCTTGGCAGTTGATGGAGAGAGTTTCTGGAACTGCAAAGGAATAAAAGGATTGGTGGAAAGTAAAATAGATTACAATTCCAACGAGCAACGCAAATCATTTATTGACGGTGAAAACCATATACTACCCAACAGCCCTGTGCGTAACTACTGCGAGTATATGCGCTTTGTGAGCGACGACAAACTGCTTGTAGCAGGTGGAACACTTAACTATTTTGACAAAACATTCTACCCGGGTACACTTATGGAGTACGATTATTCCAATAAAGAATGGAATAATCTGCCCGAAGAGGATATTATTGCGAAAACAGGGTTGCGTTATGTGAATATGTGCTCCATTGACGAGGACCCCGCAGAACCCGGACATTATTTTGCAGGCTCATTCGGTATGGGATTGTATGAATTCCGCAATAATGAGCTTGTGGCGCATTACAACCATAAAAACAGCCCACTCGAAAGCCCATTAGGAGCTAACAACCCTAATGCAGCAAAATATATTCGTGTGCCGCGCGTGGAGTACGACAACCAAGGCAACCTGTGGATTGTGAACACCCATTGCGAAAACATAATAAAGGTACTTAAAAAAGATGGCAGTTGGCAGTCGCTTTACTACAAAGATATAGCCCACTTTGAAACAATGGTAGAAATAATGGTAGATTCACGCGGTTGGCTATGGCTAACATCCTTGCAAGGAGGAGAGGGCCCCGGACTTTTCTGTGCAAAGATGAACAACACACCATTTGACACAAGTGACGACCAGACCAAAAAATGGCTTAACAAAATCACAAACCAGGATGGCACAAGCTACACCATAAACCAAGTACACACCATAAAAGAGGATAGAAAAGGAGAAATATGGGTGGGAACCGATGCCGGTTTGTTTGTAATAAAGAACCCCGCAAAATTCTTCGACGACGGCATCTACACACAAATAAAAGTTCCACGCAACGATGGCACAGGCCTTGCCGACTACCTGTTCAGCGGAGCCATAGTGACAGCCATAGAAACCGATGGGGCCGATAGAAAGTGGGTAGGCACTATGAACAACGGAATATATCTTGTAAGTGCCGACGGCCTTGAAATGATACACCACTTTACAACCGAAAATTCCATACTGCCGTCTAACAATATAAAGAGCATTGCCATAAACAAAAAGAGCGGCGAGGTGTTCATTGGTACTACAAATGGAATAGTAAGTTATATGAGCGATGCCACAGCACCCGAAGCCACACTGCAGGAGAGTGCCGTTCACGCCTATCCAAACCCCGTAAAAGCCTCGTACAGCGGAAATATTTCAATTGTGGGGCTCACATATGATTGTGAGATTAAAATAGTCGACGCGGCGGGATATTTAATTGCAGAGGGCACATCTACCGGTGGACAGTTCACATGGAACAGCCGCAATGCCAAAGGTGAGAAGGTGGCGAGTGGGGTGTATTATGTTCTTATGTACGACAAGAATGGCGATGAGAGCCTCGCTACAAAGATTTTGATTACAAGGTAGGGTAGTGTACCACAATATGATTATAAGGAGTTTATTCGGTGTTTCACCGTTTAAGTTCCTTTATTATCTTATAAGGTATATTCGGTGACACATAACAGGTGCTTTTATTGGCTCACTTGCAAAAGTTGGGAGATACCCTAATAAATAGCATTGATATATAAGCATAGAATCTATTAAGTTTGCTTAATAGTTCTCGGTGGCCTGTAAGCTTTTCTTTGTTTAATCTAATTTTTATACGTTCTTTCATCGCGCGGCCGCCTGTTGTAGGGGCGTTAAACTGCTCCTCATTAGGAGGAGCCGGCTTGCGCTCTTCGCAAGACTGAGGAGGTTTTTTGTGTGCCTTGGCTACATAAGTGCAACGCTATATGGGTGATATTGTCTTGCTTTATAGTTTTCGGTGCTGATTATCGGTTATTCTCTCATTAAATCTATTTCTTTCTCTCCTTTTGTACCGACAAAAGGAGCAAAAGCTCTGCACCTGGTGCAATTATTCGTTGTCGCAGTCGCTGCGGTAACAGCAGGCTGTTAG
>JAFXGV010000047.1 GCA_017536765.1 Bacteroidaceae bacterium
CCACGAGGGCGTTGTTGCGGTTCAATGCAACAAAGTCTGTGGCCCTGTAATCTGCATTTTCAGTAAAGTATCCTGTCGGTGTTATCCATCCTTCTAATAGAAACTCCCCTGCTAAATCACTGCCACAACCATATTGCAACATTTTTTTGTCCTCAGCACTCATAACACCAGCGTTTTCGGCTGTTGCAGCCGCGATATTTAGTATATCCTTTACACCGCCATTCTCTCCCGTAGTGCTTATCTGCACTTTATGAGCATCCACTGCCTGCTTAATGCCATATATGGTCCCAGAGAGTTCTTTCCAATTGGAATAGTTCTTTACATCGGTAACCGCAACACTTGCAGCCGCATATTGAAAACGTTTCCAAATGGTGGATGTATTCTTAAATATGAGAATAGTGCCGCTTTTTACCATTTTCACAAACTCATCGTCGGCAAGCACATTGGGTAGTGAAAGTTCGTAATTGTTTCCTTTCCATTCGTTATAATTTATTATAGTACTGTGCAGGCTCTCTTCGGTCTTCTTTGTAGCACTCACAAGAGAGGTTACGGTTGAGTAGAGAGCATCGGCATTGGTAATTTCGTCATACATACCGGTGCGTGCAAGGCTGTACCAAGCACCCCATTTTCCCCCTGCATAGGTGCGTGTATATATAGAGGTTTCTTTGCTTTTGCGCAATGTGAATGTAAGTACCTGCCCTATCACCCTATCGCCTTGTTTTTTATCAAGAGCTCCGCTATCGGTCACCACAAGAGTGCCCGCTATGCTATGCTCTGTGCCACAGCCTTCTATGGGCAAGCCCACATCGGCACCATAATGTTCTATCTTTACAGCATAATTACCTGCTGTTAAGATTTTGTCGAGACTGCTCTCCCACTTGAAAGCAATGCCATCGCCATCGGCGAGGGACCTGTACCTCACCGCCATTTGATTGATTTTCTTTGCCATAATGTTTTTTAGTACAAATATAAGGTAGGATGAAGAGGAGAAGGTTGTTAAACTACTTTTTATTATGAGCGAAGAACAGGGCAAGAATCATATCCACGTTATAAGAGTGATACCGAGAAAATAATAGACAACAGACAGGGATACAAAACACAAATCTTAATCTTTTTATAAAAAACAGAGAAAATAATTACAATTTATTTTAATTAAATCAATTATTGATTACATTTGCAACATTACAAGTTAACAAATAATTGATATGGCACAGCAAAAGGTTAATATTAACGGTGTAGAGTTCTTCCCGTTCTCTTCGGAAAAAGAACTCTTCAAGCACATAGACGAGTGCAAGGGTATTTTGGTGGCTATAAATGCCGAAAAAATAATAAATGCCACCGACAAGACACGTAGCATAATAAACCGCAATGTAGGCTACATTGACGGTGCAGGTGCTATGATAGGTGCCCGCAAAAAGGGTTTCAAAAATGCCTGTAAAATACCGGGTTGCGAGCTGTGGCTTAAGATTATAAAGCACTTCTACAAAGAAAAGACATTCTACCTTGTAGGTGGCAAGCCACAGGTGATAAAAGAAACCGTAGAAAAGCTGCAAAACGAGTTCGAAGGAATAAACATCATAGGTTACCGCGACGGGTACATAAGAACAAGCGAGGAAAAACAGGCACTTATTGCCGACATTGCCCAAAAGAAACCCGATGTGGTGTTTGTAGCAATGGGTTCTCCCAAGCAGGAACTGCTTATGGAAGAGATACAAAAAGAGCATAAGGCTATATTCCAAGGACTTGGTGGCAGTTTCGATGTATATACAGGCCACGTGCACCGCGCTCCCAAATGGTGGGTGGATCACAATATGGAATTTGCCTATCGTCTCTTGCGCGAGCCTAAACGCCTGAAACGGCAATTGAAACTTGTAAAATTTATGTACTACCTTTACACAAAGAAAATATAGCACTTGCGCGTGGAAAAATATTTCGACATCAGATACGAACTGGACAGAAACAGAATACACGAACTTATATCACAACAAACACAGATGGGCAAGCCTGCATACATCTGTGCAGCCGACGGCAATATTCTTGCAATGGTAAACAATGACCAAGAGTATTGCCGTGTGATTGATGGCAGCCTCTTCTCGATATGCGACAGCAGCTGGGTGCCTGTGTTCATACGTTGGATATATGGCAAAAAATTCAATGCCTACCGTGGCAGCGACATATTTAGCGACATTGTAAAAAGCCACAAATACCGAATGCTGTTCCTGGGTACAAACACTAAAACTTTAGATGCACTAAAAAGCAACCTTGTGAAAGAGGATGCAGCAATAGAGCATATGCAGTTCTGCGAACTCCCCTATTGCGATGTTGAGGAATTTGACTACCCCGCAATTGCCCGCAGAATTAACGAGGATGGTGCCGACATTATATGGGTGGCACTTGGAGCTCCCAAGCAGGAGATTTTTATGCACCATCTGCAACCATACCTGAATAAAGGAGTGGCCATAGCCGTGGGTGCAGTGTTTAATTTCTTCAGCGAACTGCCCGGCCTCCCCAAAAGCGCGCCACACTGGATGGCCAAATGCCGCCTGGAGTTTATTCACCGAATTTTATGGGAACCACGCAAGCAGCTTAAACGCTGCTGGGGTATTATTTCGCAACTGCCAAGCATATTGTGGAAGGAGTGCCGCCGCAAACGAAATAATCAAAAAAACAACCTCTCTCGGGGATAGGAAACAGCATTTAACAGCCCTTTTAGTTAAAACAAGTTAAATCTTGAGCAAATATTAGCCAAATATGGCTCCATAGTTGTTATAATAATAGATACACAACTATAATAACACACTATGGAAAAGAACGGAAAGAAATTTATTGAGGAGGGGCTGGTGAAACATCACAATCAATTGTTAGGGTATGCAATGAGCCTCACGCACGATGCCAACGATGCACAGGATTTGTTACAGGACATAGCGCTGCACGCACTAAAAAAAGCCGATCAATATCAGGAGAAAGGGATGTTCTGCGCGTGGGCCAAACGAACGATGAGAAACAGGTTCCTGAACAAAGAAAGAGACGAGAAACTGCGCCAGACCACCGGATACGACGATATATCACCCGCTGAAACTCCCTGCACCGTAGCAGAGGCCGACAGCAACATAGATTACTGTTTAATAAAAGATATCATTTCCACCCTGCCACATAAACAGGCCACGAGATTCATACGTGCCACCGAGGGATACAGCTATGCCGAAATTGCGCGGGAGGACAATACATCCATAAGCAGCGTAAAAAGCTACATACACACGGCCCGCAACACGCTGCGTGGCAGAATTGGTGGTTTGTAAGAGGGATACATAAAGCAGGCGACAAAAGAATCTTTTGTCGCCTGCAACATAATTAACGGCAGTACTATTGATTACTTCTTAGCAGGGCAACCGCAACAGGCAATATTGCCCAGCTCCAGCCTATGAACCTTCTCCTTCAGTTCGTTACTGAAGTTCAGAATCTCACCCATATACTCCGAAATACTCTGCACTATGCCGTCGGGCAGCAACTCCACATACTCGGGAACAAACTGCGGGTTGCCATCCTCGTCGAGGGGAATGGAGGCCACAAGGTGCGCCGATTTCTCGCCTATGGGCAAACGTGCCCACCCACAGCCGGGCCTGTCACTGCCGGGAGCATAGCACTCCACATTGCCCTCCTCGTCTATCACCATACCGCGCACCACGCCCTGCCCGTCAGCAGGTGCCGCAGCACGGAAACGCACCATAGAGAAATAGTTGCGATAGCGCTTCAAATCTACCGTGTAACCAATGTAGCCGTTATGCTTGCCTCCACTGATGGTTGCGGGCGAGGCCTGTTCGTTGATATCGGTTACCTTGCAGGGAATACCCACATAGCACGATATGTAATTGATGCGGTCGTGAATTTCGCGTGTCATTGCACGTATTATGTTCATCACCTTGTCGGCACTCTCATCGGTAAACTCATCGGTATGCTCCTCGCACTCTGCAGGGATAACAACCCTTCTACCATCTCTTAAATAATCTCTTAAAAAATCATTTTTCATAATTGTTTCTATTATTTGTTTGTTGATGCAAATGTAGTGCGGAGAACGAAGAGCGCGGTTGCTATTTTAACACAACCCGTAACATTAGTGGCAATATAACAAGAAGAAGCGTGCCACGCTGCTGTGTGGCACGCTTCTTCTTGTATTACTAAGCTATTATAACGTAAATTCGATAAAATATAGCATTCCGCTAAATTGTCATTCCGAACCCGGTGTGAGGAATCTCAAGAATACTGCAATATACGAGATCTCTCGCATACGTTCGAGATGACACAAATGTTACATATCCTATCTGTCATTCCGAACCCGGTGTGAGGAATCTCAAGAATACTGCAATATACGAGATCTCTCACATACGTTCGAGATGACAAATTTGCTTATATTGTTATATCGAACTAATGTTATTTACTTTGCAATAATAAGGTAGTAGTTCTTTTTACCCTTCTGCACAAGGATATACTTGTCATTGAGCAGGTTGTCGGCATTTATCACCTGGTCGAAAGCAGCGAGTTTCTCCTTGTTCACCGAAACACCGCCACCCTGAACCAACTTGCGCATCTCGCCCTTTGAAGCGAATATAGCAGCATTGTCGGTTGTGAGGTCCACAGCCTTAACACCCTCCTCTATGAGTGAGCGGGGAACCTCGAAGGTGGGAACGCCGTCGAACACTGCAAGCAAGGTATCCTCGTCGAGCGAGCGCAGAGCCTCGGATGTGGCATTGCCAAACAGAATGCCCGATGCCTCCACCGCCTTGCTGTACTCCTCCTCGCCGTGAACAAGAACGGTAACCTCCTGTGCAAGGCGCTTTTGCAGTATGCGCATATGGGGAGCCTCGGCGTGCTGTGCCACAAGCGACTCCACCTCCTCGCGGCAGATTGATGTAAATATCTTGATATACTTAACTGCATCGTCGTCGCTCACATTGAGCCAGAACTGGTAGAAACGGTAGGGCGAAGTGTAGCGCTTGTCGAGCCAGATGTTGCCCTGCTCGGTTTTACCGAACTTTTTACCGTCGGCCTTGGTGATGAGGGGGCAGGTGAGCGCATATGCCTCGTTGCCCGACATCTTGCGAATCATCTCGGTACCTGTGGTTATGTTACCCCACTGGTCGGCACCGCCAAGCTGCAACTTGCAGCCGTGTGTTTCGTTGAGGTGAACAAAGTCGTAGCCCTGAAGCAACTGATATGTGAACTCGGTGAACGACATACCGTCGGTACCTGCCTCGCCCGAAAGACGGCGTTTTACAGAGTCCTTGGACATCATATAGTTCACGGTAATCATCTTGCCCACGTTGCGAATGAAATCGAGAAAGGTAAACTCCTTCATCCAGTCGTAGTTGTTCACAAGAATGGCAGCATTGGGAGCATCGCTGTCGAAATCCAAGAAGCGTGCAAGCTGTTGCTTGATGGCCTCCTGGTTGTGGCGCAGGCGCTCCTCGTCTATGAGCACACGTTCCTTTGATTTACCCGAGGGATCGCCAATCATACCTGTGGCACCGCCAATGAGAGCAATGGGCTTGTGGCCACACTGTTGGAAATGGCGCAACATCATCACACCCACAAGGTGACCTATGTGCAAAGAATCGGCTGTGGGATCGATACCCAAATATGCACTTGTGAGCTCTTTTTGCAGTTGCTCCTCTGTTCCCGGCGTCATATCCTGTATCATACCACGCCATTTGAGTTCTTGTACAAAGTTCATTGATATATATTTTTTGTTAATACTTTAGTTTATTATATTCTTTTCATTATAACACCGGTCTATCTCATTCCGAGCGTATGCGAGGAATCTAAGCATACTTTTACCGAGATTCTTCCTCCCTTTAGTCGTCAGAATGACAAAACTCGGTTTTGTCATCGGCGAGTTTTGCAGCCTACATTTGTGTTATTTATAACGCGAAATTACTTAAAGCAGTGCTTAATACAAAGCCCAAGCCACTCTTTTTTAGCAAAACAGGCGCATTACCCGCCCAAGCGATACAGCATAGACGGTGTGGTGCGCTTGAGCACTACTAACTGCACATCCTTGCCGGCAATTATGCCATAGTCGCCAAACTCCATTGCCACGGCCTTATATGCAAGCTCGGGGTGGTTGTTCTCCTCGCTCAGGTGGCACAGCCATATATACTCCAAGTGCTCGTTTATGTGCGATGCAAGATACTTGGCTGTCACCTGGTTGCTCAAATGGCCACGGGGGCCGCTCACACGCACCTTGAGGAATTCGGGGTAGCGCCCCATTGCAAGCATCTGCTCCTCGTAGTTGGCTTCTATCACAAGATAGTTGGCCTGATCTATGTAGTACGAGGCGGTTTCGGTTATGTGCCCCAAATCGGTTGCTATGCAGAACTTTTTACCGGCCACCTCTATGAAGTAGCCTACATTGTCGCTGCCATCGTGCGGCACCTCAAAGGGGGTGATTTCAAAATCGCGGAAGAGTGTTTTTTCACCCTTCACCACATAGCGCACATACTGCGCATCCACCGGCTTTGTGATGCAGTAGTTGCTGTTTATGCCCGCGTGCACCTCCTTGGTGGCATACACGGGAATGTTGGCCTTCGACGATATAACGCCAAGCGACTTTATGTGGTCGGCGTGGTCGTGTGTAACAAACATTGCACAAATTGTTTCAAAGGCAATGCCCTCCTTCTTCAGTGCGGCTCTGATTGTTTTGGAGGGAATACCGGCATCTATGAGGATGCCGTAATCGCCCACCCCCAAATAGTAGCAGTTGCCGCTGCTTCCGCTACCAATACTCATAAATCGTATTTCCATTTTATATCTATTTTTTATCTTCTTCAAAAAAAACATACCCGTCAGAAGGGGTAACCTATTGCAAAGTGCAAGGCAAAATCCCTGTCGAAATCGGGGTGCAGTATGGCAAGTTTATCCTTGCCTTTGTATGCGGGGTTCACCGCTTTCATACCGCCGTCGAGGCGGAACACAAAGAGGTCGAACTCAAAACGCAGGCCCACTCCATAGGAGAAGGCAAGGTCGCGCCAGAAGGTGCTCAACTGCAGTTGTCCGTCGGGCTGCTCGCTGTACTCGCGCAGAGTCCACACATTGCCAGCATCTACAAAAAGAGCCGAGTGTATCTTCCAGAATAGATGCGAACGCATCTCCACGCTGAAGTCGAGTTTCACGTCACCCGATTGGTTTATAAAATCTATATCCTCGCCCTTGCTCTTGTAACGGCCCGGCCCCACACTCCTCACGTTCCAACCGCGCAAGCCATTGGCGCCGCCGGCAAAGTAGCGCTTTTCAAATGGCAACACGCGCGAATTGCCATAGGGATATGCAACACCCAGGCCCAAATGCATCACTAACGAGTTGCGCTCATCGAACTTAACCCGCGACACAAAATCGAAATCGCCCTTCACATACTGCGCGTATGCGATGTTGAGGAACGTATATTGCCTCTCCTCGTTCCTGTGCCCACCCAACAGTGTATTGGCTGCATAAAGGACATTACCCGAGCACTCCACATTGGCACGCAACGAGTAGGCCATATTAGAGAGCAGCTCTACCTCGCCATATGTGGAATTGTATGAATACGAGTAGCCCAACTTGGTGATGAGCAGGTTCTCGTAGTTATACTTGAGGATAGAGTTCCTGTTCGTTATGTTATCGAGATAATTCTCTTTGAACACCTCCGATATCCACGGAACATATATATAGTTGACATCGAGAATGTCGAGCTTATGCAGCGATTTCACATACTTGCTCCACTGGTAGCTCCACGATGCGGCAAGCAGGCGACGGTCGAACTCGGGCCTTTCCTGCGAATTGAATTTCATAGCTAACAGCGTTGACGACTTGAGCAGGCGTTGGTCGGCCGGCAACAGTTTGGATGCATAGCCACCCTGGAGACGAAGGCTCAACTCGGCACCATACTCTATATATGAGTCGCCCGTGTAGCCGCTGAGTTCCGAAATGGCCTCATAGGCACCAAACAGGCGCAACTGCAACAGCTCGGAACCACCAAAGGTGTTTCTGTCGGAGAATGTCACCGACGAAGCGGCACCCAAGTCGCCCGCCGTGTTAGTGCCCTCAATCTCGAAACTTACCGAGCGGCGCTTGTTGCGCTCATACATTATGTAGCAGTCGAGCAACGATGTGTCGGGGTGCTCCACTATGCGCAACGTGGGGTAACGCAAGGCGGTGAGCTGGCCAAGCGAGCTGTAGGTGCGGTCCACATTACTTGCCGCATACTTGTCGCCCGGGGTGATATACGTCTTGTGGGCCAACGTGCGCGGGCGCACCACGCTGCTCTCCTTGTAACGCAGTTCATAGCCGTTGAACGATGAACTGTCGCACTGCGCAAGCGCCTCTTCGCCGAGCCTTAAACCGGCATCGGCCACATAGCATATCTTATCGAAATTATACACCTTGTGAGGCACAGGGGCAGCATCCTCGCCGGGAGTGAACTGCGCTATCTGCATTGTGAGGTTCACCATAGAGGAGTGATGAGCGGTGTCGGCCACAAAAGTTATGTAATCCTTTTGAAAGCGGTAGTAACCATTATCGCGCAACAAGGCTGTTATGCGGCGGCGCTCCCCCTCGAGCCTGTCCACACTGAAGGGCATCCCCTCGGCAATAAGGCTCTCCTTGCTGTTGCGTTTCACAAACGCGGCTATTGAATCGTCGTCGGTTTCCAGCGTTATTGATTTCACGAAATAACGTTCTCTTTCGTGCAGATAATAGACCACCTCGGTTTGCTTTTTCTTTGTTTCAATATGCTCGTAATCCACTGTGGCGTGCAAATAACCGTCGTTCTGCAACATCTGCACAATATTGTTCTTGCTCTGCTCGGCAAGCGCCGGGCTGTATATTACAGGAGCCTCGCCTATCTTGTGCAGCGCTTTGTTCACCCACTTTGCCGTGTCGCTGCCTGCCGATGAATATATGCGCAGAGGCACACGCGCAATGCCGAACCACTTGGCATTGGGTGTCTGTTTGAGATAGAGGCGTGCATTGGAAGCGTTCTTATTATCTACGTGAGAAATAATCTTCACATCGCTGAGCAACAGGCTGCCATCGGGGACATTCTTTGTCACCGAGCAGGCTGCAACCATCAATGCACAAGCTATAATCAAGATTATGTTTCTCATAGATAAAAACCACATTATTGCATCGCCACACAGGAGCACAAAATAAAATGGGCCCTTTTTGACGAAATTTATTGCAAATATACTAAATTCTTAAAAGATTTAAGGTAGCTTTGCAACACTTTAACGCGACGAAAAACCTTATAATATGTTAAGCAAGGCGCAACTAAAACTGATAAAATCGCTCG
>JAFXGV010000048.1 GCA_017536765.1 Bacteroidaceae bacterium
AGTTATCTTTCTAGTTCTGGTGTTAATCCTTATTATTTTGGAATAAGATACAGGAACATAACAATTTATATTATATTATGAAGAGGTGTTAATCCTTATTATTTTGGAATAGCTTTCCGCCTATCGACGAGCTTTTTAGCAAAAGGTCGCGCGTAGCGCGGGTTGCGAACCAAAAAGCGAGTCAATAAGATACAGGAGACGAAGTTGTGTGGTATAATGTTTCATTGGTGTGTTAATCCTTATTATTTTGGAATAGCGCAGCTATCGACGAGCTTTGCGGGAGCAAAGCGAAGTCAATAGCTTTCCGCCTATCGACGAGCTTTTTAGCAAAAAGTCGCGCGTAGCGCGGGTTGCGAACCAAAAAGCGAGTCAATAAGATACAACCTTATTATTTTGGAATAAGATACAGGAAAAGTTTCCAACATAGAGGGTAAGGTGAAGGTGTTAATCCTTATTATTTTGGAATAAGATACAGGTCTGTAAAAAGTCGTATCAGCGCGGTATAGGGTGTTAATCCTTATTATTCTGGAATAGCGCAGCTATCGACGAGCTTTGCGGGAGCAAAGCGAAGTCAATAGTTCTCCGCCTATCGACGAGCTTTTAGCAAAAGGTCGCGCGCAGCGCGGGTTGCGAACCAAAAAGCGAGTCAATATGATACATCCTTATTATTTTGGAATAAGATACAGGGCAGACGAAGTATATACAGGCCGTAGTGTGGGTGTTAATCCTTATTATTTTGGAATAAGATACAGGTGGTTATGATAAAGCTGAAGAACTTAACGGGTGTTAATCCTTATTATTTTGGAATAAGATACAGGCGGGTATTCTTATTCCTCCCACGCCCTGTAGGTGTTAATCCTTATTATTTTGGAATAAGATACAGGAACATAACAATTTATATTATATTATGAAGAGGTGTTAATCCTTATTATTTTGGAATAGCTTTCCGCCTATCGACGAGCTTTTTAGCAAAGGTCGCGCGCAGCGCGGGTTGCGAATCAAAAAGCGAGTCAATAAGATACAGGGTGTAGTGTCCAAGTTGTTGTTCTGCCGCCTGTTGCAGCGGTTTACCAAAAGAAAAACCGCTGCAACAGCAACAATTATATATAAATTATCGTCATTTTTTTATTCCTATGCTGCAAATGTAACAAAATGTCAAAGAACGTATATGTTTTTTATTTAGGTGATTATATATAAATTTACACAAGGTTGTAATTTCCACGACCATATGGGAGGAAAAACTCTTATTAACGCCATTTGAGATTCTTCACTCCGTTCAGAATGACAAGTCTTTATTATTTGTGTAGAATTCTATATAATTACCTTTATTTAATATTCTGCACATAAGAAGGATATTAAATATATCGTAGTATGTTATTCCGCGGTGGTGCAAGGGTGGTGCGTTACTCGGCTCCCTCCACAGCACAGGCAACCACGGTGCCAAAGCCCACACTTGCGTGGCGGCCTATGCCCACATAGTTGGGGATTGAAGCGTTGCAGATGAACTGCGCATCGAATGCCATCAATTTTGTGTCCTTGAATGTGTGCAGGCGGTGGTTGGTAAGTTGTGTGATGCGGCACTCTATTTCGCGCTCCACGGTTATGCCCATTCCTTTGAAAAAGGAGAGGATGTTTGCAGTGAGCAGCCGGTTGAGCAAGGTGTGCTTTTCTTCGTCGGTGCACAGGGTGCGATATTTGTCGTAGTTCTCTTTGTTGAACGGCAACCATTTGCGCACGGTGTATTGATATTCATTTTCCCACACTTGCGCTGTGATCATACGAGGAATGGCACGTTCAATCTCGAGTGTTACGGGCTGCGGGCCTATGAGCACCTGCATTGTGGGGCGCGAGAGAAACTCGCCTATCACATTCACCCCCTCGCCTATACCAAGAATGGCTGCCTTGCCCTGTATGCGTTTGTATTGAATAAGAGGGTAGGCGTAGCGCAGTGTTTCGCCATCGGCGTGGTTGTGAAACAATATATTGGCATTGTACTCCATAGCTTTGAGAACACCGCTGCGCAGCGCCGCTGTCTGCTCAAATGTTATGTGGTTCTTGAATTTAACCAAGAATGTTTGTACTCTGTTCTTCATAGTTTTATGTGTATATGTAGCTAACGATACAAATTTATGTAAAAAATGTAATTAATAAAATTATATTTATATTATTTATTAATGTACTATGTTAGATTGCCAGTGCATTATACATACTACGTTTATGCTTGATGCCGAGGTATGAAAACAGGGTGTCGGTTACCAGCGCGCTTGCTGTAACCGGCACCTTGCCGATAGTGGTTTATGATAGTATTTTTGTTACGGGGCTATCGTTTGCGCATCATCACTCTGATAACGGCAATAGCCACTTCGCCCCAAAACGCCCAATTAGTCTTTTTCATCATTATTGTTGCCATAAGATATAAAAATTAACAGTTACTATTCTCTTTCACCTTTCTCGTGCGTTGTCGGAGGGGTTACTTTCTGCCGGCCAGCACTGCGAGTATGGCACCTCCGGCAGCTAAAAGTACTTCACCCAAAATTGTCCAACGGTCTCTTTCTGTCATTTTTGTTTCTGTCATAACTGCAAAAATTTAGAGGTTAATAATTTGGTTTCTTTCTCATTTACGTTGCAAAGTTATGGTATTTTTTTTTTGATGCTAAAGCAAATAAATACCTCTATAGGCACCACGGAGAAAAGGTGCTTATTTATGGAATATTCGGGTGTGCAATGTATGTAAACAGTGCCGGCAACCAGTGTGGGCAACCGGCACTGCTTGGTGAGTCAATGGATTATTGGCCTGCTATTTATAGTGCTGTAACAGGGCCTCTATGTCATCTTTTATTTTGTTGCGCAGGCTTGCGGGGGCAACAACTTCCAATTGGCTGCCATAGGTGAGGATTTTTCCGCGCAGTTCTCTGTTGGGTTTCAGCTGCAAGGTTATTTCGCCATAGCTGCCATTGGCATAATCGCCAAACGGCTTAACCTCTTGCTGTGTTTTGTGTATGGGCTTTGTTTTTATGAGCCCGTGCATATATTTGCTCTTGGTATGTATGACAATGGTTTCCTCTTTTTCGCCGGCTTCGTGTGTCACTCCCACTATGCTTGCGAAATAATCTTTGTAGAAGGATGCAGGCGTTGCAATGTATTCGACATCTTCAACAACCGTGGGATTACCCTCTATGCGGTCTATTGCCACATTGAAAGCCTTGTATGGGGGCGATTGGCCTCGCCAAAAACAAACCAGCGGCCATTGTACTCCTTAATGAATTGCGGATGAAACAGCAGTGTGTATGGTTCTTCGGTAAAGGGGTGGTAGGTGAAACGCAACACCTGTTTTTCCACCACGGCTTCGTATAGGCGAGGCAGCAAATGTATGTTGGTGAGTGCTATTTCGTTGTCGGAGCGTATGTAGGTGGGGGCTTGCATCTTGTAGTTTACATCTAACAGCACCTGGGTGTTTTCGAAAAAGGATGCGAGCCAATTTGCCGGGAAAAAGCCGGCCGATGCTTTCAAGAAGTTTACATAATCGGATATTGATTTTTGCACCGATGCATTGAGCTCTTTATACAGGGGGTTCTCTTCCTTGCCTGTGTATGTGTAGGTTTTCCCTTTTCGGCCCTCTTCCTTTATGCAGCCGGGGTGGGTTCTGTTGAGCAGGCTTATGAGCTGTTCAAAGGCTTTTTTCACCTCTTTATATTCGGTGGTGGATGAGATGGTGCATTGCTTGAAGTCGGCCGCAAAATAGTTTTTTGTGTCGCCGGTGCCGTCTTCTCGTTCTTTCTTGAACTCTTGTTCGAGCAAGCAGAGTATTTTGTCGTATGTTACGGCCTCGCGCTTCATCAATTCGCGGTAGATTATTCGCACTGCACGTGGTTTTATACCATTTCCCGAAAATATACTTTTTGACATAATTGTGTATGTGGCGTGTATAAGTGATTCGTAAAAATAGTATCTTTTTTTTGTTGAAACAAAATGTTTTTTGATTTTTACCACAATAGCCGCCCTCGGGCGGCTATTGTGGTAAAAAAGAGTGTTAGCGGTTCTATTGTTCCGGGGCTTACCCCCCCGAGGCTCACCGCCAAGGCTGGCGTTAGTCGAACCACTCGGCCAGCTTTTCTTTGGCTTGGCGTTTTACATCATCGTCCACGCAGGTGAGCAGTTTGATGACAGCTATGAGCACAGCTAAGTCGTCGCTGTAACCAACTACGGGGATTACATCGGGTATCAGGTCTATGGGCAGAATAAAGTAGCCCAATGCTCCAATAATCACTGCTTTCTCCTTTGCCGACACTTGGTCCGACTGCAAGGCGTAGTAAAGCAACAACACGTTGTAGATAACCTCTTTACCGGCATTCTTTGCAAAATTCTTTATTTTATCCCAAAGCTTGGGCTCGGAATAATGTTTTTCATACTTTTGCAACTGCACATCTTTTGCATCAAATTTTTCGCTCATAGTAGTTCTGTGTTTAATGATTAATAATGATTAATTAGGTATTTTCGTTGAACATCTTTTTTGCCCATTTTGCGTAGTAGTGCACTTCGGTATAATTCCAAGCACCACCTAAAATTCCTCCCACAATAGGTATTGCCTTACCGACATTTATAACTCCTTTACTTCCACCCTTTGTGATGAGCCTGAAACCGATGGCTTTATTGATTTTTAATATCAGTTCTTTTGATAATAACGGCAGAAGCTTCTTTGCGGCTAAACTCTGAGCTGTTTTTATACCTACGTTTTTGATTACGTCGCCTACTGCATTTCCCGCCAAACATAAAAATACAAGAGTCTTTACTTCATCGTCTTTTATTTTATATCCACGTAAACACGCAATAGATGCAATCATACGCACTTCCATAAACAACGAACTTGTTAAATCCATAGGCAATGTAACGGGCAGTGTTATTAAACCGCCCAATCCTGTCAAGAAACCCGTTGTTGAACATTTTAGTTTTTGCGCATTTACCATCTTATTGATAGCTTTTTCGGTTCTACCATATTTGTCAATGTAGGATTGAACAAATTCTTCAAGTGGTTCCGAGACCATAGGTATACCATTCAATGCGGTTTCGTATGCCCAATCGAGAACCGCGATACTTTTTTCTTTGTTTTCCATTGCTTTTATTATATAATTTATCCTATTCTCACTACATCCAAATAGACCGTACTCAATGCGCCCAAGCGTTTCATATCCACGCCATAGATGCGCATAAAAGCATCGGCAACGGCTTGCCCGCCGTTCACGGTGAGTGGGTTGCTCATACTGTTTGTTACCACATCTGCCTGCATACCGCGCTCTATGCGCAGCCCGCCCGATAATTTCGATTGCTTTACTGTTACTCTGAATAGTGGCATAATAGTTTTATTTACGTTTTTTTATCCCTGTCTGAAATTTTGGCAAACGCACCTCCCCACAGGGTACAAAGAAAGGCGCGAGCCTTGCATCACACTCTATCGCCGAAACGGGTATCTGGAAAAACCTGCAAGAAACGATTGAATAGAATACAATACACCCACGCCTGATGATTATGTACGTGGGCAAGGCACAATACCTGCCGTGTGACATAAACAAAAGGAGAGCGTCATATTCCTTTATCTTTCTCGCGGTTAAAAATTTTCCAGATTTTGTTTCCGAGATAAAGTAAAATGCGTCAATATGTGCGGAACAGTGCTCGTGGCAGCGGTTCCTTGTTGCAAATATATACATTTTTTTAATATGACGCTCCGGGTGGGGCTCTTTTTTGTGATAAAGATAAATCATTGCTTTTTTTCGCGATAATAAAAAATAATCTATTTTTGCGGTAAATATGAATTGTCCCACAACAGGGCGTTTTTTGGTACAGATTTATTATGAGCATAGAGAGTGAAGCATTGAGCTGCCTTTTAATGAGGAACGTGTTTGCACCGTCGGTATCGACACTTGCAAAAAGAATCACCTGCTGTGGCAGAAACACGCTTTACCGCATAAGAGACGGGGTGGCCGGCGATGATGCCGTGGCCGATGTGTGGCGTGAACTTATGGGTATGTATAGGCTGGCTGATGCCGAGATATATCTGCTCTATGCCATATTTGACTCTTTTTACGCCTATCTGCCCGATTACAAGGAGTACTGTGGTATTGGCGATTCTGCGCGTTGGAAAGACTCTTTTATGGCATTATGTAAAGAGGAGTACGATGGCTTGCCCAAGCGGTTCAGGAGCGGGGTGTTACAGGAACTGTTGCAACTGAAATCGAGCGACACGTTGGTCTATTACGGCAACTTGGTGCTGTTCTATATTTATGCAAACGGAGCAGATGTAAACACAAAGGGGTTTGTAAATAAATTTCGCACACATATACAGGCTTTGTGCAGCCTGTTCGAGGAGTGTTTTCCAAGCGGGCTTTCTTCAAAGGAGATTGCCAATGAATTGCTCGATTACGATTTTATGAACCATCTGTACCCCTGCACGCTTACTATTTTTTTATATAGTATGAGGGTGGTGCGCTCTTATCTCGATGCCGATTTCTTGGATGAATTTCTTAAGCTTGGTGTACTGTTCAATATGGGCGAATTCTCATATTGGCACGCTGTGGATGAGCCTTACCGCGAGGGTGCCGCATTGTGGTTTTTCGAAGAGAATCCCTCGTCGTCGCCATTCAATGGCTCTTACAGGGTGAGCCGTCTTGTGATGGGCAAAACCGTGGGTTCATATAGTGTGGAGGAGCATTTTGTCTTTTTCTTCAAAGCGGCGTGTGACGATGGGTGGCAGCTGCCTATGGTGGAAATAACATCCTTCGGCAGTATGAAATACATACAGGCTTCGTATGAACTTGACAGGGAGAGTGGCCGTCTTAAATTGCACTTTGACCGTGGCGACGATTGTGTATGTTGGTTGCCCCGTGAATTTGCTTTCATCAATATTAAATCCCCCGCGGGCAAGGAGGAAAAAGTGTGGGCAAGGGTGGTGAATGATTTTATTGCCAATGATAAAATGGCAATAAGGAGTGCCTTTGACAATAGTGTGTTGATGAAGGAGTACGAGGATGTGAGCAACAATTACAAGGTGAATGACGTCGCGATGAATCGTAAAGAATTTTCTATATACTTGTCGGGACCCGAGGGTGATTGCCGTTATACATTGCACAACGACCGTTGCGATTTTATAACCGACATAAACGCCTTGTCCCGGATTGTGGTGCTGCGCCATCGCACGAGTGGCGAACTATTGTTTTTCTGGAACGAGGCCGGTAAGTATCTCCCATTCTCGGCCTTTGAGGTGGAGGAGTGTTAGCCGGTTTTTCTCTTGTTTTCGGCCGTTTTACCACGGATTTCAACTTTTACGCCCGTTATTATAATATAAATATTAAATTTTATTTGTATCTTCGCGCAAAATTACGCGGGCGTGCGCCGTTATATCGTGGTGCGGTGCCTGTGTTTAAGGAAAGAAAAGAAGAAAACAAGATATGGATAAAATCAGGAATTTTTGTATTATAGCACACATCGACCACGGTAAATCTACCTTGGCCGACCGTTTGTTGGAAACCACCAAGACCATAAACATCACCGAGGGGCAGATGCTCGACAATATGGACCTGGAGAAGGAGCGCGGTATCACCATCAAGAGCCACGCCATTCAAATGGAGTATATGTACGAGGGTGAGAAATATACGCTCAATCTCATCGATACTCCGGGGCACGTGGACTTTTCGTACGAGGTGTCGCGCTCTATCGCTGCCTGCGAGGGTGCTTTGCTGGTGGTTGATGCCACACAGGGTGTGCAAGCGCAGACAATTTCCAACCTTTATATGGCTGTGGACCAGGGACTGGAAATTATCCCTGTGATTAACAAGTGTGATATGATAAACGCAATGCCCGAGGAGGTGAAAGACGAGATTGTTGATTTGATAGGCTGCGACCGCGACGAGATTATAGAGGCCAGCGGAAAGACCGGTATGGGCGTGGAGGAGATTCTGCGTGCGGTGGTGGAGCGCATCCCTGCTCCCGTGGGCGACGAAGAGGCTCCCTTGCAGGCGCTCATCTTCGACTCGGTGTTCAACTCGTTCCGCGGCATTATTGCATATTTCAAAATCACTAACGGCGTGCTGCGCAAGGGCGACAAGGTGAAGTTCTTCAACACGGGCAAGGAGTACGATGCCGACGAAATTGGTGTATTGAAGATGGAGTTGTCGCCGCGTCAGGAACTGCGCACGGGCGATGTGGGTTACATTATTTCGGGTATAAAGACATCGCGCGAGGTGAAGGTGGGCGACACCATCACACACATTGCAAAGCCCTGTTCTTCGGCCATTGCGGGATTCGAGGAGGTGAAGCCTATGGTGTTCGCCGGTGTATACCCCATTGAGGCCGAGGACTACGAGGACCTGCGTGCTTCGCTTGAAAAACTGCAACTGAACGATGCCTCGCTCACATTCACACCCGAGTCGTCGGCAGCGTTAGGCTTTGGCTTCCGTTGCGGTTTCTTGGGCCTGTTGCATATGGAGATTGTGCAGGAGCGTTTGGACCGCGAGTTCGATATGAGCGTTATCACCACCGTGCCCAACGTGTCGTATATGGTGTATGACAAGCAGGGTAATGTGCAGGAGGTGCACAACCCCGGCGGTATGCCCGACCAAACTTTGATTGACCACATTGAGGAGCCATACATAAATGCAAGCATAATAACCCGCGCAGAGTACATAGGCCCCATTATGACCTTGTGCCTGTCGAAGCGTGGCGAGCTGCAGAAACAGGAGTTCATCACCGGCAACCGCGTGGATATACGTTTCCTGTTGCCGCTTGGCGAGATTGTGATAGATTTCTACGACAAGCTGAAGAGTATTTCAAAGGGATACGCATCGTTCGACTATCACCCTGCGGGCTTCCGCACTTCGAAACTCATAAAGCTCGATATATTGCTCAACGGCGAGCCTGTCGATGCGCTCTCCACACTCACCCACGTGGACAACGCCTACGGGCTTGGCCGCCAGATGTGCGAGAAACTGCGCGACCTTATTCCCCGCCAGCAGTTCGACATTGCTCTGCAGGCTGCCATTGGTACAAAGATTATTGCCCGCGAGACTATAAAGCAGGTGCGCAAGGATGTGACTGCAAAGTGTTACGGTGGTGACGTGTCGCGTAAACGTAAGCTGTTAGAGAAGCAGAAGAAGGGTAAAAAGCGTATGAAGCAGATTGGTAACGTGGAGGTGCCACAGAAGGCCTTCCTTGCCGTTCTAAAGCTCGACTAAAGATTTGTTGCGGGCGCTTGTGAGATTTCTCACATACGTTCGAAATGACAATTTGCTGTGCCGTTGTTGCTTAATAACAAGGTCATTGACTCGCTTTTCTTTTCGCAACCCACGCGGCAACATTTACAACGATGCTACGCATGACTATAGCTGAAAAGTTCGCCGATGACAGAACTTGAGGTTATGTCATTCCGATGGAGCGCTGCGACGAGGAATCTAAAAAGCACTATTGGAGATTTCTCACACAGGTTCGAAATGATAGTAAATGCAGGGGGTAACCCCCAAACAAAATAATGAAAACTAAATTCTTTGCCCCGTTTTGCAGAGGCAAGGAATTTGCATAAAACTTAAAAAGAATATGGGAATATTCAGTTTTTTTACAAAAGAGAAAAAAGAGGTTCTTGACAAGGGATTGTCCAAGACCAAGGAGAGCGTGTTTGGAAAAATTGCACGCGCAATAGTAGGAAAGACCGAGATTGACGACGAGGTGCTCGACAATCTCGAGGAGATACTCATAACATCTGACGTGGGTGTGGAAACCACGCTGAAGATTGTGGAGCGTGTGCAGGCACGTGCCGCCCGCGACAAGTATATGGGCACAGCCGAGCTCAATGCGCTGTTGAAGGACGAGATTGCAGCCCTGCTTATGGAGAACAACACCGAGGACAACGGCTCATTCGACTTCCCCACAACACCCGGGCAGCCCTATGTGATAATGGTTGTGGGTGTGAACGGTGTGGGCAAGACTACCACCATTGGCAAGCTGGCACACCAGTTCAAGAAGGCAGGTAAGAAGGTCTATCTTGGTGCTGCCGACACCTTCCGCGCAGCTGCCGTGGAGCAGCTTGTGGAGTGGGGGCATCGTGCCGATGTTCCTGTAATTAAGCAGGGAATGGGCAGCGATCCCGCATCGGTGGCATACGACACGCTGTCGTCGGCCGTGGCTAACGGTGCCGACGTGGTGATTATCGACACCGCGGGCCGTTTGCACAACAAGGTGGGCCTTATGAACGAGCTCACAAAGATAAAGAATGTGATGAAGAAGATTCTGCCCGATGCTCCCAACGATGTGCTTCTTGTGCTCGACGGCTCCACAGGGCAGAACGCCTTTGAGCAGGCAAAGCAGTTTACAAAGGCCACCGAGGTGAGCTCGCTTGCAATAACAAAGCTCGACGGCACCGCTAAGGGTGGCGTGGTCATTGGTATAAGCGACCAGTTCAAGATACCGGTGAAATACATTGGTCTGGGCGAGGGCATAGACCACTTGCAGATATTCAACAGAGCGGAGTTTGTGGATTCTCTTTTCGGATAAACACCAAGGAATGAAGAAGAATTGTGTTGATGTGATTACTATGGGCTGTTCCAAGAATCTTGTGGATTCGGAACAGCTTATGCGCCAATTAAAGGAGTGTGGTTACGAGGTTACTCACGATAGTGAGGAGCCTTGTGGCAGCATAGCCGTTATAAACACTTGCGGCTTCATAGGTGATGCAAAGCAGGAGTCGATAAATATGATTCTTGAGTTTTGCGAACGCAAGGATCAGGGCAACCTGGAGAAACTCTATGTGATGGGCTGCCTGTCCGAGCGTTACCTCACCGAGCTGCGCGAGGAGATTACACAGGTTGATAAATTCTATGGCAAGTTCAACTGGAAGGAGCTGATTGCCGACCTCGAAAAGGAGTATAAGCCCTGTATTGCACACGAAAGGGTGCTATCGACACCACCGCATTATGCTTTCCTTAAAATATCAGAGGGCTGCAACCGCCGTTGTGCCTATTGCGCAATACCCATAATAACCGGAGCACACGTGTCGCGCCCCATAGAGGAGATTCTCGACGAGGTGCGTTACCTTGTGGCGCAGGGGGTGAAGGAGTTCCAGATTATAGCACAGGAGCTCACATATTACGGCATAGACATATACAAGAAACAGGCTATTGCCGAGTTGGTGGAGCGCATTGCCGACATTGAAGGGGTGGAGTGGATACGCCTGCACTATGCATACCCGTTGCATTTCCCCGAGGAACTTTTGCGCGTGATGCGCGAGAGAAAGAATGTGTGCAAATACCTCGACATAGCCCTGCAGCACGTGAGCACAAAGATTCTGAAGAAGATGCAGCGCCACGTAACCAAAGAGGATACATACGCGCTCATTGAGAAGATGCGCCGCGAGGTGCCCGGCATATGCATACGCACCACAATGATGGTGGGCTTCCCGGGGGAGACCGACAAGGACTTTGAAGAGCTTATGGATTTTGTGAAATGGGCAAAATTCGACCGCCTGGGAGCGTTTGCATACAGTGAAGAGGATGGCACATACGCTGCCGAGAACTACCGCGACAATGTGTCGAAGAAGAAGAGACAGGAGCGCCTCGACCGTCTTATGGAGGTACAGCAGAGGATTTCCACCCGTTTGAACGAGGAGAAGGTGGGCAAGGTGTTCAAGACGATTATAGACCGTGTGGAGGGAGATTACTACATAGGCCGCACGGAGTTCGACTCGCCCGACGTGGATACCGAGGTGCTTATACACACCGGCGAGGGCGAAATGAAGATAGGGGAGTTCTACGATGTGCTCATTACCGATGCCACCGAGTTCGACCTTATGGGAAGAGTGAGTAAATAACAAATAACCAATATGAACAATAAAGAATTTATCAGCAAGCTGGCTAAACGATGCGGCATAGCAGCCGCAGAGGCCGCGGCAGGTGTTGACTCGTTTGTGGCGGTGATGACTGAGCGGTTGAAGGAGAACGACCAACTGAACGTGTCGGGCTTTGGAGTGTTTGAAGTGAAGATGCGCAAGGAGCGGGTTTCGGTTAATCCCAAGACCGGACAGCGCTTTTTAGTGCCGCCCAAAATTGTGCCCTCATTCCGCCCAAGCAGTAAACTCAAAGATAAATTCAACGAATAAAACGCAGAGCTATGGATGCAAAACTGAATCATTCGGACCTGTCGGCTCTGCTGGCCAAGCAAGCTGAAATATCGGGTGCAAAAGCCGAGGCCTTTACAAAGGCATTCTTCGATATTATATTGGAGGGGCTGGAGCAAGACGGTATGGTAAAAATCAATGGCTTGGGAACATTCAAGGTGACAGATGTTGCCAGCCGCAGCAGCGTGGATGTGAACACGGGCGAAAAGATAGAGATTAAAGGGCATAAAAAGCTCACATTCCTCCCTGCCGATTCGCTAAAAGAGAAGGTGAACCAGCCGTTTGCAATGTTCGAACCCGTGGAGATAGACGAGGGTTATGTGGATGACAGCGACGAACCCGCAGCAAACGAAACTGAGGGGGCACAAGAGGATGCGCCCACGGTGGAAGATACCCCCGTGACTACCCGCGACGAGGAGCCTGCAACGGTTGAAGAAACCACAGCAACTGAGGCGGCGGCTCCCCAAGAGGCTGTGGAGATACCCGCCATAAAAGAAGAGGAAGAAGAGAAGAAAGAGGAGGAAATGCCTGCTGAGGTGCCCGCTGTTATGGAAACAGCAACAGAAGAAAAAGAAAAGGAGCCGAAAGAGGTGACTGCCGAAGAGGCACCGGCTACAGCAGAAAGCGAGGAACAAGCAAAAGAAGCAACCGCCGAGTCTGTTGCAGAAGAAAACACCGCAAGCGAGCAGCCTGCGCACAAAGAGGTAAAGAACAGTTACCCAATTACCGAGCCTGCACCCACAGCAGCAGAACCCGCAGCAAAGAAAAAAACAGGTATTATATACACCTTATTTATAATTGCAGCAATATTGGTTGCGGTGGTAATCTATTTGCGCCCGCAATTGTTTGGTATTGTGGAAACCGGTAAAGAAACTGTTACAACGGTAAAAACCACTCCCACAAAAGTGGTGGAAGCTGCAAAACCCGATAGCGTGGAGGTTGTTGCAGAGCAGCCTGCCGAGGAACCATATACATTTGCTTTGGTCGACGAGCTTGCGGCCAAGAGTGTGGGGGCAATCACACGTGGCGACACATTGCTCTATGTTGCCGATGACACCATTGCCACACACACCGTGGCTGCCGACGAAACGCTGGTGCGCATATCGCTTAAATATTATGGCGACAAAAGGCTGTGGCCCTACATTGTGCAGTATAACAAACTCCACAATCCCAATGGGCTGAGCAAGGGTATGGAGCTGCTTATACCTCGTTTGCAGCCTGCAAAATAGCTTGTGTGCGTTAAAGTTTCTTTAATGTAACAGTGCTTAAAGCTCTTTTAACAATATTAACATTAAAGATTAACTTAATGGCGTAAATTTGGAAAAGAAACAAACAATAAAACAATAGAATTATGAATGGTGCAATGGACATCAGAGAACTTAATGAAATGATTGAAAAGCAGAGTGGCTTTGTAACCAATCTGCAAACAGGTATGGACCAGGTGATTGTGGGGCAGAAGCATCTTGTGGAGTCGCTCCTCATTGGTCTTTTGGCCGATGGTCACATATTGCTCGAAGGCCTCCCCGGTTTGGCAAAAACTTTGGCTATCAAAACTTTGTCGCAACTGATTGATGCCGATTTCAGTCGCATACAGTTTACCCCCGACCTCTTGCCTGCCGACGTTATAGGTACAATGGTTTACAGCCAGAAGGATGAGGATTTCAAGGCAAAGAAGGGCCCCGTTTTTGCAAATTTCGTGCTTGCCGACGAGATTAACCGTGCCCCCGCAAAGGTGCAGAGCGCGTTGCTCGAGGCTATGCAGGAGCGCCAGGTTACAATAGGCAAGGAGACATTCACACTGCCTTCGCCCTTCCTTGTACTTGCCACACAAAACCCCATAGAGCAAGAGGGTACATATCCGTTGCCCGAGGCACAGGTGGACCGTTTTATGCTTAAGGTGGTTATCGGCTACCCCGACCTCTCCGAGGAGAAGAAGATTATAAGACAGAACATAAGCGGCGAGAAGATTACCGTGAAGCCCCTTTTGAAGCCCGAGGAAATTATTGAGGCACGCAAGGTGGTGCGCCAGGTTTATCTCGACGAGAAGATTGAGCAGTACATTGCCGACATTGTGTTTGCCACACGTTACCCCGACAAGTATGGTATGAAGGATTTGAAGGAGATGATCTCCTTTGGCGGTTCACCCCGTGCATCCATCAATCTTGCTCTTGCTGCCCGTGCCTATGCGTTCATCAAACGTCGCGGATATGTAATCCCCGAGGATGTGCGTGCCGTGGCACACGACGTGTTGCGCCACCGCATTGGTTTGAGCTACGAGGCCGAGGCAAGCAACATTTCGGCCGACGAGATTGTAAGCCGCATTTTGAACAATGTTGAAGTACCCTAACAGTATAGTATGGAGACGAGTGAACTTATAAAAAAGGTTCGCAAGATTGAGATTAAGACACGCGGCTTGTCTCACAATATCTTTGCCGGACAGTACCATTCGGCCTTCAAAGGGCGTGGTATGTCGTTCAGCGAGGTGAGGGAGTACCAATATGGCGACGATGTGCGCGACATCGATTGGAACGTTACGGCACGTTTCAACAAACCCTTCGTAAAGGTGTTTGAGGAGGAGCGCGAGCTCACAGTTATGCTTATGGTGGATGTGTCGCAGAGCCTTGATTTCGGTACCGCAAAGCAGATGAAGCGCGATATGGTTACCGAGATTGCCGCTACACTTGCATTTGCAGCAATACAGAACAACGACAAAATTGGTGTCATCTTTTTCTCGGATGTGGTGGAAAAATTCATTCCGCCGCAGAAGGGCCGACAGCATATTTTGTATATAATAAGGGAGCTCATAAACTTTGAACCGGCAAGCAAGAAAACCGATATAAAGGTGCCGTTGCAGTTCCTCACAAATGCCATCAAGAAAAGATGCACGGCGTTTATGCTCAGCGACTTTATTGCCGAGCACGACTACAGGAACGCGCTCACCATTGCCAACCGCAAGCACGATGTTGTGGCCATACGCGTGTATGACCGCCGTTTGATGGAGCTGCCGCAGATAGGTCTTATGAAGATAACAGATGCCGAAAGCGGGCAGGAGATGTACATAGACACCTCATCGAGCAAGGTGCAGAAAGCACAGCGCGAGTGGTGGAACGGACACACCGCTGCTATGGAGGAGATTTTCAAGAAGAGCCGTGTGGATTCGGTATCGGTGCGCACCGATCAGGATTATGTGAAGGCGTTGATGTCGCTGTTTGCGATGCGTGCCTAATGCGTAAATATAAATAGGAGAATGAAGAAAACTATATTTATAATATCCCTGCTGCTCACAATGTGGGCAGGCGTGGCTGTGGCGCAAGGCAATGTTTCGGTGAATGCCGAAATAGATTCTTGCCAGCGCCTCATAGGCGAGCAGGCAAGAATTAAACTTAAGGTGGGTGTGGATGCCAACCGCAGAACATTGCTGCCGCAATTCCAAAAGGAGATAGTGGATGGCGTGGAGATTGTGGAGAAACTGCCCAACGACACACAGCTGCTCAACGATGGAAAGCGCCTGCTTATTACCGAGGAGTATGTGGTGACGTCGTTCGACAGTGCTCTATACGTGATTCCCGCATTCGAGGTGTTGGTAGATGGCGAGCCTTTCTATTCGGAGGAGCTTGCTCTTGCCGTGTATATGATGCCGGTGGATACCACAAACCTCGACCAATTCTTTCCGCCAAAGGAGATATGGCCTGTGGAACTCACTTGGGACGACTACAAAGCCCCGGTGGGATACTCTGTTTTGTTTATCCTTTTGGCAGCTGTTCTTGCGTGGGTAACTATAAGATACATAAACAACAAGCCTATAATACGTATAGTAAAGGTTAAACCTAAACTGCCGGCACACGTGGTGGCTTTGAACGAGATTCAACGCATAAAGAGCGACGACAGCTGGCGCACAGCAGGCAGCAGCAAGGATTACTACACAGCACTCACCGATGCTTTGCGCGAGTATATGAACGAACGCTTTGCCTTCAATGCAACCGAGATGACCAGCGCCGAGATTGTGGAGCAGCTGCTTAAGATAAAGGAGAAAGAGAGCTTGCGCGAATTGCGCGAGATACTGGAAACGGCCGATCTTGTAAAATTTGCGAAATTCAACCCGCCGATGAACGAGAACGACCGCAACCTGCTGAACGCAATAGATTTTGTCAACGAAACCAAGATTGCCGACAGCGAGGTGGTGCAGCAACCCACCGAAAAGAGGGTGGTGAACCAGCGCTCCGTGCGCGAGAAAAGGCTGCTCCTGTTATCGGTTGTTCTGCTATCGTTGGCAACAGCCACCGTGCTTGCACTGCTCATTTGCGAACTCTATTATTTGTTAAGCTAACAGTGATTGTATTATGTTTTTCTCTAAAATAGGATATCTGCTTCTTTTCATACCGCTTGCCGCATACGTGGTGTGGTATGTGCTGAAAGGGCGCAAACTGGAGCCTTCGATGAAGGTTTCCACCGCAGCTCCCTTTCTCAAGAAGAGTGTAAAAAGCTATAAGAACTATATCATAGACCTGCCGTTTGTGTTGCGTGTCGTTACATTGTCGATGGTAATATTTATGCTTGCACGCCCGCAAAGCACAAACCGTTGGGAGAATACCGAAGTTGAGGGTATAGATATTATGCTGGCTATGGACGTGTCTACAAGTATGCTTGCAATGGATCTCACGCCCAACCGCTTAGAGGCCGCCAAGCAGGTGGCTGCCGAGTTTGTGAACAGCCGCCCCAACGACAATATGGGATTGACAATCTTTGCAGGCGAGAGCTTTACACAGTGCCCGCTTACGATAGACCACACCGTTATGCTCAATATGCTCAACTCGGTGAAGTGCGACATTGCAGCGCAGGGAATAATTGAGGATGGTACAGCCATTGGTATGGGTATCGCAAATGCCGTGAGCCGTTTGAAGGAGAGCAAGGCAAAGTCCAAAGTTATAATTCTGCTCACCGACGGCGCCAACAACCGTGGCGAAATTTCGCCCGAGGCCGCAGCGGAGATTGCCAAGAAGTTCGGCATAAGAATATACACAATCGGCGTGGGAACAAACGGCACAGCCCCTTATCCCTATGGCGGCAGAGTGGTGAACGTGCCTGTGGAAATTGACGAAACAACGCTTAACAAAATAGCTACAATAACCGACGGAAACTACTACCGAGCCACCAGCAACTCCAAACTGAAGGAGGTTTATGAGAAAATCGACAAGCTCGAGCGCACTAAACTGAACGTCAAGGAGTTCAGCACACGCGAAGAGGAGTTCCAGATTTTTGCCATAATAGCATTCGTCGCGTTGCTGATGGAAATACTGTTGCGTAATACCATATTAAAGAAGATACCCTGAAACGTATTTGAATATGAAATTTGCAAGTCCCGAATATCTCTATCTGCTGATACTGCTACCCGTGATATTGGCAGTGTATATATACTCAAATTACAGAAGGAACAGGAATTTGAGGCTCTATGGCGATGTGCAGTTGCTCAAAAGCCTTATGCCCGATGTGTCGGTATATCGCCCGGGGGTGAAATTCTGGCTCTCGTTTGTGGCATTGGCACTTATTGTGGTGGCACTTGCACGCCCGCAATTCGGTTCAAAGAAGGAGACAATCACAAGGCAAGGCATTGAGGCTGTGATAGCGCTGGACATTTCGAACTCTATGATGGCGCAGGACATAGCCCCCAACCGCCTGGAAAAGGCAAAAAAAATAATTTCGCGCCTTATAGACAAGTTTGAGAACGACAAGGTGGGGCTCATTGTGTTTGCAGGCGATGCGTTTGTGCAGTTGCCCATAACCAACGATTTCATATCGGCAAAAATGTTCCTCGAAACCATTTCGCCTGCGCTTATATCACGCCAGGGAACGGATATCGGCGGAGCAATAAGCCTTGCAATGAAGAGCTTTACCAACACCGAGGGAGTGGGCAAAGCCATAATACTCATTACCGACGGCGAGAACCACGAGGGTGGTGCCGAAGAGGCAGCCAAGCTGGCGGCCGACAAGGGTATGAATGTGTATGTGCTGGGAATAGGTTCGTTGGAGGGTGCTCCCATACTTGCCGACGACAGCAACGATTACCGCCGCGACAAGGAGGGCAATGTGGTTGTGACCAAGCTGAACGAGCAGATGGCGCAAGCCGTGGCACAGGCCGGCAATGGCGCATATATAAGGGTTGACAACACCAATAACGCACAGAAGATTTTGGAGAGTGAGGTGAACAAACTTGCTAAGGCCGATGTGACCACCGAGGTATATACCGAATTCAACGAACAGTTCGAGTTCATTGCGTGGATTGCCTTTATTCTGCTTGTGATTGAGGCACTTATACTCACAGGAAAGAGCCGCTTTACACGTGGATTCAAGTTGTTTGACAAATAATGTGCACTATATGACAAAGACAAAATACATATTACTGCTTATTGCAACGCTTATGTGCGTGGGCGCTTCGGCACAGAAAAGCTACCGCGAGCACCTGAGAAGCGGCAATAAATTTTATGCCGACAGCCTTTACGACAAGGCCGAGGTGGAGTACCGCAAAGCGGTGGAGATTGATCCCAACGGCAGCGAAGCGCTTTACAACTTAGGCAACGCGCTTTTGCGCCAGGAGAAAGCGCAGGAGGCTATGGACCAGTTTACTATGGCCGAGAAACGCACCACCGACAAGAAGAACCTTGCAGAAGTACATCACAATATGGGTGTAATATGCCAGGCATCAAAGGATTATGCCCGTGCCGTGGAGTATTACAAGCAAGCGTTGCGCGAGAATTCCACCGACCACGAAACCCGTTACAACCTTGCCGTGGCTATGAAGCAGTTGCAAAACCAGCAGCAACAGCAACAGAACGAGCAGCAGAACGAGAATAAGGAACAGGAGCAGCAAGAGCAACAACAAGAACAGCAACAAAACCAGCAGGAGCAACAGGAACAACAACAGCAAGAGCAACAGCAGGCTCAGGAAAACGAAGACGAAATGTCCAAAGAAAATGCCGAACAGTTGTTGGAATCGGCTATGCAAGACGAGAAAGAGGTTCAGGAGAAGGTGAAGAAGATGATGCAGATACGAGGCAAAAAGCTCGACAAGGATTGGTAACCCACCCTCTGTATTAAATGGGAAAACAGGTAAAAATTGAAACGAATATATAGATGAAGAAATTAGTTCTTACAATATCGATATTGCTTTTGGCAGTGCCGGCCCTTTTTGCCGACGATGTTACATTTGAAGCAACCGCTCCCAAGGCTGTGGTTGTGAACCAGCAATTCCAACTCAAATATATCATAAATACGCACAAAGCAAAGGAGCCCCGCCTGCCGGCAATTGAGGGCTTCTCAATTATTGCGGGCCCTTTCCGTTCGCAGCAATCGAGCACACAAATCATAAACGGGCAGGTGACCTCGAGCAACACCTTGGTGTTTACATATACGCTCACTGCCGACAAAGAGGGTGAATATAAGATTGCGGGTGCCACAGCCAACATAAACGGCAAGGACTACACATCGAACCCTGTAACAATAAAGGTTCTGCCACCCGACCAGGCAAGTGCCGCACAGAGCAGTGCACGCAGGCAACGTGGCAGCCGCTCGAGCCGTGCGGCCGATCCCACAAACATTGCTGCCGACGACCTCTTTATGACCGCTACGCTGAACAAGACCAAGGTGTTCGAGCAAGAGGCCGTTCTCCTTTCGTTCAAGGTCTATTCGGCTGTGAACCTCACATCGCTCAACGGAAAAATTCCCGACCTCAAAGGGTTCCAGATACAGGAGGTGGAGTTGCCGCACAACAAGGAGTGGGGCCTGGAGCACTACAAAGGACGTAATTATCGCACCATATTGTGGCAGCAATATGTGCTGTTCCCGCAACAGAGTGGCGAAATAGAGATACCATCGGCCGCATTTGAGGGCACGGTGGCAGTGCAGACACGCTCATACGATCCGTTCGATTTCTTTGGCGGTGGCGGTTATGTGGATGTGAAAAAGGAGTTGCGCACCCCCAAACTCAAACTCAATGTACAGAAGTTGCCCGATGGCAAGCCCTCCGATTTTTCGGGTGGCGTGGGCAGTTTCAAGCTCACATCATCGTTGAGCAGCAGCGACATTAAGGCCAACGAGGCTGTTACCTTGCGCCTTGTGATTTCGGGAACAGGTAATATGAAACTGATAAAGACACCCGAGGTATCGTTCCCCGAGGATTTCGAGGTGTATGATCCCAAGGTGGAGAACAAAATATCGTTGCGCACCGACGGATTTTCGGGCAACAAGGTTATAGAGTATCTTGTCATTCCCCGTTTTGGTGGCGAATATACCATACCGGCCGTTAAATTCTCCTATTTCGACATAGCGAGCAAACAGTACAAAACCCTTGAAACCCAAAGCTACACTTTGAGCGTGGAGAAGGGCAAAGAGAGTGCCGGCGGCGCAGTGGCGGCGTATGTGAGCAAAGAGGAACTGAAGCTGTTGGGGCAGGACATACACTACATAAAGCGAGGCGACGTAACCACTAACCCCGCAGGCAGCTACCTGTTTGCATCCCTCACATATTGGTTGTGGTACATTGTACCGCTGTTGCTGTTTATAGCCTATATTATCATTTACCACAAACAGATGCGTGAGAACGCCAACATTGCGGCTATGCGCACAAAGAAAGCCAACAAGGTGGCCGTGAAACGCCTGAAGGTGGCAAGCAAACTGCTGAAGGAGAACAAGAAGAATGAGTTCTACGACGAGATTCTGAAAACCCTTTGGGGATATATGAGCGACAAGTTGAGCATCCCCGTGTCGCAGCTGTCCAAGGAGAACATAGCAGCCGAGCTTGAGGAAAAGGGCGTGGGCGAGGAACTTGTAAAGGAGCTTCACGACGTGCTGAACGAAGGCGAGTTTGCACGCTACGCACCCGGTGATGCCGGTGCAGCTATGGACAAGGTCTATAATATGGCCATTGAGATTATAAGTAAAATGGAGAACTCTATAAAAAGATAATTATATGAGAGTAGTAACCTATATATTGTTATTTATTCTTCCTTGCCTTGCCGTGGCACAGGGCAGCGAAGCTGTTATAGCACATACCAAAGCGGCAGGCGACAGCCTATACATAAGCAACGACTATGCCGGTGCAATAACGGCATATGAGCATATAATTGCAACAGAGGGCGAGGCGGCCGATATCTACTACAACTTAGGTAACGCCTATTACAAGAGCGACGAGATAGCCAAAGCCATCCTCAACTACGAAAGAGCGCTTTTGCTTGCCCCCAACGATGAGGATATAAAATTCAACCTCGCGCTTGCACAGTCGAAGATTGTGGACAAGGTATCGGTGCCTTATAGAATTTTCTTTGCAGTGTGGGTTGAGAATATCATAAACCTTTTTGCAATGGGCACTTGGGCTGTTGTTGCAATTGCCACGTTCGTGCTTTTGTTGCTTGCGGTGCTGCTCTTTTTGTTCAGCAACAGGATTGGGGCAAGAAAAACAGGCTTCATATTTGCCGTTCTTATGTTTGTGATTACTATATTTGCAAATGTTGCAGCCTGGCACCACTACGACAAGATGACCAACCGCACCGGAGCCATTATTATGCAACCGAGCGTGACGGCAAAGAGCACACCCGACAATTCGGGAACCGACCTGTTTGTAATACACGAGGGGCGCAAGGTGAACATAACCGACGACACTATGAAGGGGTGGAAGGAAATTGAACTCGAAGACGGAACAATGGGGTGGGTGCCCGCAGCTGTTTTGGAAAAGATATAAACTGCAATGTACAGAATACAGGATATAATAGACCTCGACAAGCATCTGTTGCTTTCGATGAACGGTGGCGAATCGCTCTTCATCGACGGCTGCATCGGAGTATTCACAATGCCGGTGGTGTGGTTGCCTATGCTGTTGACCATCCTGTATGTACTCATCAAGAACAACAGCGCAAAGGATTTCCTCTCCATTGTGTGTTTTATGGCAGCTATGCTTGGCGTGGCATTTTCTATAACGGAATATGCATTGCAACCACTCTTTGATTACCTGCGCACGCTTTATGGCACCGACAGCCTTAACCTGCTGAATGCGATGAACGAGTATCGCGCCACCAACGGTTTCCTACTTACACACGCGACATTGGCATTCTCTATGGCCCTGTTCCTGTCGTTGCTCATACGCCACAAGGTGCTCACTTTCTCGCTGTTGCTGTGGGCGTTGATAGGGTGCTATACAGGGCTTTATATGGCAGTGAACTATCCGTGGGATATACTCACGGGGGCACTGTTGGGCATAATATGCGCTTTCATTACATACAGGCTGTATATGTATATGCAGAGCAAGCAGCGCCGCAGCCGCCGCGACTGGATAAGCGACCGCTTTACCAAAAGCGGTTACGAGGTGCCCGATGTATATCGCTTGCTGGTGGTTATGTATGCCACCTTTGCCGCCATCCCTGTAATATCTTTCTTTTTAATATAACCTGTGTTCGATATAATATTTTCACTGTAAATTGGTGTGTTTGGCATAGCTTTTGTCATATCGAACGTATGTGAGATATCTCAAGTTTCGTAATGATTTGAGATTCCTCACAAGGTTCGGAATGACAGGTACTGCAATGATATTCAGTGTCATATCGAACGTAAGTGAGATATCTCAAGTTTCGTAATGATTTGAGATTCCTCACAAAGTTCGGAATGACAGATACTGCATTAATATAATTCGATGAATTCGTAGCTGTTGCCCACCATTGAGAGGTAACGCATAAACTGCTGTTGCGATATCACCACCGTGGCACGGTTGTCGTTGGGATGGAAACTCAACGATTCCTCTTTCTTTAGATTCTCGTCTATAAACAGGTGAACGTGGTTTTCGGTATCATTTATAAGCCCGAAAGGAGATACCGAGCCGGGGCACAGTCCTAAATATTGCTCCATACGACGAGGCGATGCGAATGTGAGTTTCCCCTGGTGCAGGCGCTGTTCCAGGTCGTGAATGTGCAGGTCGCGTTCGCAATCGAGCACCACAAGATAGTGGCGGTTGCCCTTGTGGTTCCTGAAAAAGAGATTCTTGCAGTGCTTTGAGCCGTCGGCACGCCATTGGGTGCGCGCTATCTCTATTGTGGGGGCCTCGTCGTGGGTGTACCACGAATACTCTATGTTGTTGCTTGTCAAATAATCCAACACCGTTTTTATACGTTCTTCCATATTCTCGTTTTCTTTTCCGTGAGCTAAGATAGCTATAAATAACGTTCGTAGTATAGGGGCCGGGCTGTTTATGTAGTAAAATATTCTTAATTTTATATAAATAAACAGATGCGTAGCCTATCAACCGAATTTAAATGAGTATCTTCGCATAATATTACTATAAAATTACTAACAAATAATTTATATGAAAAGCAAATTTGGAAAATTACTGTTGCTGTTAGTGGTAATCTGCCTGATTACACCCGCAATGGCACAGAAAGCAGGCGAGAGCCTCCCGCTGGACCCTGCCGTGAGGATGGGTAAACTGAAGAACGGGCTTACATACTACATCCGTCACAACGCCGAGCCCGAGAAGAAAGTGAATTTTTACATTGCACAGAAGGTGGGCTCCATTCAGGAGGAGGACAACCAGCGCGGTCTTGCGCATTTTCTGGAGCATATGTGCTTCAACGGTACAGAGCATTTCCCGGGCAAAAGCCTTATCAACTACTTAGAGAGCATTGGCGTGAAATTCGGTGCCGACCTTAATGCCTATACCTCTATCGAGGAAACTGTTTACAACATAAACAATGTGCCTGTGGAGAGAGCGGGTGCCATAGATTCCTGTCTATGGATATTGCGCGACTGGGCCGACGGCCTCACACTCGATGCTGAGGAGATAGACAAAGAGCGTGGCGTTATTCACGAGGAGTGGCGCCAGCGCACCACAGCAATGTCGCGTATGCTCGACCAGGTACTGCCCATTGCATACCAGGGCGAGAAATATGCCTATCGTATGCCCATTGGTACAATGGAGGTTGTGGATAATTTCCCACACCAGGCCTTGCGCGACTATTACGAGAAATGGTACCGCCCCGACCTGCAAGGTATCATCGTTGTGGGCGACATTGACGTGGATGACGTGGAGAAGAAGATAAAAAAGATATTCAAAGGCATAAAGAAGCAGAAAAACGCTGCCGAGCGCATATATTACCCCGTGTCGGACAACGAGGAGATGATTTTTGCACAGGGAACAGACAAGGAGCAGAAAAACTATGCATTGCAGCTTTACTTCAAGCACGATGCAACACCACGCGAGCTTGCAAATACCAAAGAGGAGGTTTACAAAAATTTTGTAAGAGGCGTGGCAATGTCTTTGCTCAACAACCGCTTTACCGAGATTGCCGTTAAGGGCAATCCTCCCTTCCTGGGCGCATCGGCAGCAACCGGTTCTTTCATATTGTCGAGCACAAAGAATGCCTTCTCAGTATCGGTTACGTGCAAGACCGACAAGATAAACGAGGCGCTTCCCTTTGCCTTCTGCGAGGTGGAGCGCGCACGTCGTTTCGGCTTCACCGAGAGCGAGCTTAACCGCCGCAAGGCATCTATGCTTGCAGGCACCGAAAAACGATATGCCGAAAGAAAGAAGATAAGCAACGACGAGTATGTGGATGATTATGTGGGCCATTTCCTCAACAACACAAGCGCTATGTCGCCCGAATATGAGTATGAGTTCTCAAAGGAGATGATGAATCGCATAACCCTTGAAGAGGTAAACGCCGTGATACCCGCTCTTTATACCAAGAACAACAGGGTGGCAGTGTCGCTTGCGCCTGCAAACGATTCCATAACATACCCCGGCAAAGAGCAGATTGAGATGTTGCTTGCAGCAATAGAGGCAGCACCCCTCTCTCCTTATGTGGATGACACTAACGATGCTCCTTTGCTCAAAACACTTCCCGAGGGCGGCAAGGTAATTGCTACCGAAGAGGGTATGTGGGGCTCTACCGTATGGACCTTGTCGAACGACATAAAGGTAATTGTGAAGCCCACAGACTACAAGGCCGACGAGATAACAATGACAGGAATAAGCTATGGCGGAACCAGCCGTTACCCCGACAGCGACCGTGTCAACCTGTCGATGTTTGGCGCAGTTGTATCTCTTGGCGGTGCAGGTTCATTCGACCTTATGCAGCTGAGCAAGAAACTTGCAGGAAGCACAGCCGCCGCGAGCGTAAGCGCCAGTGCATTCCACGACAGAATTTCCGGTTCTTGCTCACCCAAGGATTTGGAGGAGATGTTCCAGTTGATGTATTTGAAATACACATCGCCCCGCAAGGATACCGCGGCATTGGCAAGTTTCATCTCACGTCAGAAGAGCGCATTGCGCACCCGCAACATAGACCCCAACACTGCACTTGGCGACAGTATAAACATAGCGCTCTACAGCGGCCACCCGCGTATGCGCCCCATTTTAGAGGCCGACATCGACAGTATGAACTACGACCGCATCATCGAAATCTACAAGGACCGCACAAGCGATGCAAGCGATTTCACATTTGTCTTTGTAGGCAATATTGACTTGGAGGTATTGAAACCCCTTGTTGAAAAATACATTGGCGGCCTACCTGCTAACGGAAGGAAAGAGGAGTTGTATGACAACAAGATAACCACTCGCAAGGGCGTTTACCGAAACAATTTCGCAAGAAAGATGGAAACCCCCACAGGTACCGAGGTAATCTTCTATTCAGGCGATATAGAGGCCAACCAGCGCAACGCCATACTTATGAGCTTTGTGCAGCAGATTATGGATATGGTATATCTTACCGAGGTGCGTGAGAAAGAGGGTGGTACTTATGGTGTAGGTGTGCAGGGTAGCATAGACCATCTGCCTCGCGGCAAATTCAGTTTGGCCATCCAGTTTAATATGTCGCCCGAACGTCGCGAGGAGCTCACTGCCATAGTCATTCGCGAACTCGAAAAGGTTGCCAAAGAGGGCCCGCTCGAGGAGCACGTTGAAAAGGTGCGCAGCTATATGCTCAAGAGTTTCGACGAACAGGTGAAAGCAAATGCAGCCTGGAGCAACTGGCTTATGCAGTACTATTTCTACGGCAAGGATTATTACAGCGACAATATCGAAATTCTCAAAAGCATAACAAAAGAGGAGATAAGAGATTTCCTTGCAGGGCTTTTGAAACAGGGTAACTTCATTGAGGTGAGTATGGTGCCCGAACAGTAAATAGATATATTTTCAATAACAGTAGCGGCAGAATATCGATATTCTGCCGCTACTGTTATATTAAAACGCAAGACCAAACCTCAAACCAAAGTTGTTTAAGTTGCTTTGATCGTAGCTCATTATACTGCACTTGTTTGTTGCAAAGCTATAGTACATTGCAAAGTGAAAACCGATGCTGTTGGCCCAGGGGTAAAAATTGAAGCCAACCTCGGGTTGCATATAGAAGCCCCATTTCTTTTCGCGGCTCATAAAGATATAGTAGTAATTACTGAATTCGGCATAGCAGGCACCCAATTTCATACCTACATAGGGCTGGAAATCCTCCTCGACAAAACGATAGCGGGCAAGCACTCCAAACGGCAGAGTGAACATCTGGTGCTGCTGGTCGGTGTTTATCGCCTGATTGCCACCGAGGTTTATTGTGCGGCGCGACAGATACTCGTTGTTGGTGTGGAAGTTTAAGAAACCGCCCACCGCAATATCCGGTGTTATGTAGTACCCGCCTTCGAAGTTCATACCCCAACCGCTTGCTACGTTTGAAAAGTGGTTGCTTATGGGGATGTTAAACTGCCAATCGACATTGTAATAGGTGTCGAGCGATAGCTGTGCTTTGCTTGTGGAAGGCACTCCAAGCAGAAGAGCTACAGCGGCAGCAATGAATAATTTACTAATCCGTTTCATACTGGTAAAGTTTTAGAAAGTGGCTATTTCTTCAGATAGGGCGACTGCTCAAAGGCTTGGTTTATGGCAGCTATAGTGCGCGAATAACTCAAATTGTTTCCGTTGAGCAGGCCGCATATATAGGCGTTCCATACAATAGTGAGCTTGTCGCTGCCATACGGCGCTTTTGTATTTACCAATTCGCCTATTATGGAGCCGGTGCTGTAGGCATAATAGAAGCTGAAAGGGTAATACCAGCCCCAACCGCCCCAATTCCAGTAGCCGGGATAGCTATTCCACCACGGTCCCACACTGTTATTGAAATAGTAGGTGGTATTTATATAGCTCAACTGAAATACCACATCGGCCTCTTCACTTGACGCTGCCTGAGTATAACCGCAGGAGATGAAGTTGTCGTTGTAGGCATTTACAATCTGTTGCGAGTTATTGTTCTTCCAATATTTAGGCTTATCGGTCTGGTTATCTATTATGAGTATGCTGTCTATTACATAGAAGCTGTTTATCTCAGAGAAATTGGTATTACTGTCGTAATTGGTGAGCACAAGATAATCGTTATCGAGTTTGTCCGTATCGGGATCCTTCTCACAGGAGGATAACAGTGCCACGAGGACAAACAGGGGAAGCATTATAAACTTTTTCATAACTCGAAAGTTTTAAGGGGTTAGTTACTGTTTTTTTGGAACAAGTTTGTGGGCGGGGTTCACCGATGCCGGCTTCATCTTGCTATCGAGTTTCACAAGGGAACTGTCGGGCGAGAGCATTAAGTTCATCTTGGGATTCCCGTTGGCCGATATTAGTTCGTAGATGACCGCAGTGCTGTCGGTGGGCATACCAATCATTACCAGAACCTCGCCATTGTCGGTTTCGTCGGCAAGTGCTTCGTTCACATAGTCGGTAGTGATGGTGTATGTGCCATCCTCGTTAAGGCTCACGGTTTGTATGGTGAGCAGTACATCGCCAATGTTGCCGTTGGTCATCGGGAGTGTTCCTTCGTAGATGAAGGTTTGTGCATCGGCAATGGTGGAGTCGTTAACCATATAAAGGCTGTCACTCTCAATCATAATGCCTTGCGGCTTGTTACAGCTGCCACACGAATTACACGATGCGAATAGCAGCGTTGCTGCCACCGCGATAAATGGAATTACCTTTTTCATTGTTTTTTGGTTTTTAGGGTTGTTTGGCAAATTAACACGTGGCAGGGCAGGGTGGTTGTCTGTTTTTAGTTTAAGTATTGAAATAAATGTTTATATATGAAAAAAGCGAGTATGGCAGGTGCCATACTCGCATATGTTTATATTCTATACCGTCTATTTTATAAATCATCGGCCGGTAAAGTACCGTTTGCTATAATATATGCAATGTTATATAATAGATACTCCTGTTTGTTCCCAAGCGGATATATGTGTCTGTTGTCGCCATATTCGCTCAACACATAATCGGGAACTGTGGAGGCGAGTATCTCCCCGTTTGCATCGGCAACGATTGCCGTGGCTGGGTTTATCGTGAAATTGTAAGGAGATTCAATGCTTTCGGTGGCAATGTTTATGACTCCGGCCGTTTGCCCCACAATCCTTAAATTTGCAGTGCCGCGAGCCAAACGCAAGGACTTTACAAATGCACTTGCCATTCCTGTGGTTTTGGCTGTGGTTATTATGTACAGCGGTCTGTTGGCAACGTTTATTGTTGTTTGCGGAAAAAGGACATTCTCTTTAGTCTCAAATTTCAAATCCTTATAGAGTGTACAGAAAACTGCACCCTGCTTATCGGCCGGCACAAAGGCCGATGCAACAGCCGCCGCATTGCTTATCGATGTGCCATTGAAATAGCGTAGGTCGAGCACTATGTTTGTTACGCCCTCGGTATCAAATTGCGACAGGGTATTGAACAACTCATCGACTGTGGCATCTTCGTCGAAACTATTGCATAGGATATATCCCATTTTGCCTGAATTGTCGCTTATAACGCTTGTTATAGGCAGGGGCGAGGTGGTGGTTACCGTGGCTGCCTGCATCTCAATGACCGACAGTTCGGCCCACACATAGGCCTCTGTTTCATCGTCATAATCTATGGCATTCACACCTAAGGTAACGGCATCGCCGCTCCTAAGAGCGCTGCCCGTTCCCATATTTATGTTTCTGCCGTTTATGGTAGAAATCCACATACCGCGCTCAAGACCGGCAGCCGCAGCCACCGAGGATGGCTCCACATACTCCACAAGTGCATATACCTTGGCAGGCTCAATGCCAAGAGGATCGCGCATAAGGGAGAAACTGAAACCATACGTGGTTGAGTTGTCAATGCTGCTTATAAATGAAGCGTTGTCGCTTTTGTATAGCAGGTTATCGAAGAATTTCGACGGAGTGGCGAAATAGTCGCGTTGGTTCAAGGACTTTATGGAGTCGGCCCACAAATAGGCCTCCTTCATCGTGTTGTATGTCCATTGATTCTCTTTGGTGAGTTCATAGAACTCGTGTGAACGGTCCTCACCGCAACTGCACATTGCAACTGCCGCAATGGCTATGAGGTATGTTTTTATTGCTCTTTTCATAATGGGCAAAATTACTCCTTTTAATATTAAATACAAAGAGGTGGCGCGCTTTTTTAATTATAAAAGAAAAGCAGGCAACCGTGGGTTGCCTGCTTTATCTTGAGCATTACTGCCAAAAGGGGATTATGCCTCTGCGGGAGCCTCTGTTGCTTCAGCGGGTGCTTCTGTTGCCTCTGCGCTCTCGGCAGCTGCAGCAGCCTCAGCCTCTGCTTTGGCAAGAGCCTCGGCAGCTTTCTTGTCGGCTACCTTCTTGGCAATTGCTGCGTTAACCTCTTTCTCAGCCTCCAAACGTGCCTTCTTGGCATCACGTTTAGCCTGCTCCTCGGCGCTCTTAATACCGTTGAGAGTATTTGTCTTGGCAGCCTTCCAAGCCTCGAATTTAGCTTGTGCTGTAGCCTCGTCAAATGCACCCTTCTTAACACCGCCCTGCAAGTGCTTCATCATATAAACGCCCTGTGAAGACAAGATGTTGCGTACAGTGTCGGTGGGAGTAGCACCGTTGTTTACCCACCACAAAGCTCTCTCGAAATTGATGTCGATAGTAGCGGGGTTGGTGTTGGGGTTGTAGGTACCGATTTTCTCGGTGAACTTTCCATCGCGTGGAGCTCTCGAATCTGCAATCACGATAGAGTAGAATGCGTAGTGTTTACGACCTCTTCTCTGCAATCTGATTTTTGTTGCCATTTTTTGTAAAATTTATTAGTTAAAGATTTGAGTTATCCGATATCTCGTATCGGCGGTGCAAAAGTACTGCTTTTTTACTTATTACACAAGTATTTTACGCTTTTTATAGGGTTGTTTTGTGCACAAATAACCTCGGATGGCAAAAAACAACGCTTCATATGCAGTGCCATTGGCAATTTTGTAGTACTTTAGCAAAAATTAGAATAATAATGAAGGAGATAACAGGCGAAGAGCTCAAGAAGATACAGGTGGAGATTCTCGATGACGTGGTAATGTTTTGCCAACGTCACGAACTGCGATACTTCCTTGCGTATGGCACCCTTCTGGGGGCTGTGCGCCACAACGGATATATCCCCTGGGACGACGACATAGACATACATATGCCGCGCCCCGACTATGAAAAGTTTATTGAAATGTACAACAAGGAGCAGGCAAGAAACCGTGTGGTGTCGCCCGAAATTGACAAGCGCTACCGCACGGCATTTGCCAAAGTGTATCGCAAGGGAACCGTTGTGCGCGAGTTTCACTTCAAGCCCGATGTGTTCGGCGTATATATCGACATATTCCCGCTCGACGGGCTCAAGAACCGTGAACAGGCAAAAAAGTGTGGCGAAATACGCCGCTTTATGCACGTGAAGAACTCAGTTTTCACAAGCGGAATGCCGCTGCTGCGCAAATTGCGCCTCGCAGTAACAAAAACCATTCTGCTGCCGTTCTCTATAAACGCGTTGCAAAGGAGAATAAAGTCCATAGCCACCGAAGAGAACTACAACGAATGCGAATATGTGTATAGCAGCTATTCCCGTCTGGCGGTAAAGGAAAAATTCCCGCGCGAGATGTTCGACAATTACAGAATGGTTGTGTTCGAAGGGAAGGAGTACCGTGCACCGCTGGATTACGACCTCTATCTGCACACACTTTATGGCGACTATATGAAACTGCCACCCGAGGATAAACGTGTATCAACCCACAATTCACAAGCCTACTATGTGGATTAGTCCGTGGCATGGCAATATGTAATAAATAAAAGAGTATAAGTTATGCAAGCAATAATATTGGCCGCAGGGATGGGCAAGCGCCTGGGCGAATTTACCAAAGAAAATACCAAATGTATGGTGCAGGTTAATGGCGAGTGCATCATTGACCGCCTGCTCAAGCAACTATCAAAAATAGCTCTCAAGCGTATAATAATTGTGGTTGGTTACAAAGGCGAGGCCCTTGTAAACCACATAGGCAACCGCTATGCCGGTTTGAATATCGAGTATATCGAAAACCCTGTTTACGACAAGACAAACAACATATATTCCCTCTCGCTTGCCAAGGAGCAGTTGCAGCAAGACGACACGTTGCTCCTGGAGTCGGATTTGGTGATAGACGAGCAGATGCTGCAACTGCTCACCAATGACAGCCGCCCCAACCTTGCACTTGTTGCCAAATATGAAAAGTGGATGGACGGTACAATGGTGTGCATTGACAACGACTGCAACATTGTGAACTTCATTACCAAGGCGGCATTCTGCTTCGACGATGTGGACAAATATTACAAAACCATAAACATATATAAATTCTCAAAGGAGTTCTGCCGCACCAAATATGTGCCTTTCCTCGAGGCCTATACAAAGGCAATAGGCAACAACGAATATTACGAGAACGTGCTACGCATTTTAACGCTGCTCGATGGTTGCGAGCTTAAGGCACTGCCCATAACAAACGAAAAATGGTACGAAATAGACGACAAGCAGGACCTTGACATTGCCGAAGCCCTATTTGCCGAGGAAAAGGATATTTTGCGAAAGTATTATGGCCGTTATGGTGGTTTCTGGCGGTTCCCCAAGATGCTCGACTACTGCTATCTTGTAAATCCCTATTTTGGAGAATCAAAGATACTCGATGAGATGCAGGCCAATTTCCGCACCCTCGTTATGGAGTATCCGTCGGGATTGAAGGTAAACACCCTGTTGGCAAGCAAATGTTGGGGTATAAAAGAGGAGTATATAGTACCGGGTAACGGTGCTGCCGAGCTCATAAAGGCACTTATGGAGCAGTTGCCCGGTAAATTGGGAATAATACGCCCCACATTCGAAGAGTATCCCAACCGCCGCGACAAGAGCACGCTTGTCACATACATACCGCAAAACAGCGATTACCGCTATGGGGCCCGCGACATAATAGAATTCTTTGCCGCCAATCCCGTGCAAAACATACTGCTCATAAACCCCGACAACCCCACGGGTAACTTCATTCCCATCGACGATGTGAAGAGGCTTGCAGAGTGGTGCGAGGCGCAGGGCATAAGGCTTGTGGTAGATGAGAGTTTTGTCGATTTCAGCAAGGGATGGAGAGAGAACACTCTGCTGCACAACAATGTGCTTGAAAAATTCCCCCATATGATTGTCATAAAGTCCATAAGCAAGAGCTACGGTGTGCCGGGAATAAGATTAGGTATAATGTGCTCGGCCGACAAGGATATTATCTCGGGCATAAAACGCGATGTAAGCATCTGGAACATAAACTCATTTGCCGAGTACTTTATGCAGATATATACAAAGTACGAAGCCGATTACGGGCTTGCCTGCGACAAATTCATAGAGGAGAGGGACAGGTTCGAAGAGAGGTTGCGCAAGATTTCGTTCCTGCGTGTGATGCCATCCGAGGCCAATTTCTTCCTTGTGGAGGTGTTGCCCCCCTTCACAGCCAACAGGCTTGTTCTCACAATGCTCAAGCGGTTCAACATACTGCTGCGCGACTGTAGTTCCAAAGAGGGGCTCGACAACAAGCAATATATGCGCATAGCCGTACGCGGATATAACGACAACAACAGGCTGCTCCAAGCCCTTGAACAGACAGATGCCGAAAATGAATAGAATATGTATATGTGGCGGCGGCTCTTTGGGGCACGTGACAGCCGGTTATATTGCGGGCAAAAAGAGTGTGCCGGTAGATATACTCACCCGCAACCCGGGCAGATGGTCACCGCAGCTCACCATAAACACCCCCGAAGGCGATGATTTCACTGCCTGCATAAGCCGCATAAGCGACGATGCCGCAATAGTGAGCGATGCCGACATAGTGCTGCTATGCCTGCCGGGCTATGCCATAAAAGGCGAATTGCAAAGAATAGCACCACACATAAAGCCCGGTACATTTGTGGGTAGCATATTCTCGTCAACCGGTTTCTTCTTTGAAGCCTTAGAGATACTGCCCACCGACGTTCCTTTGTGGGGCTTCCAAAGAGTGCCTTTCATAGCGCGCACGCAAGAGTATGGGCATAGTGCAAATATACTTGGCTACAAGCCAAGCTACAACATTGCAGCAGTAAGGTGCAACGACGAGGAGAGAGAGTATTTCAGAAAAACCGTGGAATATCTTTTCGGTGCTCCCACCCGTATGCTCAACAGCCATTACGAGGCGAGTTTCACAAACAGCAACCCCATACTGCACCCATCAAGGCTATACACGTTATTCGCCGACTGGAACGAAAATATTTTCTATGACCACCAATTCCTCTTCTATGAGGAGTGGAACGATGCAGCCTCGCAACTGCTCATAGAACTCGACAAAGAGTTCTTCGGCATCCTTGCCAAGCTACCCGTGGCAAGCGACTATCTGCCCACCATACTCGACTACTATGAAAGCAGCGATGCACAAAGCCTTACACGCAAAATATCTTCCATAGAGGGGTTCAAGGGTATTAAAACACCTATGATTGAAACCGAGAAAGGATGGCAACCCGACCTCTCGAGCCGCTATTTTCAAGAAGATTTCATCTGTGGTCTGCGATTCATCTACGAAACCGCACACAAATTAGGTATTTCGACCCCCACGATAGACCGCGTATATACCTGGGGCTTCAAGCTTGCCCAAAAGGGTAGGGGGTAATCGGCCTGCACCTGTGCTCCCCTGTATGTCTTAGATTTTGGAAATCATTATTTTTAACGTATCTTTGCAATTTGCAGATAAAAATTCCCATTTATATAGTTAATTATTTATAGATACAAGTCCCTATTATTTCTGCACAATGATAAATGGGATGAAAAATAATAAACCTGAATAATTAACATAATTTAACAATGGGGAGGTGAAAGAAGCAAAAAGAACATATATTTGCCAAAAATTTGAGTTTTTTTGCGAAAATTATTGTAAATAAACACATTTAGGAAATTATATACAATAATCATAAAAAATTAAACATACTCGGAATAGAGAGATAGTGAAATTATAGTCGTATAAAATTATTATGCAAAACATAAAGCAAGCTGTTATTTCAGCTATTTTGTTGTTTATCTCCATTCATACAATTGCCGACGAGAAAACAAAGTCAAAAGAGCGTTGGGGATTTCACACAAATGTCATAGAATGGGTGATGACCACGCCAAACATTGGCGTGGAGTACGATGTGGTGCATCGCGATACACGCAAAACATCTATTATGTTGTCTGGTAAATATAATTGGAATCTCGACCACGAATATAATGCATCCAACTCCAATCGCTACATATACAACAACTTGGGTTTGAAGGCTGAGTTGCGTTTCTACTTCAGAACAAGAGAGAAAGAGGGCTGGGAAGATATGTTGTTGAGAAACAAGAGCATAAACGGTATTGGTAATAAGTTGTACATACGCAAAGGATTGCTTTTATCAAAAGACAAGCCCAGAACATATCGTGCCTATTACATTGCCCCCTACGTCAGCTACGACAAGTATTCGATTAAGTTCGGCGACACGGGAAAGCAGGGAACTGCAATGTCGGCAGGTGTGTCATTCGGTTACAACACCCCTCTTTATCAATATAACAACGGGCACGCAATAGACCTTGAGTTGGGTGCGAGCCTGGGTTTTGTTTATACAGGTTACGATAAGTTCAAATATAACAAGGAGGATGCTTGCTACACGTTAGCATCGGAAGAGCGGGGGCATCTTGTGCCTTTTCCCCTCATTACCGGTGTGCGTATGGGCTTTGTCTATCGTTACAAGTCCATTAGAAAACAACTTAATACATATGACCGCACTTCGCTTGAATTGCTCCATAATATGTATGAGCTTAATAACGAGTACAACGAAGCCATTCCTAAATATTTCGATCCCACAACCAATTATTACATCTCGCCCGACAGCGTGGCTGCTTGGAACAAGCACGTAAAAGAGCATAATGCTGTAGTACAAAAATTCCACCAGACATATGCAAATGCCGATTCCGCAGCTCTCCCCGTTGAACTTGTGCAAGCATATGGATATATCGACATCCCCAAAAACGGTCTCTCTAAATTTATAAGAAAGAGCCTGCCTAATAAGAATATCACATCAATATCTGAACTTGATAACGATTATCTCAACAGTATTGTAAAAAAATATTCGGGTATCAAGGACGAGAACAGCAACAAGGATAGAGAAAACTTTAACGAAAACATCGAGTCTGTAGAAACCGCTCTTATAACGGCCTATAAAAGTGAAAAAGAAAGAATATACACCAATACCGGCGATTCCACGCTTGCCATCCCTATGCTGCAATACCTTATTAAAGCCATTAGTCGTGTAAACGATTGGTCGATAAGGTCTCATAACAAGAAGTATTTCATAAGTAAAAAGGGATACAACGAGAGTGTTATTGCAAAAATCGTGCGTATCAAAAACACTGCAGATGACACTCCTAAGAGGAACAGTGCAATAAGTTTTCTTGCGCGCAAAGATACTCTTTATATGAAACGCAGCAATGGATACGAGCTCAAAGGTATGAATGCCGAGATAGAGATGTTCAATAAAATAAAGATGATGCAACTGCAAAACAGCACCATATCGCCCGTAGCTGCGCCGGATAATGGGAATGGTGAACAAAAGGCCGGTGATGAAGCCAAGCCCACCGACGCCACTAACATTGAAACAGCCGTAACAGCAGAAAACAAGAACACCGGCGACGAGAATACCCCAAAAAGCGATGCCATCGAGGAGAATGCCAATGCCGAGGCCGTTGCCGAGAACACGGAACAAAACGGCAACGAAGGGAGCGAGAACACAAAAGAAGCACCCAAGCAATAAAGCAGATATTTATAATAAAGCAACAAGAATATTCATCTTATGTTACGTTCATACATAAAAAATATAATGCTATTATTTGTTGCAGCCCTTGCTGTAGTGGGTTGCGGCGATATTGAAGTGGAGCTGTGCCAATCGGACACCCACCCACACCTTGCTCCCGTGAATGTAGAATTTGTGTGGAACGAGAGTGCCGAATCGTTCAACCACGAACTCCCCGATTCTATGTACATACTAAGCTATCGCATAATAGATGCTTGGAAAAGCGGATATGTAACTACCGCCAACGCCACCGACAACAAAGGCCGATATGTATTCAACAACCCTATGGACGAAGTTGTGAAAAACGAAAGCAGTGGCAACGAGGCAACAGATGGCACAGACACACCCACCGACGACAATGAAACCTCTGACGGCACACCCGCCGACGGCGGTGATGCAACCGGCGAGGATAACAATTCCGGAGAAAATAACACCACTACAGAAGAGGCAGAGCCCTTTAATTTGAAACGTGGCGACTATCGTTTCATTGCATTGAACTATAGCGAGAATAACAGCACATTTGAATATCTTGGTTTTTCGCCCGATGCTATCAACGAGGCAATATCGAATAAAGAGTTTATAATAAAGTATCGCTCCTACAAACTGCACGATATCAATATAGACAAGTTCGATAACGAATGGACCGATTTTAACAGATACTCGGATTATGTGCTGAGTAATGTGTCGTCGGTATATTATTGCTACACCGATGTTTACGAAATATCACCTAATGCCACCAATACCATTCAGATAACTCCCCAAAGCATTACGCAGGATATTGAAATACGTTTCACCGTGGAACGTCAATCGGTGGTCATCGACAAGGTAATGGGCGAAATATCGGGTATTGCAAACAGCCTGAACGTATATACAGGCGAGGCCGATGCTTCGAAAACATACAAAATGTTGATACAACCGGTTGAGATAAACACAACCGCAACCGACGAAATGAACGGAGTGAACGAATATAGCGCAAAATTCTCGGTAACGGCTCTCGTGCGCAGCGAATCGCCCGATTTCATCACAGGTGCGGGCATTATGCAACTTGCCATATACACACATACCATAGCCGACGACGGCAGCAAGAAAGAAAAAGTGCTTAATGTGGGCATAAACCTATATAACACCATAAACGAGTATGGTAGAATCATATACAGGTACGAAAAGCCCATTCTGCTGAACATAGACAACATACTCACCATAAGCAGAGATAAAATACTTGAAAAAGCAGAAAGCAGCGACAACCTCGATTATTGGATTAATTACGAAGATATTGATATAGACCTATGATGTTTGGAATTCTAAAAAGAGCGGCAACATTATCACTTGTCGCAACACTTTTCGCTTGTAGCGAAAAATTTGAATCGGTGGACTACGATCCGGGATACAAAGACGAGCACCAATACGAAACCACGTATGACAAGGTGCCGGTTTTGTTGGCAATGAACAACCCCTATTACACTATGATAAGCCGTGGTGCCGGAGCCATTACGCCCGAGAACGGTTGGGTAAAACAGGAACTTACATACTATGTTTACTCATTCCTCACCAACAATTACATATACGATGGCCCCATCGACTATACGCAGAAGTGCACGCCGGATGCCGAAGAGAACCCCGACCAACCCATACAGTGCCTTATGGACGATCCCGAGACAGGGCGTGGTGTAGCCTTCAAACTGCTGGACAACGAGATGCTTGACCAAATAGACAAGAATACCGAATATTTTTACAGCCAGTCCAACCAGTATTGCAAATACAATTTCTTTGCCTATGCAATAGACGATGCAAAGGTATTGAGTGAGGTTACACGCAATGTGGATAATGTGCACTTCGACATTGAGATAGACGGAACACAGGATGTGATAACAGCTGTTGGCAAACCAATAGAGGAACAAATAGCCCAAATCAGTCCCACATCCGACAAGTTGCTATACTCAAACATCATTAACGGCGAGCTTGTATTCAGCACAGCCACAGGTCACCGTGGTATGTTTCCCAAGCTCGATGGCAAGCACTGTCTTTCTTTATTCCAATTTAACATAGTGGGCGAGGATGCATTAAGCGACAAAATATACATCGAGGAGATTTATGTGATGGCACACAAGCAGTGGCGTTTCACCGTGGCTGCCGACGACCACACGAAACTTGGCCTCTCTATGCCCGAAGAAAAGAGCGAGAAGTTGGAGAAAATGGTTCTGCAGGAGATGACCGAGGAGCGCAACCCCGCAAGCGTGAAACCCTTGGCAAAGGGTGTATATCACGTAAAGAAAGATGAGAGGATAGACAACCTGGGTATGGGCCTGCTGTTGCCACCCCGCGATAGTTACGACCTGTATGTACGTTGTCGTTATCCATCGCTCAACAGCGAAGGTAAAGAGGTAAACCGCTATTACACCGCCCGCTACAACCTTGCACACAGAGTGGTAGACGACAATGGCGTAATAGAAACCACTCCATTTGAGGCCGGTTCGCAGTACGATGTAACAATGCACATTTACGGCTATCAGCCCATACAAATGAGTATCGGTGGCCTTGCCTGGAGCGAGCCCATTGAAATTATCCTCGACGAGGACGACATAACCAACTACGAATAAGAGTATTTTAATTATTATTTTAATTTATCAATTATGAAAAAGTTTTTTATTATTGCTTCGTGCATCGCAGTAGCCGGCTTCACAGCTTGCTCAAGCGATGATGACATTGCGAACAACGGTGCCATAAGTGCCGATGAAAACAGCAATGTGCCCATTATGCTCAGTATGAGCAAGGGTATGGTAGATGTAACCACAAGAGGTACAGGCGCTGTGGGTGAGGACAACAACAGCTGGCGTGGCGAGAAGATGAATGTTTATATGCTCGACCGTGCCACATTTGAACTTGCTACAGGTTACAACGACGAGCCTATCTTTGAGAACACCGTGGTAAATGCTCCCGCATCGACCGACCAGAACAACATTTATGCCGACTATGGTATTTCGAGATACTATCCAATGTCGGGTAACTACGATTTCTTTATGTATCACGCCGATGATGCAGCTACAGCCACACCCAAAAAGAATGCCGAGGGTACCCAGTATGTTCTTCCTGTCACAATCGATGGTTCACAAGACCTTATGATTGCAAAGGCCGACCTGACAAATGCCGAAAAGACAGCCTTAAAGGAGTATGACGAAACCGTTTCGCGTTACTACAGCGCATTTTCGGCACGCAAAGGTGTTCAGCCTCACTTCAACCTGCAACATATGCTTGCACGCCTTGTCTTCTTCATTGAACCTGTTAACAAAAAGGTTTCGGACAAGAATGTCGATGGCGCAAACTACTATGGTGTAACTATAGAGTCTATCAAGATTAAGAATGTGAATACATCGGCCGAGTTTATTGTTGCCTGGAACGAGAATGCTCCTGTAAACCACATTGTAAACGAAGGCAATCCCACCGAGGTAAGCCTCAAAGAACTTGTTGCTAATGAGACCGAGGCCCACAAATTGGCTCCTTTCACTCCTGTGAAACCCGAATGGGACGATGTGGCCGACAAAGCCGTTTCGAAACGAGTAGGTGAGAGCTTGATGCTTTTCCCCGCCGATGAGTATGAACTTGAGATAAATATGACTCAGCAGCCTGCTGCCGATCGTCAGGTTATTCCCTTCACACATCGTCAGATACTAAAGGTTCCTACAGTTGATGGTAAATTCGAGGCCGGCAAGCAGTACAATGTAAAATTTGTTGTTTACGGTGCCGAAAAGATAGACCTCTCTCTTGAGCTCACAAAGTGGGAGGAGAAAGGCAACATCACTGCCGATTTCGATACAAAAATAGACTAATCACATCTCTTTTTTAGAAAGTGTGATAACAAACAATCTATCTGCAAGCTCGTGCACGAGCTTGCAGATAGAGATATAAAACAAAAAGTAATGCATTGCGGGGGCGAGATATGGCCCACGCTGTAAAATAAAAGATGAAAATCAATTTAATGCTGTTGCGTTGTGATTAAAAGAATTTTCATAATAGGAATTTTATTATTGTCGGTCTCATTTACGAGGGCACAGATGCTTGCCGTAAAATGCGATTTGGCAAAAGGAGTGGCAATGGCTCCAAATCTTGGTGTTGATTTTGTTGTTGGTGAAAAAACCACATTTGGTGTAGATATCTTTGGCGTGAAACAGCCCTGGGGCAAGGAAGCAAAGATGTTTGCAATTTCTCCCGATATTCGTTATTGGTTTGGCGGACGTGCGCTCATACGTCATTATGTGGAGCTCTCTGCCGTAGTTGCCAATTACGATATCCACCACAAGAATAAGATACGTGACGGTAACACCGTTGGTGCCGGCATTATGTTCGGCCGTGCATACAAGATAACATCGCACTTGAATTTTGAAATTTCGGGTGGTCTTGTTATGCTCAAATATAACCAGAAAGAGTATTACAAAGGCGACATATACGAGGATTATGGTGAGCGCACAAACAGCAAAGGCTCGCTAATGCTTCCTCAAATAGAGGCCTCAATATCATATATAATAAGATAATTTTACTATTTGTCACTTATGCGCTTGCGTCTATTTTACATATTGTTTGCATTTTTAGCCGTTGCCAATATAGGTGTTGCACAGGCACAAAACACCATTGACTATTCTGCCTCGGTGGAATATGATGTGTGGCCCGATAATGCTGACCCCACAAATCCTTATAAGGATGTAAAGATTTATGCCTATCCCGGTGAGGCCGATGCTCGGGCTGCACTCGATGATTTGAAGAAAGGAATTGAGCCTAAATTAAAAATGAGTGCACCTATAAACATAACAGGTGATTTCACCGTAAGAGTTCTTGACGACAAGAATTCTGTAGTGCTCATATATGCTATGGGGTATGAGGCACAGATAATCAAGCGCGCCGAGTTTGGCAGTAAAAGGCAAATCACGCTCAAGAAAGACGAAAAGATAGTGAAAGAGGTTGAGGTTGTCGAAGATAGAATAAGAAAAGGCTTGAACGCGGAATTTGATGGTGCAGAACACCCGGGTGGCCCAATGACACGCATTGCCAATTTTATTATTCCTTATAGGCTAACCTCCAATATGCGCATTGTGGCACAGCCTGTGTTTTATGACAGAATAGACATCACCGACAACGAGCTCGACACGGTATTTGCCTATCGCAGCGTTGTGTACAACGACAACAGCGAGTACAAGATATCGCAAGCACGCAGAATGGATTTCCACCCCGAAAAGTACGATTCTCTTCAATACTGCTATAGTATGAACAATGTGTACATTAAATACGATTCGGTATATGACGAAGAGGCACACAAAAAGGTATGTCGAGAAATAGATAAATCCAGAATAGATGTTTTTACAGGAAAAGACACTATATATGTCCATCTCATAGATACAGTGAGCGGATGCGACCCCAACACAGCACACCCATACCCATTGGCGGCTATAGTCAATGTTGTAGATTACAACACAGTACTCTACACCGAAACCCAAAGAGACGAAGGCGAACGTTATGCCCCCCTTAAATTCCTTGATTTTGAATTTGCCGAATTCAAACCCGATTCAATGGCTTTTTACGAAGAGCCAGAGGTGGTGAATGTGCCGCACAATGGTGAGATGCGCCTAAACTTTGAGGTGGGCAAATGGCATTTGTCGCTCGAGGATTCAGTCAATTATAAGTTGATGAAAGAGCTTACCGAGTCGTTGCAGGAGATTGAGAACGACAGCGAGAACCGCACCCTCGACTATGTTTGCATATATGGTATGGCCTCTCCCGACGGAAACCTGCAACAGAACATAGAACTTGCAAAAAAGCGTGCCAGGGAGCTTAAAAGCAAAATACGCACAAAAACGCATATAACAGACGGGAAGCCTATAGTTGCTTCTTGGGAACAAGTAGCCGACTCGCTCGAACGCGACGGCTACACCACCGTGGCAAATGAGATTAGAGAATTTGTTGTTACAAATAAAAGAGGGATATCAAGCATACCATCGTACAACAAGGAACTGATGGAGACCTACCTCAATAAGTTCCGTTCGGTACATTATAAGTATGAGGAAACAAGAAGGGAGAAGAAAAACCCCGCCCTTATTCTAAAGGATTATAAGAAGGATCCCGAGACTGTGTATAAATCGGGCTATTGGATTCTTTTCAACCACTTGACAGATAAAAAGCAATTGCGAGAGGTAGCCCGCAACGCATTGAAGGTAACACGATTCGATGAAAACAGGAACAACCCCGACAAGCACTACGGTTATTGGCCATATGCCGCAAGTATTTTGGCACACTCTTGCGTGGCAACAGATACAATAGATTATACCATTCTCGATCCTTTCCTCGATCTTGAGCTTTACAAAGACTCTGTTGATGGCAAGATGAAATTACCGGCCTTCGATAGTTCCAAAGGCTTTGGCTCCACCAAAATAGAGCGCTATTTCAATGCACCCGAGAATGCAGCCAATCAATTAATTATGACTCTGAAGGGGCAAAGTAGCACCCGCAAGGGTAAAATTGAACATCTTGAAATAATAGCGAGTGCCGGTGGCGAGGCTAAATACGACACCTTGATTGCATTTTCAAGATGTATGCGCGGGAAATACTTGAATGATAGTGTTGCAAGAAATATGGTGGCATCGACTTCGCCCACAAATGGTGTGGTTATGAACCTTGTTATGCACCATTATACACAAGATACCACATACCTGGCCGCAGCTGCCGAGGATACATTGCACTTGCCCGACAATGCAGTGAGCAACTATTTGAAATCCATTCTATGTTTGCGCAAAAAGGCTTTTGATTCATCAAAAATGAATCTTGCCAGCTCATTCTGCAAGGATATAAAAATGATTGCCCTGGCCAATAACGACAAGGATCTAAAATCGGAAGACGAGCATATGATTGTGGATGCTATAGGGTATTGGCGCAAAATGATGCCCGACTCTATAAAAAAGCAGAACAGGAAAGAAAAGATTGTGTATGAAATGCCGCAGGCAACGATAGCCGATGTTGTAGCCGATTCACTTTCGGCAGACTCTTTGTCACTAAGCGAAGTGGCTGCAGCGCTCCCCACAGATAGCGTGGCCCCTGTGAAGAGGGTGGTTTATGAGGAGATGAGTGATGAGGAGTATCGCAAGCACCCCTTTATAATGTTCAACGAGGCATATGAAATACTCACCGACAAAAAACAAAATAACGATGCAGTTGCCATAGATAATCTATATAAAGCATTTGACTGCGACAAAGAGTATATCAACGTATTCAATGTATTGCTTGTGCGTGATAAAAACGTGAACAAGGACAAAGAATTGCTAAAGAGACTCAGAGAGATAAGGGATAGATATTAAAAGGCTGAATAAGAGATTTTCATTCAAGATGATAAATGCAAGAATAAGACAGATAATACTGTGTTGTTGTATGCTGTTTGCAGTGCCATATGCTGCCACGTATGCCTCTGATGCAAGGATAGCCGTGGCAGGTGTACCGGCCGACAGCGTGAAGAAAAGCAAAAATGCAACAGGCGAGGGACATTACGCGGCAGGATATAAAGGATACAATGCATTGAAATACTCAATGCAGAAAAGACACCGTTACCCCGACCGTGTAAAGTTCTCCAACACCTCAATTTTGTCGCATCTATATACGGGTGTATTATTGTCGTATGACCAAATTGCAAAGCAAAAGGATTTAGAGTTCTCGTCGGCAGTTTCGTATGGTCTGCTCGTGGGAAAAGATATTTCAAAGACTCACTCATTGAGTTTGCAGTTCCTTTATGGCAACACTCCGTTGAAACGTGTGAAGCGTGAACAGAATGCCGAACTTACCAAAATGTCGGCGCAGCTAAATCACCATTTCAATTTCACACGTTACTATCTGGGGCACGACGCTTACCGTATTTACGAGATTGCATCTACATTAGGTGTAGGCTATCAGTCTTTGGAGTTGTTTAACAAGAAAGACAATTCCTCGTACTTTTTGGTGGGATTGAGAAACTCGTTCCGCATTGGCCCCGATGCCATTCTGCTCATAGAGCCTCACGTTGCATATGCAAGCAAGAGCTACGATGTGTCGAAGATTGATTATACCTCGAACAAATACAACGTCTCTTATGGTGTGAGCACAGCTTTGTTGTATGAATTCAGGAACGAACTGGCAGGGGTGGAAAGAGCCAAAGACGAATTCCTCTTCCCACGAAACTATTTTTTTACAGGTGGCGGCTTGCAGTATCTCGATACCGATGTGTTGCTTGTCGATGGTGTAGGTCCTAACTTTGTTTTTGGCTATGGTCGTTGGATTGCCCGCCATTTTGCAATGCAATTCTCAGCCGGCTACACTTCCGGCATATGGAGGAATAAAGAAATTCTGCCCGACATAAAGAAGAATATTGCAGGCAATACTGCATATGCACGTAGCCAACAGGCTTTTGCACGTGCCGAATTGTTGTATAACATCTATACAACGGTAAAGAGCAGAAACGCTATAAAAAACGACCTTTCAGTTAATATTTTTGGTGGTTACGAATATGGTATGCTATGGAAATATTATCCCACAGTGAAAAACCAGGAAAACTGCTATTATGGCGGCTTCACCTCGGGTGTAAACCTCAAGTACCACATTGATAACAGCACTGCGCTCTTTTTTGAGCCACGCATCACGTTTATAAGCTACAACACACCATACAATGCACCATATGACTATGTGAAGGTTGCCGAAAAGTACAAACGTTACAGCATTGCTATGGGTATGGAACTTGCGGCCGACAAGCAAACCGTGAAGACTTCCAAGGCCGAGGATGGATTTACACCCGAGTACTCTTTCTCGCTTTTTGGCGGCGCAAACTATCTCATTGAACGTACCGGATATTATGGAGATAATACCGGCGACTATAGCTTTGGCCTCCTTATCGACCACCAACCACATCGTCTGTATGGCTACCGCGTGATGGCCGATTATTCAAAGTACAACCTTGCCAATGTACTTAACTACAATTACACAACGGGCGACAAAACCACATCGAGCACAGGCCGCTGGGATTATAGCTACAATATACTCTCGGTGGGATTGAACTTGAAGTTCGACATAACCAATGCCTTTTTTGGGCACAATGCATCGAGGCGTTGGCGTAGTGCCTTGTATGTAGGCCCCCTTGCAAGCAAGATAATAGGTATGGATAAATCGTTGGCACCTCACGAGCCCCTGCCTGGCGATAGGGTAGCAAAGATAAACAAGAAATATAATGATGAAATAAATTTGGGTGTATATGCGGGTATAAACTACCGCTACTATATGAACCGAGCTTGGAGCGTCTTTGCCGAAGGTGGTATGCGCGTATATAAAAATGAGTTTATACCCCACGAGTCGCTCGACTACAACCCCGTGAAGATGATGAACTTTATGGCCGGTGTCAGCTACAACCATCAGAGCGACATCAATGCCATAAAGAGCAGATATCTATTCCCTCGCAATTATCTTTTCCAGGGGGTAGGCTTGCAATACGTAAACTCCGACGTGGAATTTCTCGATGGTCTTGGGCCACAACTCTCTTTGGGTTACGGTCGTTGGCTCTGTCGCCGGCTTGCGTTGCAGATGTCGATGAATTATGCATCGAGTAACAGTAGCAAAAAGAAACAGCCTGCAAACATTAAAGAAGGACACCCCGCATATATGGGCTATGGAAAAACTCAATCACTGGCACTGCGTGGCGAGGTTGTTTACAATTTCCTCACAACCATAAAAGACCGCAATGCCATAAAGAACGACTTTTCTTTAAATGCAATTTTGGGTTATGAAATAGGTGCCCGTTGGGATTATGCAGCACTAAAAGATGAGAATATGAGTGGTAGTTATACGGGCGTTACCGGCGCTTTGAATTTCAAGTACCACATAGACGATTCATATGCGCTGTTTATAGAGCCGCGAACCACAATGTCTAAATATTCAAAAAAATATAACAAGGAGAATGGTGAGGTTTCATACAACCACAGTCTTATGGCCGGTATTGAACTTCCCTTTGACAGAGGTAATTTCAAATTCTACAAAAAGGAGCAGAATGAGTTTGTCCCCGAATACACATTCTCGGTATTTGCGGGAGTGAACCATCTGTTCAGGAAAAAGAGCAACGAGGGATACGATGACTACGACACCAACTTAGGTGTTGCCATCGGTTATCAACCGCATCCGCTTTTTGGCTATAGAATGATGTTTAATTATGCAAAATATAATTTCAATGACATAAGCCAATATACCGAGCGCTTAAACGGAAAAACTTATTCATACCAAGGCTTGTGGAACTACAAATATCACCTGCTTACATTGGGTGCAGACATTAAATTCGACGTCACTAACGCACTCTATGGTTACACCCCCAATAGAAAATGGAAGAGTTCGCTCTATGTGGGCCCGGTGGCTGCGCAAATCGTTAAACTCGAATCGAAGATTGCACCCAACGTATTGACTTTTGAAGGAAGTACTGTAAAATTAAACAAGAAATATAACGACAAATTGCAAATTGGTTTACACGCAGCATACAACGCAAGCTATACATTCTATAAAGGTTTTGATATCTTTGCCGAAGTGGGCTTGAAAATGTTCAAAGATGCTATGATGCCCGGCGAAGATTTGCACTACAAACCCATAAAGATGATGGATTTTAATCTTGGTATGAATTACAGATTAAAAGAGAAGACCGGTGTTGCAAACGAGGGTGATTTCTTCCGTCGCAATTACATCTTCAATGGTGTGGGTATTCAATACACAAACACAGATGTTCCTTTGGTCGATGGTGTGGGCCCGCAATTTGCATTTGGTTATGGCCGCTGGCTATTGAAACGCACTGCCATCCAAGTGGCGCTTGGCTACTCTGCCGGAAACGGCCAGCAAAAGCTGGTGCACGCAACAAAAACCAATCCCAAATATTTGGCATTTGGCAATATGCAGTATGCCTTTATGCGTAGCGAGATTGTTAACAATGTTTACACTACAATAAATGACCGCAATGCTGTAAATAACGATTTTTCTGTAAATGTATTGGCCGGTATTGAGTTGGGGCATCGTTGGAAATATCATTCTTTAGGCGGCCAGGTGGATAAAGGCTATACCGCCCCTACAATAGGCGTAAATTTGAAATATCACCCCAATTCAAACTATGCATTATTCGTGGAGCCCCGCTTTGCATACATCGAAGGCCTGAGCCGCTATAATATAAACGTGGGTGTAGAGTATTCTATGGACAAAGAGACTCTTGCCAACAGGAACCATTCCACGAAATATGAGCCGCAGGTGGCTGTTGCTTTGAATGGGGGAGTAAACTACATTGTCAAGCGCACCGGTTACAACGGCAAAAGCAATGCAAACACATCGTTTGGCGCATCTATTGAGTATCAGCCATACAAATTGTTTGGTGTACGTGCGTTGTTCGATTACTCAACAATCGGTTTCAATCACATTTACAAATACACTCAGAATGTTGATGGTGTGACGAATGAAAAGAAAGGGTTGTGGAACAAGACTTATCATATTGCATCACTCGGTATTGATGGCAAATTCGATGTTACAAATGCACTTTATGGTTACAACCCCGATAGAAAGTGGAACAGTGCAATATATCTTGGTCCTGTGATATCTACCATCGTTAAACTCGACTCCAAGATTAGTGCTGATGAAAAGTTCGAGGGCAAGGCAAGCATTAAAAAGAGATATAAAGATGGCGCCAACATAGGGTTGCACGCAGCATTTAACACAAGCTATTATATAACACCTTTGTTCGGTATTTTTGGGGAAGTTGGTATTAGGGCATATAAAAACACATTTATCCTCGGTGAAGACCTCGACTATAATCCCATTAAGATGCTTAACTTCAACCTTGGTGTAAGCTACAGAATGAAGAATAGCGGACTGGGCTCTAAAGAGAACGAGGCACCATACAACAGCTATTTCTTCAGTGGTGCAGGCCTGCAATACACAAACACCGACGTTCCTTTGGTCGACGGTGTGGGCCCGCAGGTGGCATTTGGTTACGGACGTTGGCTATCCAACCGCGTGGCATTGCAGATGACTCTCGGATATTCGGCCGGCAATTCACATCAGAGATATATTTCGGCCACCAAAACACATCCGAAATATATAGCATACGGCAACACACAGTATATGTTTATGCGTGGCGAATTGGTAACAAACCTCTTCTCTACAATAAGCGATAAGGGAGCTGCATCAAATGATTTTTCCGTGAATCTTGCAACCGGCCTCGAACTTGGCGGCCGTTGGAAATACGTGGCAGCCTCGAAGAGCCAGAACGATGGCAGCTATGTGGCACCCACAGTGGGCATAAACCTCAAATATCACCCCAACGAGAGCTATGCACTCTTTGTGGAGCCTCGTGCCGCATTCATCAAGGGGTTAGCGCGCTACAATGTGAATGTAGGTGTTGAATGTGCGATGGATAAGGATGTATACAAGAAAGGCGGTTCCGATGAATTTGAGCCACAATACTCATTATCGGTAATGGGCGGAACGAACTATCTTATCAAACGCACAAGCTACAAGGGCAAGAAGAATGCCAACACATCATTTGGCATTGCAGCGGAGTATCAGCCTGTTAAATCCTTTGGCGTACGCGCATTGTTCGATTATTCGAGCTACGGTTTCAACGACGTATGCAGATATACCGAAAGAACAGATGGTGCGTTACGCAATGATAAAGGCTTATGGAATTACAGCTACAAGATGCTCTCTTTGGCTGTAGATGCAAAATATGACCTCACAAACGCCATAAAGGGTTACGATGCCGACAGACGTTGGAGAAATGCCCTCTATGTAGGCCCTGTGTTCACAAAGATAACCAAGCTCGATGCCGAAATTTCATCGGCCGAGAAGATAAAAGGCGGCAGCCTCGCAATAGGCAAGAAATATGACGATGGCCTGCATATAGGTTTGCACGCTGCATACAATACCACATACTCGCTCACACCATCGCTGAACCTGTTTGGCGAGGTGGGAGTGAAACTCTACAAGAACGAGTTGTTTATGAGCGAAAGCCTCGATTACAACCCTGTGAAAGCGTTCAGTTTCCAACTTGGTATAAGCTATAATATTAAATAAGTTATATATGATAAAAAGAATTGTTATATCAATATTTGCAATTGTGGCGTTTGTTAACCCACACAATGCGGCAAATGCAATAAACATTATAAAAATGTGCAGGCAGGATAGCATTGCGCAAACAGCCGACAGCATCGCCACCATAGAGGCTGTGGCAGCAGATAGCACGACTGTTGTTCTGGCGGCAGACAGTGCAAATCACACGCCCGAAGTAGCTGAAGAGAAGCCTGCTGTTATGGACACGCTTGAAATATTAAACCCTTATATATTAGAGGTGAGAGGCAAACGCCGACACTTTATAACAGAAGCCCTGCCGGCTGATGAGTATAACACCTGCTATAAATTCTACAAGGAACATTTGGAACAAGGTGAACTATTCATAGCTTATGATTCCTGGAGAAAGGTATTCTGCAGCAGCGAAGAGAGAAGCATCGCACTATTCAATGATGGTGTGCCCATCATTATGGGCAAGTTTGCAAATGACACAGCTATGCAAGTATATGACAATATTAAAAAATATCGCGAGGAGGTTGAGGAACTATATGAAATTGCAATAGAAAACATAGACAAGCTAAACGAACAGATTGATTACAGCCGTGGCGGTAAACCCATAACAACAGCCGAGTTGCGCTCGCAGCAATTGTTCCACTACGACAATATGCTTGTGATAGACTCTATATTCAGCCACAATTACCACAATAACTACAACAACGACGAAGATAGAAAATATTGGACCGAGGCAATCTTCAAGGATAGCGCCGAGGTTTATAAGCATTATGCGTGGCTCAAGGAGATGATTTTCTCGGAGGATAAAATGAATATTAAACAGTTGGTGGATTTTTCGGTTATTCTCAATGCTAAAATGAACAACGACGTCAAACGTCTTAACCTTAAAGAGAATATCGAACTTGCGCGTTTCATTGCCGGCCAAATGCAGCCCGAAAAGGAGAGGTGCATTGAGAAGATGAACGAGTTGTATGACGATGTGAATTACGGCCCACATTCAAAAACTATGCACGCCAATTTGGCTGCGGCCGAAGAATTTGTTGTGGACGATCCCGTAAAGCTCGAGGCTATGTATCGCAAAACAATAGCCGAGGGTGGATACACACAGGAGATCCTAACAAAAATTCTAAACAGTGCTCAATTGAAGAATGCCGGCAGCCCGCTCTATTTGGAGGCTTTGGAACAAAAGTACCAAAAGGAGCCTACATACGCATTGGCATTGGCTTTGTCCGATGGTTATTTGAAACTTGCCAACAAAGCGAAATCAAATAATGATAAGAAGGAAAAGGCTAATAAAGCACTCATATATTATCAGAAGATTTTTGATTTCCCCGAGTTCGAGGCAAAAAGCAATTACGATAAAGCACGTAGCTATGTGCAACTTGCCAAGTTGTTAATCTCGCCTAATCTTAATAAAAGAGCAGATGCTTATAAGAGTTGTGAAAAGGCAATAAGTTTGGCACCGGAATATCCTATGTCTTATTTTGTTATAGCTCAGATGGTAGCAGAATATCCATTGACAAACCGTGAACAGGTAGCTTTTTATGCACGTTTCATTGTGGCCTATGAATATAGCCAAAAGGCCATAGCAAAAATTGCAGAACTGAAAAACTCGGGTAGTGATGCTAAAATTGATATAGATGAAAACTTGTTGAGACAGACTTCAGCATCGTATAGAAAAAATTTCTTGCCAATAGATTTTGCATTCAACCGTGGTATAAAGGATGGTGACGATTATACTTTACCTTTACCATTTCATAAATTCCCAATAAAATTGCGTATAGCAAATGAATAATTTATAAGTACGACCAACGGCTTGCAAAATTGCAAGCCGTTGGTCGTACTTATATCATTCTGCAAGCAGACTGTCGATGCAATTTACAAGGTTGCGGAACTCCTGTTCCTTGAACGAACGTGTGAGCATAACTATGCGGCCATCGGGGCCCACAAGCACGTTACGCGTGATGCCGGAGTTGCGCACTGCATACGATGAAAATACATTGCCCGCAGTATCCAAAGCCATAGGGTAGGTGGTTCCCACTTTTGCCGTGTATTCATCCACAACCTCTTTGCCCTCCTGCCTGTCGACACCTACAAGCACAAACAGCTCGTTGTCCTTGTGACGTTGCCATATCTCCTTTTCTATATGCGGCATTTCGCGGCGGCACACCCCGCACCAGCTTGCAGTGAATTGCAGCATAACAAACTTGCCGCGCTGTTGCGACAACGTGAATGTGGTGCCGTCGGTAAGCGGCAGGGTGAAGTCGGGGGCCGTGTCACCCACCTTTACAAGGTACTCGTTTTCGTACACAACAGGCTGTGATGCAATAGAATCGGCTACAGTGGCACACTCGGTAGCGCTTTGCTTGTTGCCACAGGATATAAGGGTGGCAACAACAGCTGATAATAATAGGTATTTCATATATGTGTTATTTTTATTGCGAATATAGGCAGGGAATCAATAATTTGCAAGTGCTGTGTTCACTGCCTGCATATATTTTTCCACCGTGTTCGATTTTACGATTGCTTTGCGATAACGTTTTTCCATTTCGGGCAGCAGATATTCCCAATAGGGTTTCAGCTTGCCAAGCAGCTGGGTGTTGCCTTGCAAACGGGGTGACAATGCTTGGTACAGAGCATCGTGCATAGCCTGTATGCGCACGCATAACTCTTTGTTTGACAAAGCATTGCCTTGTTTATATTCAAGCCCTAATGCAGGGTTGGCAAGCAAGCCTCGCCCTATCATTATGCCGTGGAGGGTGGGGAAGCGGGCCTCCATCTGCTCAATGTCGTGGAGTGTGAGAATATCGCCGTTATATATCAAAGGATGGCGACAGTCGGCTGCAAATGCCGCGAATGCCTCTACATCGGCCGGTTGCTTGTACTGCTCGCATCCCAAACGGGGATGCATTGTAATGTGCGTGAGCGGTGCATCGTTCAAAATGGTAAGCAATGCACGCCACTCGGATTTACATTCCCAACCTAAACGCATTTTCACCGAGAAACGCATTGAGGGATAATCATTTAACGCACCCATAAGTTCTGCAACCATTTGAGGATGTGGCAAGATGCCTGCTCCGTGCTTCTTGCGTGCCTGCAAGGGGAAGGAGCATCCCATATTTATGTCAACCTCACTGTAGCCCTCATTTTGCAACAAGGCCATCAGAGGGTGCATCTCCTGCGGCGTGGCTGCGATAATTTGAGGCACAAGGTGCTGCACCGTGTTGTTCTTGCGCTCCACATCGCGTATATCCTTGCTGCGTATCTCGTTGTGTTCGTAGCGTATAAATGGGGTAAAATAGCCGTCGATGCCACCGAATATGTTGCTGTGTATGTTTCGCCACACAGCCTCGGTGAATCCTTGCAATGGCGCCGAATATATTTTCATCGTTTATTTCGTTTTTGGCGGTTATTTACGATAATTGAGATTTTTCCTCCCGTAGGTCGTCAAAATGACAAAATTGTGTAAATTGCTATATAATACCTTCGTTTTGTGTAAAGATAGTGATATTTGTTGTAATACTAAAATTGTAAAGTAATAGCGTAGAAATCTTCGATGTGATACCTTGTATAGGAAGAAGACATATTGCAGTTATCATTTTATCGTCAGTATCATATATGAAACCAATGTTGTAATTGTAGTCGGATTGCTGTAGTCGGGGCGCATCGGTTTTTTGGGTGGAAAACAAAAGGGAATACCTATTTATCGAAATGCTATTAAACATAATATTTATTATCAACGAATAGTGGTATAAGATTGGGAAACGGAATTTTTGGTAATTTATACTTATAAATAAGGATTTTTTTAATAAATTTGCGGCTCGTAAACGAAACAAAAAAAATTATGCCTGAATTATCGGAAAGAGCTATACTTATGCCATCGTCGCCAATCAGGAAATTGGCACCTTATGCAAATGAGGCAAAAGCACGTGGCATTAAAGTTTATCATTTGAACATTGGACAGCCCGACTTGGATTCTCCCGAAGTTGCCATTGAGGCCATCAAAAAGATAGACCGCAAAATTCTTGAATACAGTCCCAGCGATGGTTTCCTGTCATTGCGCGAAAAACTTGTGGGTTATTACGACCAGTACCAAATAAAACTGAAGGCCGACGATATCATCGTAACCACCGGTGGTTCCGAGGCTGTGCTTTTTGCATTTATGTCCTGCTTGAACCCGGGCGACGAAATTATTGTTCCCGAGCCTGCTTATGCCAACTATATGGCATTCGCAATATCGGCCGGTGCAGTCATAAGGCCCATACGTTCAACCATCGAGGAATCGTTTGCATTGCCTCCTATGGAGCGCTTTGAGGAACTTATAAACGAACGCACACGCGGTATTCTTATATGCAACCCCAACAACCCCACGGGTTATCTTTATACACGCAGCGAGATGAACCGCATTCGCGACCTTGTGAAAAAACACGACCTATTCCTTTTCTCCGACGAGGTTTACCGCGAATTCATCTACACAGGCTCGCCCTATATTTCGGCCTGCCACCTGGAAGGAATTGAAGAAAATGTAGTGCTTATAGACTCTGTATCAAAGCGTTACTCCGAATGCGGCTTGCGTATCGGTGCCCTCATAACCAAGAACAAGACCTTGCGTGCAGCCGTTATGAAGTTTTGCCAGGCACGTTTGAGCCCCCCGCTTTTGGGCCAGATTGCTGCCGAAGCATCGCTCGATGCTCCCCGCTCATATGCAATAAACACATACGAGAAATATATAGAACGCCGCAACTGCCTCATTGACGAACTTAACAAACTTCCCGGGGTGTACTCCCCTATCCCTATGGGCGCATTCTACACCGTAGCCCGCCTGCCTATAGACGACAGCGACAAGTTCTGCCAATGGTGCCTCACCGATTTTGAGTATGAAGGCGAGACTATTATGATGGCTCCGGCATCGGGCTTCTATTCAGATGAGGGTTATGGAAAGAACGAGGTGCGCATTGCCTATGCGATTGACAAAGCAGACTTAAAGCGTGCAATATTCATTTTGGGAAAAGCGCTTGAGCTGTATCCCGGCCGCACAGAATAAATTTTCGTAAAATATACATTTAAGATACAAATATGGGGGAGTATTCCGTAAATGGAACACTCCCCTATCTGTATTATAAAGAACTATCTACTATTCGTCTCCCCAAATATTTTCCCAAGAACCGCTATATTCATTAGCGTCCCATTTATCGGTTTTTCCTTTAGAAACGATAGAAATTATATCTCCCAGAATAACATTGTCGGGCAGATATTCTATTCTATCGCTAATAGGAGGTATATATTTTCTTTTTATCATTATTATTTTCTTAGTTGTTATCTGTTTTTGTTGTGATAAATTTTCTCCCCTTTGTAAATGTATATTCCGCTTTTAATAGGGTAATCAAAAGCACGTCCGTGAATGTCGTAATATTTATCATCGCATTCCAATGTGGAGTTTATTTCGGGAATAGACGTAGTATTTGAATCTTGAAATTTACCAAACTTAAATTTCATTGACACATTGGCAACGGAGGGTGTTATTGAAAGGTACCAGCGGTATGCACCAAGCATTACATCATCATCTGTCGCCTGCATAAGTGCCCCACCCGACATTGCATATATATCGGTAGCACCGTCCTCGACAGCAATGGCCCCCGCTGTGCGCTTTGTGTATTGGCCCACAAGGTTGTATCGGTTACCGTTGCTCGATGTAAGTACCATCGTTCTTGTTTCAGCAGGCTCAAGAATGCGTGCAGAATTACCGCTGTCAACACCCTTGAATAGGTCTATATCTCGTCCTACACCGGCGGCGTTTGCAGAGATAGTACGTACTACGCAAGGTGTGTGAGCCGGTATCTCATCACCCGGATCAAGAACTTCGGCTGTGAGATAAAACCAGGTAATATTGTTATCGGCATCTAAATACTCTGTCACACTTTTTATTTCGGCAACCTCAAGCATATCGGTACGGTAATCGCCGTACTTAATGATGAATGGAGCATATAAAGCCTGCCAATTGTTGTTATAGAATGTACGCTCGTATGTAACGGCCGATGAATAATATATATCTATTATTGTATTTTTGCCATCCTGTGTGGTTGTTCTTCTTATCTCGCTACCCACCTCGTGTTCCTCGGTTCTTGTATAATTCTCGCTGTCGTACAAAAAGATTTTTTCGATGTGGGGAACATAGGAAGTTGTGCCTTCTTCATTCTCTTCGCCACCCCCGGTATCAGGCAGTTCAAATTCTGTAATATATGGTTCCAGGTCGCTCCAACGAGGCTTTGATACATATGTTGCTTTTGTTCCTGCCGGAACCTGTATTCTTATAGGTGTTCCATTTGCATTTACAAGGCCCATATCATATAAACCGTGCGACGTGTTACCGCCGTTGACAGTGGGTGGTGTTCCCAAAAGTGTCAAAGACGATAACTTTGTATCGGTAAATGCATATTGGTCTATGTCTGTTACCGTCGCCGGTATTACAACTGCCATAATATTACTGCAACCATCGAAGGCTGATGCACCGATTTGGGTGGTTCCCTCGAGAATGGTCACGTTTGTCTTTGCACCGGGGACAGCAACCAATTTATATCCGCCCGAGCTCAATCGCTCATATACAACACCATCGTGGTCGAAATATTTTTCGTTTGCATCATCTACATATATATTCTGCAAATAGATGCAATCGGCAAATGCTGCATTTTCTATGTTTGTTAAAGATGCCGGTAAAGTCGCTGTGGTTATATAAGAATATTGAAATGTTCCAACTGGACTCCAATCCGATCCATAGCCCTGCTGCAACGATGTCTTACCTTCGGGTACAACAATATCTCCGCAATACTTGTTACTGCCAATGCTATCCTTTGAACCGCCATTATGTGTAACGTTATTACGATAAAACCAACTTGTTACCAAATCATCTCCGGTTTGATAACCGGCAGCAATGAGTGCCTCTTCGTCATACCCCGTGATTTGCGCCAATGCAGGCAGTGCAACACCGGCCAATAGCAGTGTTGCAACAAATATTTGCAGCCTTTTCATAGTTGTTTATAGCTTTAAAATGTAATTTTTTCCAAATAGAGCCGCAAAACTACTAATAAAAACCCGCAATCACCCCCCGATTGTTAAATATTGTTAATATATGTGTTACGATATCAGTTATATTAAAAGTATATCAAATAGCATATAATAGAGGTTGATAATTAATGAAAAACAAAAAAAATAGTGCGAGCAAACTCGCACTATTTTAATAAGATATGTAATATATACACAAATTACTCCTCAAAACCGTTGGGGTTGTTCTTCTGCCAGTTCCAGCTGTCGCGGCACATATCCTCAATGCCGAATTGAGCCTTCCAACCAAGCTCGGCCTCGGCCTTTGCGGGGTTGCAATAGCAGGTGGCGATATCGCCCGGGCGACGGGGTTTGATAGCATAGGGAACGGGAACGCCGTTGGCCTTCTCGAACGCCTTTACAACATCAAGCACTGAATAACCGTGGCCTGTACCAATGTTGTAGATGGCAATACCCTTGTTGGCAACAATGGCCTTGAGTGCTGCTACGTGAGCACGGGCAAGATCTACTACGTGAATGTAGTCGCGCACACCTGTACCATCGTGTGTGTCATAGTCGTTACCAAACACGCCAAGCTCGGCACGCTTGCCCACTGCGGTTTGTGTAATGTAGGGCATAAGGTTGTTGGGAATACCATTGGGGTTCTCGCCTATTGTACCGCTCTTGTGTGCACCAATGGGGTTGAAATAGCGGAGCAATACTATGTTCCACTCGTTATCGGCCTTCTGAATATCCATAAGAACCTCTTCGAGCATAGACTTTGTCTGGCCATAGGGGTTGGTGCAGTGACCTTTGGGGCACTCCTCGGTAATGGGGATAATGGCGGGGTCGCCATAAACGGTGGCACTTGAAGAGAAAATCATATTCTTGCAACCGTTCTTGCGCATAACATCTACAAGCACGAATGTACCGTTCATATTGTTCTCATAGTACTCAAGAGGCTTTGCACAGCTCTCGCCCACTGCCTTAAGACCGGCAAAGTGAATACAGGCATCGAACTTGTGCTCGTCAAACACCTTCTGCAAGCCCTCGCGGTCGCGGATATCTACCTTGTAGAAGGGTACCTCTTTACCAATGATTTTGGCAACGCGCTTCAATGAGATGGGAGACGAGTTGTCGAGATTGTCAACTACTACAGCCTCGTGACCGGCTTCTGTGAGTTCAATCAAGGTGTGGCTTCCAATGAAACCGGCACCACCAGTTAATAGGATTTTCATTTTATTTGTATTTTGTTTGGTGAACTCGGGTTGTAACCGGGTTCTTGGTTAGTAAATAATTTCAAGCAGCCACCTATGTTAAAATAGGTATATTCCGTAGGTCACAAAGTTAAATATTCTTTTCAAGAATACAAATTCTTTCCATTCTTTTTGCCACAGTAATGGATATTTTACACCTTGTGCACCGCACTATTGCTCGTTTTTATCTATTTTCAGATGTTTTATGCGGGAAATTATGGCACCGCGTTTGCGTTGGAAATGGTCGGCAATGTCGTCATACGACAACTGCTCGGCTACAAAATCGCGCAATGCGGCATCCTCGGCCTCTTCCCAGGGTTTGAAGGCGTTGGGACATTCTGCCCGTGCAGCCTCTTGCGAATATACCTGTTCGCCATTCAAGCGCTTGTATGCCTTAAGATAGCGTTTGAGGCGTTTTACGTCTTTGTCCGAAAGGTATGGCAGGCGACGTATGTCCATATTGTCGGTGAGGTCGTTCAGTTTCACGGCCGTTGCCAACGGGTTCTTTTTTACACGCGCAATGAATTTGTCGTATGGTTCACCCTCTTTCTTTGTTATGTGACGAAGGGCCGCAATAATGTGCGGCGGGAATCCTTCGGCAGCAAGCATCTCAAAGGTCAAGTCGGTGTCCTCCACCACGTCGTGCAGAACAGCCACTATCTTTTCGTCTATCGTTTGACAGGCAGCCATCACACGCATAGGGTGCTCGATATATGCCGCACCCGCTTTGTCCACCTGCCCCCGGTGTGCTTGCGTTGCAATGTCGATGGCCTTTTGCAACAGTGTATTGTCGTTTGCGTCCGTCAGCATAGCGGCATATTTACTTTTTGACACACATAGCCCAAACGCAGCAACTCCATACTTGCACCCAAACGGAACATAATGGTGAGCACGCGCGAATAGGCGTAGAATGCCGCACGGCTTTGCGGCTCTATCTTTTCGCGGCGCATAAGCGTGAGTGCCTGCTGCGCAAGGCGGCGCATCATAGCCTCAATGTCGGCTGCTTCGGGCGAATCGAGCGGCAGGCGAAGAATATGTTCCACCACATTCTCGTCGAGGTCGTCAAACCCTTGCTTGCCGTAGAATTCCTTATATGTGCGGCCTTTCAAGAGTTCCCAATCGTCGTCCCAGTCGTGTGCCACAGCCATACCCAAATAGCCGGCCCACGCAATGGACACCATAGGGTAATCGCTTATGAGCGGCACGGCATCCACCATATATTCTGGAGCAAGGTCGGGCCACCGCTTTTCCACGTCCTGTGACGATGGCAACACTCCATCGACCTTCACATACGACTTAAAAAGTTTTACAAGCTCTGCGTTTACTTTGTTTTCAAAGTGAGCAAGATAATCCGATACTTCTTTAGGAAGAGAACTCATTATTTTTTATTATTTTACTTTGTTCAAAATCACAAGAGCGGCTATCACACCGGGAATCCAACCACAAAGAGTGAGAAGGAATACAATGAGGACTGAACCGCAACCCTGGTCGGCAACTGCCAAAGGAGGGAAGATAATTGCTAAAAGAACTCTTAAAAGTGACATAATGTTTTATTTTTTTAGTTGTGCATAAATAATGCGAATTGATTTTGTGTAAAGGTAATAATTATATGGCAATAATACAAAATATATTACCGTTGCTTTGCCGCACGGCTGTAATTTACAAGCACAACACCCGCAAACACGGTAGCTGCGGCAAGCACCTTTTTCCACCCTAACGTGTCCATTCCTATGTATATGCTAATGGCTGTGGCCACAATGGGTTGCATATATGAATACATACTCACCAACGTGGGGCGCAGTTGCTTCTGCCCTATGGGGATGAGGAAATAGGAGATGAACGTCGCAAAAACTATGGCATAAAATATCTCTGCCACAAATTTAAGCGACAATGCGGAATAATTGACCTGAGCAAGTTCAGCGCCTGCAAACGGCAGCGAAAGGATTGAGGAAAAGAGGAATATCCACTTCATAAATGTAACCACCGAATAGCGCATAATGAGTGGTTTGAACACTCCTAAATAGACCGAGAAACAGAAGCCGTTGAGGAAGATAAACAGCACACCTATGGGTTTTGTTTCAGCAGCGCCACCACCCGACGACACACTGTTGAATATAAGGAACAGCACCCCTAAGAAACTGAGCAGCACACCACCCACCTTTTTGAATGTAATGGGCTCCTTCAACACCATTGCTGCAATGAACATAGTGTAAATGGGCGACAATGAGGTCATTATGGAGCAATCCATTGGGGTGATGTCGGATATACCTATGAGGAATGTTATTTGTGTGAGGAAAAAGCCGGTGAACGATGCTGCAAAAATCTTCATATAGTCGGCCGGCAGAATCTTCTCGGCAGGCAACGTTAGCGATGTTATCCAAAACAGGAGGCCGGCACCAAGCGAACGCAGGCAAAAAAGAGCCAGCGGCGATATCACACCCACCGCCATAATATCTTTTGTCACAATGATATTGAGCCCGAAAATAACATAGGCCACAAAACAGGCTATGTGCCCCATCATTGTTGTATCACTGTTCTTCATATAGCTTCACAAATTTTTCAATGCGCAAAAATACAAAAAAAACTGCGCCACAAAGCCGGTTGCGTGGTTTCTTTTGAAATGATTTCTGCATTCGATAAACATAAGCGGGTGTACCTTTTGGCACACCCGCTTATGTTTATCTGTAAAAAGGTCTATTGCAATGGAACCGAATAGAACACGCGCTTGCCTGCAGCGTTCATTCCCGAAATAAAGAGTACCGGTTCGGTAGAGCTGTTGGCCTGCTTCACAACCTTTTGCAGGTCGTCGATGGAGCGCATTGCAACGCCGTTTACCTTTTGCAGCACCACGCCTTTCTTCACTCCGTGCTGTGCAAAAAGCCCATCACCCACGTTTGTTACTTTAAGACCGTATGTGGTTTTGAAGAACTGTTTGTCCTTCTCGTCGAGGGGCTTGAACTCGGCGCCGAGAATGTCGAGGTCAACATTTTTCACCACGTTGGTATCACCTTGTATGTTCACAAGCAACACATCGAATGTTTTCTCTTTTTTGCCACGGAGTACCTTTACCTCTACCTCGGTACCCGGCACGGTTTTGGCAAGTGTCTCCTGCAGCTCGGCCATAGTCTTTATGGGCTTGCCATTGAAACCAATGATTACATCGCCCTTCTCTATGCCGGCCTTCTTGGCAGCGCCATCCTCAACCACATCGGACACATAAACACCATCCACGGTGCCAAGTTCCTCCTTCTCGGCAAGTTCGCTTGTTACTGTGCCGCCTACAATACCCAACACAGCACGCTGCACGGTTCCGAACTCCTTGAGGTCGCTCACCACCTTTGTCATAATGGAGGTGGGAATGGCAAAGCCATAGCCTGCATACGAGCCTGTGGGCGACGAAAGTACGGCGTTAATGCCCACCAACTCGCCATTGGCATTTACAAGAGCACCGCCGCTGTTGCCCTGGTTAATGGCAGCATCGGTTTGTATAAAGGATTCAATACCACCGTTATATACACCCAACGAACGAGCCTTGGCACTCACGATACCCGCAGTGACTGTCGATGTGAGATTGAAGGGGTTGCCCACGGCAAGCACCCACTCGCCCACTTTGAGATTGTCGCTGTCGCCCACCACAAGAAACGGAAGTTTGTCGTCGGCCTCTATTTTCACAAGCGCAAGGTCGGTGTTCTCGTCGGCACCTACAAGGCGGGCCGGGTATGTGCGGTTATCGTTCAGTGTTACGGTTATCTCATCGGCGCCATCAATAACGTGGTTGTTTGTGACAATGTAACCATCATCGCTTAAAATAACTCCCGAACCGAAGCCCACGCGCGGCTGTGTCTGCACACGTTGCTGGCGCCCCATTCCATCGCCAAAGAAGAAATCATAAATATCGGGGGCGCGGCGTATAACTGCGGTTTTGCTCTTTTCGGTAGATTTTATGTGTACCACAGCGTGCACCGACTTGTCGGCAGCATCGGTCAAATCTACACGTTGCAGACCGTCGGGTGCTGCTAATGATGCTTGTGTGAGGAACGATGCGGGTGTCGTGTCGTTCGCAGCAAGCGTTTCGCTGTTGTTTGCAAAAATCTTATAGGTGGTATATCCTGCCACCACTCCACTTGTTGCAACAACAAGTGTTCCTAAAAACAAAAACTTGAATACTCTTTTCATAATCTCATATACTATTTTTGTTAAATACTCACCATTTATTAACAAGCAGAAACAGAATTGCAAAATAGTTCTTATTGCAACAATCTTGCCCTTGTCGCAGGCAAATATATCAAATAAAATCCTTGAAAAAAGAATTTCCGCCCATCTTTTGGTTCTATTTAACAGTGCAGCGCGGGTTTTAACAATAGTTTAATGTAGAAGGTGTTTATTTTACTTTTGTTAAACCTGTGAAATAAATTCACATTATCAATAGTTCTTTTTTTATTTCAAATTTATTATTGCACGCAAAAATTTCCTCAATGGCATAAAAATCTGTATCTTTGGAATAAATCCCGAATATAGGAGGCACCTCGGCAAAAAAAATCAAACAAGTTTGTTTTTTCTGCGCTCGGTTTTCACTATATTTGCAGCGCGAAAATAGATGAAACAAATCATACAGTCGGCCGGCTTGTCGCTGTTGCCGCAAGGCAAGAGAGGAAAGTCCGGGCAGCGCAGAGCACTCCACTTCCTAACAGAAAGCTGCCTGTGAAGGCGGAGTAACGCAGAAGAAAATAACCGCCCGCAAGGGTAAGGGTGAGAAGGTGGGGTAAGAGCCCACCGGCCGTGCAGCGATGTACGGGCCGTGTGTCTTGGAGGCTGCAAGTTCATGTAAACCGGTGTTTGAGGGTTGCTCGCCCGAGCCGGAGGGTAGAACGCTTTAACATTGTGGTGACACAATGTATAGATGAATGACAGGCACCCCCACAAGGGGTACAGAACCCGGCTTATAGGCCGACTGCAATTAAAAAGAGTATCATGGGCATGATACTCTTTTTAATTGTGACTCCATAACCGGCGTTGCAGCGCAGTTGCCATACATCCATTGCTTAATAATTCTGGTATTGAGTGAGTAGCGATTTTACATTAACTATGAATTTATGTAAAGTTTCATTATGCCAAGTATCATGTAACGCATAATCACCTTCGGCCAGTTCTATCTTGTATTGATATCTGCTAAAGTCGCTTATTGCTTCTATTGGTTCATAAGACATTCCTACACTGGTTTTAATGTATGGAAATAGTGAACGAAACGTACTAACGGGCATTTTGGCACCATTATCTTTTTCGTAATCGGAAAGCACCTTGCCAACTATACTATATACAACTTTCTCTGCCGAGGTATAGTATTCTCCATCGAACAGATATACATATTTATTGTCCAATATCTTGTTCCATTTTTCCAAGCCTGCCCAATCGGGATTGCCACTCGCGTATTTAAGCCATTCCGCTTGCAATGTATGGTCCACTCCCTGGATTTTTGAATCAAAAACACTTCTGAAGTCCCAATATCCAACGTCTTCCATCAGCACGCCAAGGGCATACTCTGCCGGCTGTGATTGCATAAAATGTTTGGCATAGTCGTAAAAATCGCGGTGACCACAATCTTTAATTATCTTAAGAGTAATGGCATTTGCCATAGACTCCTCGCGCCAACGACCAAATATTGTGTGGTACGAGACCTTCTCCACACTACAACGATTATGCTCCCAATTGAATATATCTAACGCTGCGTGAGCCAATTCGTGTATTAAAACTTTTGTTACGAGCCATTTGAAATGTATATCGTTGTTTTGAGCTGCGCCATCAATATCTGTCAAATATAATTCAATATAAGGAGTATAACCTTTTCGGTTTGAATGATATGCACCCATTACATCTATAATACTATCTTTTATAATACTATCTTCGCCTCTTATTTCTTTAGGTCTGGAATCGCAAAAATAAATGGGTATTGTATGCAATAGAGATATGATATTTTCATATCCCTCATTCTCAAATTTCCAAATTGGTAAAAGTGGAAGAGATTTGAAATGTGAATGGTGTGACCAAATAATTTGATCGTATAATGAATGATTATATATAAATTCTAAAGGTCGAACAACATCAAGTATAAAATCAAGAACCCTGGTAGCTTCAATTCTTTTTAAAAGATGCTTGGAGGCATTAATATTTGCAATTTTCATAGTTATTGGAATATTTGGTTAGATATATAATAAAGTTATTTTTTTACTCTATCCTTTTCTTATATACATACACCACAAAGGGTTCCTCGTTGTCGTATTTGGAAAAGGCTTTTTCATCTACAAGCTCAAAACCGTGGCGGGGGTAGTAGGTGTGGTTGCAGGTGATGTCGGTCCACAGGAGCATATTTTCATAGCCCCGGCTTTTGAGCAGGTTGCTCATTGCAGGCAGCAACAGGCTGCCGCACCCCTTTTGGGCACTGAGGAAGAAGGTGAGCATAACATCACTCTGCCCCATTTTGCAGGCAACCATATCCTCGTTGCCGTGTGACGAGGAGAGCACCATATCGAGTATCTCGTTCTGCTCCTTATCGGTGAAATTCTTGCGTGCCACAGAGTACCACTCATCGGCTGCGGGGTTGCCACCGTCGTTGGATGCAAAGATAAAGCCTTTCATCTCGCCATCGGCAACAATCTTCAGGGCCAGCGATGGGTTCTGGTATTCGTAGCGCACGCTATACTCACACACCACACGGGCAATATCTTGGTCCCAGTCTTGCAACGCTTCGCTCCACGCATCTACCGTGAGTTCCACTGCCGCGGGAATATCATCTTGAGTAAATGGTAATATTTGCAGATTGCTGTCGTTCATACAAAATCAGTATTTCTCGAATGAAACCACCTTGCTCCACTCTTTGCGTATCTTCTTTCGTTTGGGCTTGGCGGCATAGCCCAATGCCACAATGAGCATAAGGCGTTTCTTTTCGGGGATTCCTGTAAGTTGCTTTATCTTCTTCTCGTCGAACCAGCCAAGTATGCAACTGCCAATGCCTTCGTCTTCTGCTGCAAGGGTAATGTAGGCCGATGCTATCCCCAAATCCATCATTGGGAAATCTTTGTCTTTAATGCCGCAACCCAATTTCGATGTTATGTTTGTGGGTTCGTGTGTTATGAGCACAAGGGCCGCCGCATCTTTTACAAATCTGTTCATTCCAAGGCTCGAGGTGGCCTTGCCCACCTGCGGCAGCAGTTCGCTGTCGGTTACCACGGTAAAATGCCACGGCTGCCCGTTGCAAGCCGAGGGGGCAAGCCTGCCCGCTTCCACAATGCGCTCGAGCACATCGCGTTCTATGGTGCGCCCGGGCTCAAAGGAGCGGTCGCTCTGGCGGGCCTGCGCAAGTTCCAAAAAGCTTTTCATAGCACCGGGTTATTTGTTTATCATACGGGCAATGTACTTGCCTATGATGTCGAACTCTATGTTCACTTTTGTACCCACCTTGATGGTGTGGAAATTGGTGTGCTCGTATGTATAAGGGATTATCGCCACCTTGAAGGAGTCGTCGGTGGGCTCGCACACGGTGAGGCTCACACCGTTCACCGTTACCGAACCTTTATCCACTGTAAGGTAGCCCTTTGCTGCCATTTCGGCATCGTGCTTGTAATGGAATGTATAGTACCAGCTGCCGTCGGCATCCTTTATGTCGGTGCACTCGGCGGTCTGGTCCACGTGTCCCTGTACTATGTGGCCGTCGAGACGGCCGTTCATCATCATACTGCGCTCCACGTTCACCTTGTCGCCCACCTCCAAAAGACCTATGTTTGAACGCTCAAGCGTTTCGCTCATTGCGGTAACGGTATATTCGTCGCCCTCTATGTTCACCACCGTGAGGCACACTCCGTTGTGCGACACACTCTGGTCTATCTTTAGTTCGTTTGTGAACGAGCAGGTGAGCGTGAGGTGCAGGTTACCCTGCTCACGCACCAATTTTGTTACTGTTGCAAATTCTTCTACTATTCCTGAAAACATATCTTTCTGTTGTTTTAATTGTTTGCGAATATATGAATTTATCTTTTAAAGCAATGTTACAAAAAGTTAATCATTGCACCGCGGTATGCGGAATATGATGGAGAGCAGCACCATTATGCCAATGAGCGCGGGGTAATACAGGTGTGGTATGATGGCAACGGGTGACACCGCGGCAAGCCCCGATGCCATAAGCAGCTGCGCACCATATGGGATAACTCCCTGCACAAAGCAGGATGTGGTGTCCATAATACTTGCCGAGCGACGGGGGGCAATGTCGAAGGTGCGCGATATGTCGCGCACAATATCTCCGGTGGAGAGGATGGCTATGGTATTGTTAGCCGTGCACAAGTTGGAGAGCGCGGTGAGAACGGCAATGGAGAACTCGGCAGCACGCTGCGAACGCACCTTGTATGTTACGGCACGTATGAGAAACTCCAAGCCACCGTTCACCTTTACAATCTCCAAAAGGCCGCCGGCAAGCATTGTCACTATTATGAGCTCGCCCATAGAGGCTATGCCCGCACCAAGCGAGGAGAATATATCCACCACACCTATGGACGCCGTGCACACACCTATGATTGCCGATATCAGAATACCTGTTACAAGTACCACAAGCACGTTTATGCCACACAGTGCGGTGATTATAACCACAAGATAGGGAAGAATCTTCACACAGTCGATAGCTGTAAACGCTATGGGCTCGGCAATAGTTGCTGCTGTGCCGCTGAACAGGTATATAATTGTTGTTATAACCGCAGCGGGCATAACAAGCAGAAAGTTTGTTTTGAACTTATCGCGCATAGAGCAACCTTGCGATTGTGTTGCGGCAATTGTGGTATCGGAAATAAACGATAGGTTGTCGCCAAAGAATGCGCCACCCACCACTATTGCCACAATCCACGCTACCTCGCAACCAATCTGTGCGGCCAGGGCGGTGACCACGGGGGTGAGTGCTACAATGGTGCCCACCGATGTACCTATGGACATAGATATAAAACAGGCGGCAATGAATATACCGGCAGGCAAAAAATGTTGCGGGATGAGATGCAGCGTAAGCGCAACGGTGGAATCCACGGCACCCATACTCTTTGCGAGGGCGGCAAAGGCACCGGCAAGCACAAAAATCCACACCATAAGCATAACGCGCGAGTTGGCTGCACCGCGGGAGAAGGTTTTTATTCTCTCCTCCAATGTGTTACTGCCACGCATAACTGCAATGGCATATATTGCCGCCACCACAAAGGCTGCGGTTATAGGTATTTTATAAAAATCGCCGGCTATGATGGAGCCTGCAAGATAAACCGTGAGCAACAGGGCTATGGGCGAAAGCGCCACCACACCCTTCACAATATTTTTTACATTCATCTTTTTGCAAAATTAAATGCGAAGATAAGCCAAAATTGCCAAACGAACAATTTGCGATATAAATATTGTTAAAATAACTCTTTCAAATATATACTTATATCATTTTTAGATAATTTTGCATATAAAGGATTAAACCTTTCGGCTCTTTCATTATCAAATAAAACGATATTTACCTGTTATATATTAGATACAAAGATATGTTAAGGAGATTTTTTACGATTGCAATGCTCACACTTGCTGCGGGAAGCCTTGCTGCGCAAACAGCCCGACAGTGGAGCTTGAAGGATTGCATAGACTACTCCATTGAGCACAACATACAGCTGAAGATGGAGAAACTGTCGCTTGACGAGAGCGAGATAAACGTGAAAAGCGCCACGGCTGCGCTCTTTCCTTCACTCTCGCTGAGTACAAGCCAAAACGGGCGTTACCAACCCTATTTCGACAACGCAGGCAGCTCGTTCGTGACATCGGACGGCTCGGGAGGCAGCCGTGTGAGTTCCTCACAAGACCACTTCAGCTACTCGGGCAGCTATGGAGTGAACGCCCGTGTAACCCTGTTCAATGGCGGACAGAACATTAACAACATAAAGCAGCAGAAGGTGGCCCGCAACATTGCGGAGTTGAGCGTGAAAGAGCGTGAAAACAGCCTTAAGGAGCAGATTGCAAAACTTTTTGTGCAAATCCTCTACTCCACCGAGGCTGTAAAGGTGAGCAAAGCCACATTGGAGGCAGCACAGGAAAGCCTCAAACAGGGCGAGGCCAAATTCGAAGTGGGCAAGATTGCCCGCAGCGAGGTGGTGCAGTTGCAGTCGCAGGTAAACAATGCCGAATATCAGTTGGTAAACAGCGAAGCACAGCTCGCACAATTCAAGTTGCAACTGAAACAGCTGTTAGAAATTACCGACGAGCGCGACATAATGATAGCCACCCCCGACGCTGCCGACGAGCTTGCCCTCACACCGCTTGCAACCATAAACGAAGCATACACCGCAGCGCTTGCCTGCCGCCCCGAGATTGAGAGCAGCAGGTTGTCGACACAAAGTTCCGACATTGCCGTGAAAATAGCACGCGCGGGTTACTACCCCACCTTGTCGCTTAACGCGGGAGCCGGAACAAGCAACAGCGACAATGGCAACGAGAGCTTCGGTCACCAGATGAAATATAACCTCAACGGCTCGGTCGGCCTGTCGTTGTCTATACCCATATACGACAACCGCAACACCAAAAGCAACATACAGAAGGCCAAAATACAACGTACTAACAGCCAATTGCAGGAACAGAGCGCACTGAAAGAGCTATACGGCACGGTGGAGACACTGTGGTTAGATGCCAACAGCGCACAAAAGAAATTCCTGTCGGCACGCAGCAACGTGGAGAGCGCACAGGCAAGTTACGACCTTGTGAGCGAGCAGTTCGGCGTGGGGCTGAAGAATGCCACCGACCTGCTTACCGAGCGCAGCAATCTGCTTGCAGCGCAACAGGAGCTGTTGCAGGCAAAATACACCGCCATACTTAACCTGCAGTTGCTTAAGTTTTATATGGGCGGAGATATATTGTTTTAATTAAGCAAATAAACACAATTGCAATATGAGAAGAAGAACAAAAAGAAGAGTGCTGATGCTTGCAGCCGTGGCAGCAGTGATTGCAGGCATTGTATGGTTTATGAGCGGCGATGGAAAGAAACTGCCCATCAAAATAAGCTATGCCAAGGTGGAGAAGAAGGATATATGCAGCGGAGTGACCGCCACAGGTACCATTGAGCCTGTCACAAAGGTGGAGGTAGGTACGCAGGTGTCGGGCATCATAAGCCGTGTGTATGTCGATTACAACAGCATAGTAAAAAAAGGCGATGTTATTGCCGAACTCGACCGCACCAACCTCATAAGCGAGCTCTCGAGCAGCGAGAACAATATGAAGAGCGCACAGGTAGAGTATGAATACCAAAAAAAGAACCTTGAGCGCACAACAAAACTATATGAAAAAGGGCTTGTGAGTGCCGACGATTTCGACACCGCCAACCTATCCTATCAAAAGGCCAAGAACAGCTACGAAACATCTAAATTCAATGTAGAGAAGGCGCGCACCAATTTAGGCTATGCCACCATTACATCGCCCATAGACGGCGTGGTACTGAGCAAAGCCATAGAGGAGGGCCAAACCGTGGCATCGTCGTACAACACCCCCACCCTCTTTACCATTGCAGCCGACCTCACCGATATGCGCCTTATTGCCGACATTGACGAGGCCGACATAGGCAATGTGCAGGTGGGCCAGCGATGTGTTTACACAGTAGATGCCTTCCCTAACGACGAGTTCGAGGGGTATGTGACACAGGTGCGCCAAGAACCCACAACCACCAGCAACGTGGTTACATACGAGGTAGTAATTTCGGCAGCCAACCCCCAACTGAAACTTAAACCGGGCCTCACAGCCAACGTCACCATATACACACTTGAAGTAAACGATGTTTTGGCTGTGAGCAACAAGGCGTTACGCTTTGCGCCCAACGCAGCACTTTTGGGTGAGGAGTACACCATACGCGACTGCGAAGGCAAAGACAAACTATGGACATTGGAGGAGAAAACCTTTGTTGCCCACAGCGTGGAAGCAGGCACCACAAACGGCTCGCTCACGCAGATTGTAAGCGGAATGCCCGCCGGCAGCGAGGTGGTGAGCGAGGTGAGTGTAACCACCAAGAGCACTGCACAGGCCCCCACAGAACGCAGCCCGTTTGCCCCGGGGCCAAGAAACAGGAATAAAAAGTAAAAGCTATTAAATAAAGTGTGTTCGATATAAACTCAACCAAATCACGAAATTGTCATCCCGACAGAGCGAAGCGACGAGGGATCTCAAAATATCGTGAAATAAGAGATCTCTCACATACGTTATTCGCATAGCTCATCGAAAACCTCTTATGATTTTTTTCATTAAGGTATGGTCGAGATGACAAATACGCTAAATTACAGTACTAATTGTTATATTGAGCTCACGTTAAATATGATTATAAGAATAAAATAGAATTTCTTTTTCTATGGCAAAACCTATAATAGAATTGGAGAATGTGAAACGGGAATTCATTGTGGGCGACGAGGTTGTGCGCGCCCTGCGTGGAGTGAGCTTCACAATAACCGAAAACGAGTTTGTCACCATTATGGGTACATCGGGCTCGGGAAAATCCACCCTGCTCAACCTGCTCGGTTGCCTCGACACCCCCACAAGCGGCGAGTACAGGCTCGACGGAATACCCGTGCGCTCTATGAGCAAGAACCAGCGTGCAGGTATGCGTATGCGCAAGATTGGTTTTGTGTTCCAGAACTACAATCTGCTGGCCAAAACCACCGCGGTGGAGAATGTGGAGCTGCCGCTTATGTACAACCCGCGAATATCGGCCACGGAGCGCCGCGCAAGAGCCGTAGAGGCACTGAAGGCAGTGGGGCTTGGCGACCGCCTTATGCACAAGAGCAACCAGATGAGTGGCGGCCAGATGCAGCGTGTGGCCATTGCCCGCGCACTTGTGAACAACCCCGCCGTGATTCTTGCCGACGAGGCCACAGGTAACCTGGACACACGCACTTCGTTCGAGATTCTAACCCTCTTCCAACGCCTGCACGCCGAGGGGCGCACAATAATTTTTGTTACCCACAACCCCGAGATTGCGCAGTACAGCAGCCGTAACATTGTGCTCAAGGATGGCAGAATAAAAGAGGATACCATAAACAACAATATATTATCGGCAGCGGAGACACTCGCCTCGCTACCCGTGCAAAACGACGATTGACAATGAATTTCGCTAACTTATTCAAAATAGCATTACGCGCCATAGCGGGCAATAAACTGCGTGCCTTCCTCACTATGCTTGGTATTATAATAGGTGTGGCATCGGTAATCACTATGCTTGCAATAGGCCAAGGCTCAAAACGAAGCATACAGGCGCAGATATCGGAGATGGGCTCCAATATGATAATGATACACCCGGGTGGCGACCGCCGTGGAGGTGTGCGACAGAACAGCGCCGATATGCAAACACTTAAATTGGAGGACTACGAGAGCATAAAGAGCGAAGCGCAGTTGCTGTCGGCAGTGAGCCCAAGCGTGAACAGTTCGGGGCAGATGATTCGCGGCAACCACAACACTCCCACCACCATTTACGGCATAAGCGAGGACCACCTCACTATCAGACAACTCGAAATAGAAGACGGCGAAATGTTCAGCGAGCAGGAGGTGAAAACCGCCGCCAAGGTGTGTCTTTTGGGCAAAACGGTTATAGACGAGCTTTTCCCTGACGGAGAGGACCCTGTGGGCAAGGTAGTCCGTTTCAACAGCATCCCGTTCACCGTGGTGGGCACACTTGTTCCCAAAGGATATAACAGTATGGGGCACGACCAGGACAACATAGTGCTTGCCCCCTACACCAGCGTGATGAAACGCATTCTTGCAATCACTCACTTGCAGGGAATAAACGCATCGGCCATCGACGAGGATTTAACCGACAAGGCAATTGAGGAGCTAACCGCCATATTGCGCCGCAACCACAAACTTGCCGAGGGGCAGGCAGACAACTTCAGAATACGTTCGCAACAGGAGTTGAGCGAGATGATGAACAGCACCACCGATATGATGACCATATTGCTTGGCTGCGTGGCAGGTATTTCGCTCATTGTAGGTGGAATAGGTATTATGAATATTATGTATGTGTCGGTAACAGAGCGCACCAAGGAGATAGGCTTGCGTATGTCGGTGGGCGCACGCGGCATAGATATTTTGAGCCAGTTCCTCATAGAGGCAATCCTCATAAGCATCACAGGCGGTATAATAGGTGTGTTAGTGGGTGCAGGCTGCTCCTACCTTGTGAAAATACTTGCAGCGTGGCCGGTGTATATACAGTTGTGGAGCGTTGTTCTGAGCTTTGTCGTGTGCACCGTTACGGGAATTTTCTTCGGGTGGTACCCTGCCAAAAAGGCCGCCGACCTCGACCCAATAGAGGCTATAAGGTACGAGTAGGCTTAAAAGCACACTTTTAATTCACAACATAGAAGCAGGTAGCAAACACGTTTGCTACCTGCTTCTAACGTGAGTTTATATATGGCAAACTCGTTGGGGATAAGGGATATGTCGGCAAGGAACTCTTTCAGAAACTATTCGTAGATGGTATACAGCTCATAACCAAGCTGAAAAGTAATATGAAAGGAGCATTGATGAGTGTTTCAGACAAATCGTCAGCATTCAGGGATTGCAAGGAGCTTAAAAAGGTGGTGCTCCCCTCTACCCTGCGCAGAATAGACCGTTGGGCTTTTATCAACTGCACCGAACTTGCCACCGTTGAATGCCGTGGCACGGTTGCTCCCAAGATTGACGAAGAGGCGTTCAGAGGTGTTCCTGCATCGGCGCAACTGCTTTACAAAGAGGGCGACTACGCGGCCTTGAAGAGTTCCTTCCCTGGTGAGATAAAGAAGATTGATAAATAACTTTTAATTATACATATTATTTGGTAAATTTGCATAGTTGAAGATTTACCAAATGGTTTATTACTATGCGAGTAAAGTTACCCATCACCATAATATCACTTCTTTTTTATGCATTGGCAGCCATTGCCCAAACGCCAAGCGACAGCGCTGCCTTGCGTGCGCTGCAGGTGGGTAGTATTCTGCCACCCGAGCGGGTATATATGCAGTTTGATAACACTGCATATTTCCTGGGCGACACCTTGTGGTTCAAGGCATTGGTTACAAGCAACAATGACGACCGCCCCACGGAGTTCAGCAAGGTGCTTTACGTGGAGCTCACCGCACCCGAGGGGTACGTTATAAAAACAGAAAAATACAAGATTGACGATGCGGGCAGCTGCGTGGGTGAGTTCTATTTGGACCCACTATACTATTCGGGTTATTTCGAGGTGAGGGCATACACCCGATATATGCTCAACTGGGGCGACCACGCCCACTTCAGCCGTGTATTCCCTGTGTTCGACAAGGTTAACGGCAATAATTGGGAGTTCAAGAATATGCTGGAGCGCAAACGCCGTTACCTATCCTACGACAGCAAGAACAGGAACAACAAGGGTATGAATTCGCTGAATTTCTACCCCGAGGGCGGCCATTTGGTTTATGGCATAGAGAGCAAGGTAGCCTACGAGGTTCTTGGAGAAAAGGGCGTGGAGGAGAACAATATGGTAACCATATATGCCGATGGCAAGGAGCTGCTCAAAAGCACGCCGCAACATATGGGAAAAGGCTTTTTTATGTTAGAGCCCAAAGAGGGGGTGAAATACACCGCATCGGTACATATAAAAGACCATAAAGGGAAAGCAAAAAAGCATAAATTCAGGCTGCCGACGGTAGAAAAAGAGGGGGCGGTCATTTCGTTGCAAGAGGATGCCGACAGTGTAAGCATTACGATAAAGCACAACTACCCTGCCGATACCGAGCTTGGTTTCGCCATACTGCACCGCAGCAGTTTAGGCTTCTATAAGAAGGTGCAGACAAGCAGCACACGCTTTGCAATAGACAAGAACGACATATACGAGGGTGTGTGCCGCGCCGTGCTGTTCAGTGGCAACACACCGCTTGCCGAGCGTATGTTCTTTGTGGAGCACGACAGCCTGCAGGCCGCCGACCGCGAAACGGTGTTGCTGCGGGTGAAGGCGAACAACAGCAACATACACAGCTACAGCCCTGCGGCGTATGAAAAAGTGAGCCTCTTGATTGAGCGCAACGACAGCCTGCCCATAGAAGATGGAGCGGAGTTTGCCATTTCTGCAATTGACCAGGCGGGCAAAATTAAGACTTCGTGGGGGTATAATATGTATAGCTATATGCTGCTTGGTTCCGAAATTAAGGGCTACATACCCGATGCGGGGCAATACTTTGACCGCAGCAACAGGAAACGCAAAGAGCACCTCGACCTTGTGATGCTCACCAATGGTTGGACAGCATACGACTGGAGCCGCCTTACAGCCACGGAATTGACAGATATTGCCGAGCCCGAAAAGGGAATAACTCTGCGTGGAAAATTCTATCAACGGTCGCGACGGATTATTTTCAATGAATTTCAACCTTACGCAATTACGCCTATGCCATACACGCCTGTGCGTATGGACATTGCATACAACAACGACACTATACTCACATCGGCATTTCGTCTGAACGAAGAGGCGGCCTTCTCGATAGCGTTGCGCGATTTTTATGGCAAGAGAATAGCCGCACTATCGCCAAAAACAAACATAAAGCACGGCGACCGCATAAACTACCGCTTTGTGCTCGACCGCTATTTTTCGCCAAAGCCACAATACCTATCCTTTTGGGAACGTAACATTGGCAGCTCCACGATAGATGAAGATATTGCTGACATAAAGCATAAAGAGTACATTTTGCTCGACAATGTTGAAATCACAAGCAAAAAGAAACGCCAGGAATTCGATGTGCCGCCAATAAGCGAACTGCGATTGGACTATTTGGAGGAGTGGGAATATGCAAGCGATGTCACCTTTTTCGACGGCAGCACATATTCCGACCAAATGGACAGCATAAACCACGGATTAAGGATAATAGACGATGAGGATAAAGAGGAGGTCCTATTCGCCGATGACAGTGGCGCCGAGAGGGATGCACGCGAGCATCTATACATATTCAACGACGTGCTGAACGCATCGAATGTGGTGACAAGCATTTTCCGCCGCTATGCACTCCCCTACAGCTACTGGGTACACAATGTGGTTGTAAAGGGCGAATATAACAAGGATTCCACACTTGTGATAGACAACGAATATTTGCACGGCACACACCCCGAGAAGATGGCCAATTTCAAAGAGGTGGTGATAACAAGCGATGCCAAAAAGACAAAGCAGATAACAGGTGGCGACGGAAAATACTTTTGGGAATCAAAGAGCAGGGCTATGGCCAACAAAGGCAAACACGGCGTGATATTTTACCAGGGATTTTTATCGCCGCAACACATTGAACCGTTCAACGAAGGTGAAGACGACAGCGACCTATTCATAAGGCGCCTGCGCGAGATGTACGGCATTGCATACAAAGACCATATACGCCGCCCCTCCTCGCCCAACCGCCTTGCCTGTTTCATCCCATTCAAGGAGGGTGAGGAGCGCAAAGGAGTAGTTCCCGACCTGAGCACATCAAGCAGCACCCGCCGCTATACAAGCATACAGGGATACAGCCGGAGCAAGCAGTTCTATTCGCCCGACTACAGCCACGCCACACCCACAGCCAAAGACTACCGCCGCACCCTGCTGTGGAACCCGCGAGTGAAACCAACAGACGGCAAACTGATTGTGGAGTTCTACAACAGCAGCAACTGCGATGCCATTACGGTAAATGTTGAGGGGCGCGGCGGTGACACCTATTACAGCAACGACGAAACAATGCCTTCAAGGGTGGGAAAAAGCGGCGACAGAAAGAGGGCTGAGAATGTGAGTGTACGTTACGAACAGCAGAAAAAGGATTCCGTCTTTTGGGCACAATGCGACGAAATATTTGCCGAGGCGGAAATCTACTATAGCCAAAAGAAGTATAGCAAAGGACTCACGGCCTACATTGAACTTGCGCAGTATGGCTACCCTGCAGCGGCATATCGCATAGGCGAATATTACCGCGACGGCCACTCGCTGAAGATAAACAAGCCGCAGGCATTCAAATTTATGCTTAAAGCAGCAAAAAATAATTATGCACCCGCACAACACGATGTGGCGCTTATGTATCGCAACGGCGAAGGAACCGAGAAGGATATCCTTGCGGCCATACATTGGTTCGAAAAGGCTGTGGAACAGGGCTATGCCGCATCGGAATTCGAGCTTGGCAAGGCTCACTTGGAGAATGGTGACAGCATTGAGGGGGCTGCACTTATACGTAAATCGGCGTTGCAGAAGAACCCTGATGCGCTATACCTCTACAGCCGTTATATGATAGCCGAAAATATTGAAAACGATTCGTTGCTTGGCACACGGCTCGATGTTACACAGCAGGCTGCGCAGCTGAACCACGCTGATGCAATGCTCTATATGATGTACCACGAGGATTCGCTTGCCAACTACACGGCTGCATATGGCTGGGCGCTTAAACTCAGGGCGCAAAAGAGTGTAGAAGGCATCAAATATCTTGCAGAGTGTTACCGCAACGGGCGCGGAATAAGAAAGAACAAACGCCTAGCAAAGGACCTCTACCGCGACCTTGCAAGAGAGGGCGACAAGGAGGCGCAGAGGATTTTGGAGGAATGGTGATAAGGATATATTAAAAAGAAGATGACTAAAAAGTGTATTTGGTTCCCCAAATTTGGCTGCACTCGTTGTAAAATCGCAAAGTAAACTTTACATTTAACTCGTTTGCACAAATTTTTTGCGTTACGCTTGCCTTCAAAATCCTCATTTACGCTTAGTAAACTGCGGTTTTTCAGGCTGCGCAAGCACACTGCTTATAGCGAACCTTTGCTGCACTCGCAGTAAAACATTAAAGTAAACTTTATGTTTTGCTCGTTTGCAAAAGCTTTAAACTACATCTTTTTATTCATCTCCCTG
>JAFXGV010000049.1 GCA_017536765.1 Bacteroidaceae bacterium
ATTCGTATTCGGCGTTTTCTTGATAAGCCTTATTGATACGTTCATCTAAATGGATTGTCATAGACATCGCATCTATATCGGCTTCGTCTGTCTCAATTTTTACTATTAAAAAACGCTCAAGGATTTCTTTGGGGAATACTAGTTGAGCTAACTGTTCTAACATCTTTGTTTCCATAAAAACAAAGATAGTACTTTTTTATTAACCCACAGTAAATTTCTACTGAGCCAATAAAACGAAGGAGATAACCGAAGGGGCAAGCCCAAAAGATAAAAAAGAGAACCGCGTTTGCGATTCTCTTTGTGGGCCATCCAGGGCTTGAACCTGGGACCTCCAGATTATGAGTCTGTTGCTCTAACCAACTGAGCTAAAAGCCCGTGTACTCCGTGTTTCAGGAATACAGCGCAAAAGTAATACATTTTATTCACAGAAACAAGGTTTTTCCAAAAAAAAATATATCTTCGCATTTAATAAATGCTTTTCCCTTTATAAAACACGCATTATATATGGCTATTGATAAGAAAAATATTGTGTTCGACCTGGGCGGCATATTGCTCGACATACACCCACAACGCACCTTCGAGGCGTTTGCCGCGCTTGGTGCAGACAGGGCCGTTTTGAGCGAGGCATACACCCTTGCCAACAGCACAATGATGGGCTACGAAAAGGGGCTTATTTCCACCGAGGAGCTATATGAGTTCATCACTGCCCTTTTGCCACAGCAGACAAGGGAGATGCCTGCCGATGCACTGCAGGCCCACATACGCGATGCGTGGCGCGCCCTCATAGGCGACTTGCCGCTCTATAAATGGCAACGCCTCACCGGCCTGCGCCGCCGGGGGCACAAGCTGTTCCTGCTTAGCAACACCAACGCATTGCATTGGGAGCAGATAGCCCGTAACATAGAGCAGATTGAGGGCAAGAGGGTTGAGGAGTATTTCGACCGCATTTTCCTGTCATACGAGATGCACCGCTGCAAGCCCGACAAGGAGATTTTCGTGCAGATGCTGCAAGAAGCAGGGATGCAGGCCTTTGACACGCTCTTTTTCGACGACTCGGCCGACAACTGTGCCGCCGCACGCAGTGTGGGCATCGATGCGATGCTTGTGGAGAGAAACTCGCAATGGGGAGATATTTTATTGAAAGATTAAGATTTATTTTGAGCATATATGGAGATTATAACCAACATCGACAACATTGAGAAAATGCCCACCGCTGCCACCATTGGTTCATACGACGGAGTGCACACGGGGCACGTGGCAATGATAAATGAGTTGCGCGAGGCTGCCGCGGGGCGAGGATTGCCCATCACGGTAATAACCTTTATGCAGCACCCGCGCATACTGTTCGGCGCCGAGTGCGAGCCCTTCCTGCTCACCACAAACAAGGAGAAGACCGCCCTGCTCGAGCAGTTGGGTGTGGAGCGTTGCATACTGCTCGATTTCGACAGCTATATGGCTGCAATGACTGCCGAGCGCTTTATGAAAGAGGTTCTCAAAGAGAAGATAGGCGTGGAGCTGCTTGCCGTGGGGTATGACCACCACTTTGGCCTGCCACAGGAGGGAGAGGGCATAAACGAATATGTTGCCTATGGAGAGAAATTAGGCATTGACGTGTTCCGGACTGCACGATATGCCCCCAACGGCACTAATTTGAGTTCGTCGGCAGTGCGCCGCGCTCTTGCCGCAGGGCACACCGATGTGGCGCAGAAACTGCTTGGCCGCCCCTACTCACTCGAGGGCACCGTGGCACACGGCGCTGCCTTAGGGCGCAAGATAGGGTTCCCCACAGCCAACATCACGGTGAGCGACGATATGAAGATGCTGCCCAAGGATGGCGTATATGAGGTGGCCGTGACCGTTGCCGGCAACCGCTACAAGGGGGTTATGAACATAGGCATAAAGCCCACACTGCAAGGGGTTGACCTGCGCACTGCCGAGGTGCATATAATAGACTTTTCGCAGGATATCTATGGGCACAAGATAGCGGTATCGTTCCTGCGCCGCCTGCGCGACGAGATACCCTTCAACAGCATCGACGACCTGAAACTGCAGATAGGCGTGGATGTGGCACGCGTGAAACGCGGCATTTAAGCGAGAGGGAAACGAGGGCACCACTGCCGCGGTATATGAACCATTAAAAACTACGACTATGGGTAAATTAGTAAAACGAGTGTATCTTTTTGCCACAGTGGCAAAGTTAGTGGCATACTTTTTCATCTACCAACTTATATTTATCGCAGCCGGGCAGTATGTAAGCTATCTGTTGTACAACTACCTGGCAGAACCTATGACATACAAAGAGTTCATAACATCCACATCCAATATTGCACAGCAATATAGTTCAAATGGCGTGGCGGTGGGTATGTTGCTGTCGTCGTTGGTAACCATAGGACACCTGCTCGTTTTCAAATATGTGCGCATAAGCAAAGGGTTCCTGCACGAGGTAAAGCGCAACGTGCTTGTCCTGTCAACCCTGTTCATTGGCTGTATGATGATAGTTTTCAACATTATAGCCGTGTGGTTAGGGCTTGAGAACAATTTCCAGACGGAGATAGAGCAGATGCTCGACAGCGGCACCGGCATAATATCCATTGCAATCATAGGCCCCGTTTTGGAGGAATTGCTATTCCGTGGTGCCATACAGGGTACACTGCTGCACTTTTTCAACAAGCCGTGGGTGGCCATCATCATTGCCTCGTTGCTCTTTGGCGCCATACACGGCAACCCTGTGCAGATATTCTACGCCACCTGTATGGGCATAGGATTCGGTTGGATATACTACCGCACAGGCAGCCTGCTGCCTGCCATTGTAGGGCACATTGTAAATAACTCATTGGCCGTGATAAGCAACCACCTTTACGGTCCCACTGCCACCGAGGAGATTGTAAACAGCACAACAGCCGACATCACAACCGTGATTGTGGCAGCGATATGCGCCGCCCTGCTTGCCCACGTTATAAACAAGACACTGCCCGCTGTGCCCAAGCCGTGGCACGAAGCAAGCGAGATGATATAGAAAAAACTTGGCAAGACTAATAATCTTGCCAAGTTTTTTCTATATCGGTTCCAAGCAGCTCCTGCAACAGAGGCAGCAGCACGTTTTTCACAATCTTGTCATTGAGGCGGTGCTCACCGTCGAACCAGCGGCAGCGCTCCTCACCATAGAGGCTTGCCATAAGCGGTTGGAAGTGCACTACGGGGTCCTTGTCGCCAAAGAGACCTATCACAAGTTGTTTTTCCTGCTCGGTTATACCGGCAAACTGCTCTTTTTCCATCTGCTTGAAACGCTCCACAATGTTCTTGTCTATGCGGAACTCGGTGGCGCCGTCCTGCCGTTTCGACATATATTTGTTACGCCCCATCTTGCCAAACAGCAGCGAGCGCGACATCTCGAACGAGGGATTCACCACCACACGCGGCACGCCCCACAGCTGCTGCGTGTACATACCGCCCATTGAGGTACCCACCACTATTTCGGGCTTTTCGCGCTCCACGGTGGAACACAGCAGTTCCAGCGCCTCAAAAGGATCGACGGGGAGGTCGGGGGCTATCACCTGCCAATGGGGCAGATGGTGGCGCAGTGCCATCACCGTGCCCGAACTGCCCGACGAGGCAAAGCCGTGCACATACATCATCTTTCTTCTTTCCATCGTGTATCTCTATTAGGTAATTATATACAACATTACACTAAATGCAGAATTGTCATCTCTAACGTATGTGAGAAAACCGAATAATTGTTTATTGAGATTTCTCCTCCCATATGGTCGTCGAAATGACAACCTTTTGCAAAATACTATACAATTAGCTTATATTATTCTATGAAAGAGCCTTTAAGATTTTCTTCTATCTCCTCATCGCTTATGGTGTGGTTGCTGAGGCTGCCCGATATGTATTGATTGTACGAAGGCATATCCATAAGGCCGTGGCCCGAGAGGGCAAACAGCAACACCTTCTCCTCGCCGCTCTCCTTGCACTTCATAGCCTCGGCAATGGTGGCGGCAATGGCGTGGCACGACTCGGGTGCGGGCACAATGCCCTCGGTCTTTGCAAAGAGCAGGCCCGCCTTGAAGGAGTCGAGCTGGCTCACATCGGCAGCCTCCATAAGGCCGTCTTTGAGCAGCTGCGAGACGATAACGCCGGCACCGTGGTAACGCAAACCGCCTGCGTGTATATTGGCAGGTTTGAACTTATGGCCCAGCGAGTACATAGGCATCAGAGGGGTGTAGCCCGTCTCATCGCCGTAGTCGTAGCAGAAACGGCCACGCGACAGTTTGGGGCACGATTCGGGCTCGGCTGCCACAAAGCGGGTTTTCTTACCCTCCTTTATATTGTGGCGCATAAAGGGGAATGCAAGGCCCGAGAAATTGGAGCTGCCGCCAAAGCAGGCGATAACCACATCGGGGTACTCACCGGCCATTGCCATCTGTTTTTCGGCCTCCAGGCCAATGATTGTCTGGTGCAGGCTCACGTGGCTCATCACCGAGCCAAGAGCATATTTACAGTTAGGAGTGGTCATTGCAAGCTCCACCGCCTCGCTTATGGCAGTACCCAGCGAACCCTGGTGGTTGGGCATCTGCGTGATTATATCCTTGCCGGCACGGGTGGACATAGATGGCGAGGGTGTCACCTGGGCGCCGAATGCCTGCATCACGCTGCGGCGATAGGGCTTTTGCTCGTAGCTCAGTTTCACCTGATAAACGGCACACTCCACACCAAATGCCTTGGCAGCATATGAAAGCGCTGTACCCCACTGCCCCGCACCTGTTTCGGTGGTTACGTTGGTGGTACCCTCTATCTTGCAATAGTAGGCCTGCGGAAGGGCTGAATTGAGCTTGTGCGAGCCCACAGGGCTCACGCTCTCATTCTTGAAGTAAATGTGAGCAGGGGTGCCCAATGCCTCTTCAAGAGCGTATGCACGCACAAGAGGAGTGGAACGATAATAGCGATACATCTCCTGCACCGGCTCGGGGATATCTATCCAAGCATCGGTGAAGTTAAGCTCCTGACGTGCCGATTCTTTACTGAGCAGCTGCGACAGCTCCTCAACCGTGATGGGTTCGTGTGTCTTGGGGCTGAGCATAGGCTGAGGCTTGTTCACCATATCGGCCTGTATGTTATACCACTGTGTGGGAATCTCATTCTCCTGCAGAAGATAGCGTTTCTGTCTCATAATAGTATTCTTTTATTTGTTCGTTCTATAATATAAATAAAAAAGGAAGGACCGGCCTCGTGAGGTCGGTCCTTGTATTTTACAAACTTGCAGGTTCATAGATACGCGCGACTACGCTCACGAGTGTTTTCTCGAGAGGCGCCACCACCAATATCTGTTCACGTTGCTTGTCATAACCGTTTCTCTGTTTCTCTTGGTTGCGAAGATACACTTATTTTTTCTCCCTGCAAATATTTCTTTTGGTTTTTACAAAGAATTATTCGAAATAGAACGAGAGGATAATCATTTTGCTCACAATCTTATCGACCGACTGCGTGAACTTTATGACATTCTCGTCGAGCAAATCCTTGCGGTCCTTGTCGAGCACATCCACAAGGCTGAAGGCAAATTTAAGCTCGGGAATGAGTTTGAAGAAGGGCAGGTAGAAATCGCAACCAAAGCCCACCTCGAACATACAATCGAATTTCTTAAAAAGTATGGGGCGCTGCTTTTTCACGGTGAGGTTCATCATAGGCGCAATGCCCGCAGTGAGGTATGGGCGGTAGTTGTTGAAACGCTCGGCCGAATATTTTACGTGCAACGGCAGTGCAAGGTAGGTTGTTTTCACCTGCTGACGCTCGCGGGTGCCGGTGTTGTGCTCGCGGAATATTATGGTATTCTGCCCGAAATGGAGCGTGGGCAGGGCGCGTAGCGAAAAATGGGTGCTCAAACGCCAGTCGGCAAGCACACCCACGGTGAAGCCCGGGTTGTAGCTTGCAATATCGGCATACCACTGCTCGCCCGCATCGGTCACGAAATTATTGTTCATAAATTCCATATCCTGCATATGAGCACCCACAAAGAAGCCATAATGCAGGCGGCGGTAGTCGATATAAGGCTTGTTCTGCACCTTGCGCTCCTGTGCAAACGTGGCAAGCGGGAGCAGCAACAATATTATTATGTATAAAAATTTTCTCATCACTTATCTATAACGCGCTTTGAGGGCTATTATTGCGGTGCTAAGGTAAAAACTGTTTTAATATTATAAAATATTGTGAGGCCTCCATAATTGTAAAAATATGTTAAAATACAGGTTTCTTGGATACCATATCCCAAAAAGCAGTATCTTCGCACACGGATAATACAAATTTAATATTTACAACTATGGCTTACGTAATTTCAGATGACTGCGTTGCTTGCGGTACATGTATCGACGAGTGTCCTCAGGGTGCAATTTCAGAGGGTGAGAAATATTCTATCAACCCCGATATGTGCATCGATTGCGGTTCTTGCGCAAGTGTTTGTCCTTCAGAGGCTATTCACGAGGGTTAATTAACGCTGTAAACAAAAAAGAGAAACAGCCTGCCCGCAAGGGCAGGCTGTTTTCGAATCCGTACAAAACAATGAAATTGATAGTTCATATAATACTGAAATCGCTGCTCCTCACCGCAATAGGTGTGGCAGCCTATCTTATATACATAAACTTTATTGCATAGAAACAGAAAGGTATAAAAGCAAAGAGGCGGCCCATAGGCCGCCTCTTTGCTTTTATAAGAGAAATCAATAATTCTCGGGCTTGATTTGGAAGTATGCTTTGGGGTGAGCGCATACGGGGCACATTTCGGGAGCCATCTTGCCAAAGTGCAAGTGACCGCAGTTGCGGCACTGCCAGATGCAATCGTTGTCGCGGCTGAATACCACGCCACCCTGCACGTTCTGCAACAACTTCTTGTAGCGCGCCTCGTGAGCAGCCTCAACCTTGGCTACCATTTCAAACATTGCTGCAATTTCCATAAAGCCCTCCTCGCGAGCCTCTTTGGCCATTGTGGGGTACATATCGGTCCACTCGTAGTTCTCGCCTGCGGCGGCATCTACAAGATTCTCGGCTGTGCCCTCGATGCCGTGTACCAGCTTGAACCAAAGTTTAGCGTGCTCCTTCTCCTGGTCTGCTGTCTCCTGGAAGATAGCTGCTATCTGCTCAAAACCATCCTTTTTAGCTTTGCTTGCGTAATATGTATATTTATTACGTGCCTGGCTCTCACCTGCGAACGCTGCCCACAAGTTGGCCTCGGTCTTTGTTCCTTTCAATGATTTATCCATAATCCTTAAATTGTTAAATTGTTTATCCGCTGCAATTATCGCAATTTTCAGGGATAACTGCAATAGTTTTTCTCAAAATAATTCTTAAAATTCACTCTTTATTTGCAACCTGCGCAACGAGGCTTTATCTGCTTGAAGAAGTCGTTGCCCTTGTCATCTACCAAGATGAATGCGGGGAAGTCCTCTACCTCAATCTTCCAGATAGCCTCCATACCAAGCTCGGGATATTCAACACACTCGATGCTCTTAATGTTGTTCTGCGCAAGAATGGCTGCGGGACCACCGATAGAGCCCAAATAGAAACCACCGTGCTTTTTGCAAGCATCGGTCACCTGCTGGCTGCGGTTACCCTTGGCAAGCATAATCATTGAACCGCCATTCTCCTGGAACAAATCAACGTAAGAGTCCATACGACCTGCTGTTGTGGGGCCCATAGAGCCGCAAGGCATTCCTGCGGGAGTTTTTGCGGGACCTGCATAGTAGATGGGGTGGTCCTTTATGTACTGGGGAAGGCCCTCGCCACGGTCGATGCGCTCTTTGAGCTTTGCGTGAGCAATGTCGCGGCCCACGATGATGGTGCCGTTGAGCGACAAGCGGGTGGCAATGGGGTACTGCGACAACTGCGCACAAACCTCCTTCATAGGGCGGTTGAGATCTACGCGCACGATGTCGCCCTCGCCTGCGTTACGCAACTCCTCGGGGATGAGGGTGGCGGGCTGGTCGTCGAGTTTCTCAATCCATATACCGTCTTTGTTGATTTTTGCCTTTATGTTGCGGTCGGCCGAGCAGCTCACGCCCATACCCACGGGGCAGCTTGCACCGTGACGGGGCAGACGAACCACGCGAATATCGTGAGCAAGGTATTTACCACCGAACTGTGCACCAAGGCCTATGCGGTGAGCCTCGTCGAGCAACTGCTTTTCGAGCTCTATATCGCGGAAGGCACGGCCTGTTTCGTCGCCTGTGGTGGGCAGGTTGTCATAGAAGTGTGTAGATGCCAACTTAACGGTGAGAAGGTTCTTCTCGGCCGATGTGCCACCTATCACAAATGCAATGTGGTAAGGGGGGCAGGCTGCTGTACCCAAGCTCTTCATCTTCTCCACGAGGAAAGGAACGAGCGTTGCGGGATTCAGAAGCGCCTTGGTTTCCTGATAGAGGTATGTTTTATTGGCCGAGCCACCGCCCTTGGTTACCATAAGGAAACGGTATTCCATACCCTCGGTAGCCTCCAAATCTATCTGTGCGGGGAGGTTGCAACGGGTGTTCACCTCGTCGTACATTGTGAGGGGGGCATTCTGGCTGTAACGCAGGTTCTCCTGTGTGTAGGTGTCATATACACCGCGTGCAAGAGCCTCTTCGTCGCAGAAGCCTGTCCACACCTGCTGGCCCTTCTCGCCGTGGATAATTGCTGTACCGGTATCCTGGCACAAGGGCAACTGGCCTTTGCAGGCAACCTCGGCATTGCGCAGGAAGGTGAGTGCTACATACTTGTCGTTCTCGCTTGCCTCGGGGTCGGTGAGGATTTTAGCAACCTGCTCGTTGTGTGAGCGGCGCAGCATAAACGACACATCGCGGAACGCTGTGCGCGACATAAGTGTCAAAGCCTCGGGGGTAACCTTCAGCATAGGCTTGCCTTCGAACTCGCCTACCGATACACCCTCTTTTGAAAGGAGATAGTACTCTGTGGTGTCTTTGCCCTGCTGGAACATATGGGCATACTTAAATTCGGGAATTGCTGCCATAGTTTTCTATTTTTATGTTTAACAAATTATTTCTTACTCTTTCCACTGCTGCCTCAAATGTAGTTTGTCATTCCGAACCTTGTGTGAGGAATCTGAAACAGATAAGATTGAGATATCTCACATTCGTTCGATATGACATTGCTTTTAACCTCGCAATTATGAAACAACAGCTATATTTTTATAATTATCACTCTTTCCACTGCTCCTCGTCGTATGTTTGATAGAGGAAATCGTTGTATGGGTATTTCTGAACGTGCAACTCGCACACTCGTTTGTATATTATATCCTTGAGGTCGTCGATGTTGGTGCGCTCGCGTGCCGATATGAAGATGCAGTTATCGGACAGTTTGGAGAGCCACGATGCCTTGAGTTCGTCGAGGCTGATGTTCTCGCGCGTTTTGGGAGTGAGGTCGTCTTCCTCCTTCTGCACATATGTAAAGGCATCTACCTTGTTAAAGACAACCATCATAGGCTTGTCGCCGCAGTTGAGGTCGGCAAGTGTTTTGTTCACAACGGCTATCTGGTCTTCGAACTCGGGGTGCGATATATCCACCACGTGCAGCAGCAGATCGGCCTCGCGCACCTCATCAAGGGTAGATTTGAACGACTCGACAAGATCGGTGGGCAGCTTGCGTATGAAACCAACGGTGTCGGAAAGCAAGAACGGGAGGTTCTCTATGATTACCTTGCGCACCGTGGTGTCGAGCGTTGCAAAGAGCTTGTTTTCGGCAAACACCTCGCTCTTGGCAAGCAGGTTCATAAGGGTGGATTTACCCACGTTGGTATAGCCCACAAGCGCCACGCGGATGAGACGGCCACGGTTCTTGCGCTGAATGGACTTTTGGCGGTCTATCTGTGCAAGCTGCTCTTTGAGCAACGACATACGGCCCAGAATTATACGACGGTCCATTTCGAGCTGTGTTTCACCCGGACCGCGAAGGCCCACGCTACCGCCCTTGCCGCTACCCGAGCCACCACCCTGACGTTCCAGGTGGGTCCACAGGCGTTGCAGGCGGGGGAGCATATATTTGTACTGCGCCAGCTCCACCTGTACCTTGGCGTGTGCGGTTTGCGCACGCATAGCAAAGATATCCAGGATGAGCGATGTGCGGTCGAGTATCTTTATTTTAAGTTCCTTTTCGATGTTACGCAACTGCTTGGCCGACAGCTCGTCGTCGAAAATAACCATACCAATCTCCTCGTCGGTATCCTTGCGCATCTCCACATATTCGGCTATCTCCGTGAGTTTACCACTGCCCACATAGGTTGCCGAGTGAGGATGCTCCAGGCGCTGCGTAAAACGTTTTACCACCTCGGCACCCGCAGTTTGAGCAAGAAATTCAAGCTCGTCGAGGTACTCGTTGGTTTTGCGCTCATTCTGCGTGGAGGTTATGAGGCCCACAAGAATGGCGGTCTCCTTTTTGGTGGTCGATATTACAAATTCTTTCATTTAACAATCCGGGTTCAAAAATACTTTGCTAATATACAAAAACATTTACAATGTCGATAAAGGTTGCAGCGTGTTTGTTTATATTTCTCTTCGGGGGGACATTTTCAAAACAGACGATATATATATTCTATCAAATACACAATCATAACCTCCACAAGAAACAACACAAGAAATAATACAGTTTCTATAAAAGAGTCGTCTTTTATGCCACACTTCTCCTTTATTCTTTCCACTACATAGAAACCACCAATTGTAGCACCTATTATTAGTAATACCATAACTATTATTTTAACATACCACAACCAATCGTAATAGTTTTCTCCTTTTTGAGTACTCACTTCTGTCACGCCGGTTATTTCCGACGTATTTTCCACAATATTCTCTTCTTTTGAATCAAGTCGATTCGTTTTATCATATTCCCTTAATCTGTTTTTTGATACACCATACATAATTTCCGCTCTATTACCGTTTAATATATATATATCAACGGTATCTGTGGAGTGAGATACGGTATAGCCATATGCATTGTTCAGAATAAGTTCCCTGCGTTTTATAATATCGGTGTGCCGCAACTTTTTTGCTACAATATGTGTATTATACATAAAAGGCTGTTCTATACCGTTATATGTAGCACGAATCTGCACATCAATGACACCGCCATTAGAAATTCTCATTAACGAAAAAACCTCGGGAATTTCCGTTTTGGCATACAAAGTCTTATCCTTGTTATCTAATTTAGATTTATTACCTACGCGGTGAAGGGAATAGTAATCGGTACTTACTATTTTAGATTTAATACTGCTTACGGTATATTCAATATGCACATCTTTCATTACATATTTTGTAGGGTTCAGCAGTTTAGGCAATATCCCATATTGCTTTATATCCACCGTGTCTTTGTCTAAATAGACTAAAGCGGTTCGTTTCTGAGAATGGGGCACCTGCTTACCGTTAAATCTAACGAGCAGTTCACCCTCATAATTATGGGAATGTTGCAGAATATCGAAATACACATCTGCGCACGGTATTATAAAAGCTCCTACAATGAAAATAACTGTTTTCAAACTAAAAACTCCGCGGGACCAAGAAGCATTAATATTAAAACTCATAAAAGATGATTATACTATACACAAATAAAATATTTAGATGATTGCGCGGTAGCAGCCACCTGCCGCGGCTTTTACATAGCCCTTCATCTCCATATCAAAGAGCAGGGGCATAAGCACATTCACGGGCATATCGGCCTGCACCACTAACTGGTTTATCTGCAACCCGTCGGATGCCGACTTAAGCAAGGCCATCACCACCTCTTCCTGAGGAGTAAATTCGGGGAATATCTCGGTTTGATGCGCCTTCTTCGCCTTGCCTGTGCTCCAGTTCATTGCCTCCACGAAATCGTAGGCCGATGTTACGAGGGCGGCACGGTTGCGTGCCACGAGTTCGTTGCAGCCACAGGAGTATTGGTCATTCACACGGCCCGGGAAGGCAAAGCAGTCACGCGAATAGCCCTGTGCCATAGAGGCGGTAATGAGCGAGCCTCCCTTGGAAGCCGACTCTATAACCACCGTGGCATCGGCCATTCCGGCAACTATTCTGTTGCGCTGCACAAAATTAGAAGGGAAGGGAGTGGTTTCGCTCATAAACTCCGTGAGGAGACCGCCACCCTGCTCTATCATACTTTTTGCCGTGGCACGGTGTGTTTGCGGGTATATCATATCGAGCCCGTGAGCAAGTACACCCACGGTGGGGAGCCCTGCCTCGACAGCTGCGCGGTGAGCGCATATATCAATGCCGTATGCAAGGCCGCTCACTATGAGAGTATCGGGCAACAGGCGGGCAAGGTCTATCACAAAATTGCGGCACATATCCTTGCCATAGGCTGTGGCGTGGCGGGTACCCACTATGGATACAATGTGCTTTGCATTGAAAGGGATGTCGCCCAACGAATAGAGAGCGATGGGGGCATCACAACAGTCGTACAAGCGAGCGGGGTAGTCACTGTCGCTAATGCAGGTGAGTTTAATGCCTTTGGAGAGGATGAAATCCATTTCGCGCCTGGCACGCTCCATAATCTGCGGGTCCTTCAACGCAGCCACTAAGGTGGGAGATGCATTGGGGAGGAAATCGTTTATATATGGCAAGTTGTCGAACAGTTCCTTGGCGCTGCCCGCAACATCCATTATTTGACGAAGAAGAGCAGGGTTGTGCACCTGCACCCTCGAAAGGGCAAGCACACCAACCTGCTCATTTATGTTAGTGGTAGAGGTCACTTACTTAAGGATTGATTTGAAAGCCTCGTCATTGACATATTTTGCAAATTCAAGGTCGTTGAGAGCCTTGGCAGCCAAAGAGGAATCGAGTTTAACGGCACTCTTAAGGCCGTCGTATATGAGCGCGGCATTGCCGGTGCGTGCACCAAGAACAGCCTTTATGTAGTGTGTTGTGGCATCGGGGTTCTTGATGGATGCAATGGTCTTTTTGGCTGTGCTGTAGTCGCCATCGAGCATCTGCGCAAGCGCGGTACTGTTGGTGGGCCGCTTCTCAAGCAGATAGGCTGCACGGCCGTACAGGCCCTGTGCTATGTAGAGGTTACCAAGAGCCTCGTCGCCGGCCTTGGCACCCGAGCCGATAGCCATATAGGACTCGGCTGCAGCCACATTACCGTTGAGAAGCTCCATATAACCAAGGTTCACATTTACCTCGGGAGCGTTCTTGTCTATCTTGGCAGCCTGTGCAAAATAGTCGGCAGCTGTGGCGTAGTCGCCTGCATTGTAGGCAAGCACGCCAAGGTTGTTGTAACCGCGATAGTCGGCGGGATAGAGCTTGGTGGCTGTCGAGTATATCTTCTTCTGCTCGTTAACATCGTCGGTGAGGATGGCCGAGTAGAGAATCTCCTCGAGCGAGAGTACTTTGGGATCGGCTGCAAACTGCTCCATAATCTCATCGTCGCTGCGGCCGATGAGCTGATAGTTGAGTGTGATGCGTGCACGGCGCAGCTGGGGAAGAATCTCGTTGGCAAGGTCGCTGTAAACCGACGAGATGTTCTTTATCTGCTGCTCGCGCTCCTCGGGTTCGTTGTACATAGAGAGAACGCGCAGGATAATCTCCTTGTCGGGAAGGTTCGATTTCGAAACCAATTCCTTGAAGCCTTCCCAGTCCTCGGCTGTGTAATCGGTGTCGAGGTAGCCCTCGAGCTTAGCCTTGTCCATCTCCTTCTTCACGAATTTCGAGGTGTTGTTCTCGCGGCCGGTAGCTACATCGGTGTTGAGCAGCATACCGCCGTCGGGAGAGGCATAGGCCGAAACCTCCACATTATCCACCACCTTGTTCTTCACATCGGTGGCAACGTCGTTCATTGCGGCTGTGAGTTCCTTCATAGCATCGCTCTTGAGCTCGGCTGCACGCAGATTGGTCTGCTGTATGAGGAACATAATGTTGGCCTCCTTGGCCTGCTTGATAACGCGCTGGAAGGCATCCTCGCCAATAGCAATGTTGGCCTTCTTGGCTGTGGTGCGATAGAGCTGCGATGTGGCAATGCAACCATCGGCCACCTTAACTTCGGGTATGGTATATACCTTGTCGCCCTTCTTCACGGTGAAGTTGAGGTAAAGAGCACATTTCTCCATTGCGGGAACATAGTCGAATGTCATCTTCATTGTGAAATTGCCACCCTTGTCGTAGAGGATAGTGCGGTTGTTGCCGCGCACCTTCTCGCCCTGGAATGTAACAGGCTCCGCAGTAGCCGAGCCACCGTCGTATTTGAGCACGGGTGTTATTGTGAGAATAGACTTTTTGTTGAAGAACTTTGCAGGGAATTTTCCATCGATTGTAACGAGCACTTCGCTACCCACAACCTCGAGCACAGCAGGTGTAACCGTGAAATACTCTGCGGGGAGAACACCCATTTTGGAGCTGCAAGAGCACAAGAGAACTACCATCAACGATAGCAGAAAAGATAATTTTTTCATCGTTTTTATAATCTTATTGTTTATTTATCAAATTTCACGCGAAGATAGCTCTATTTCTTCACACTACAAACACAAAAGTGTGCACATTATGCACTTTTTCAACATTTTTCACTCAATGCAGGCGCTTTATTTGAGAACGGCTTTTTTATTGCGCGGGTGATGCTCTATTATCTCTTGGCGCAGGCGGGTGCGGTCTATGTGTGTGTATATTTCGGTGGTTGCAATGCTCTCGTGCCCAAGCATTGCCTGTATTATGCGCAAATTGGCCCCGCCTTCGAGCAGATGGGTGGCAAATGAGTGGCGGAAGGTGTGTGGGCTTATGCTCTTTGTGATACCCGCCGCTGCAGCCAGTTCCTTTATGAAATGGAACACCATAATGCGCGAGAGCGATTTTTTGCGCCGCTCGCTTATGAAGACAAAGTCGCTGTACCCGGCCTTTATATTAATGTGGTCGCGGTCGATGCGATAAGCCTCTAACTCGGCAATGGCACGTTGCGAGATGGGCACCAAGCGCTGCTTGTCACCCTTTCCCGTGACACGTATGAACCCCTCGGTGAGGTAGAGGTGGGACAGTTTGAGGTTGCACAGTTCCGACACACGCAGGCCGCAGCTGTAGAGCATCTCTATCATTGCACGATTACGCTGCCCTTCGGGCTTGGAGAGGTCTATGGCATTTATGATGTCGTCTATCTCCTGCACACTGAGCACCGATGGCAGGCGCATACCTATTTTGGGAGTTTTAAGCAGTTCTGTAGGATCATTTTCCAGAAAACCGTCAAGCCGCAAAAAACCGTAAAAGGAGCGAAGCGACGAGAGGATGCGCGCCTGCGAGCGGGGCAGAATGCCCACATCGTTGAGCGCGGCAAGGAAATCGCGGAAATCGTCTATGGTTGCATCAAGTATCTCCTTGTCACCTTCTCGCAGAAAGTCGCGGAACTTGTTCACATCGCTCATATAGGCATCCAACGTGTTGGGCGACAATGATTTTTCGAGTTGCAGATATATACGGTAGCGGGCAAGGGGCGAATTATTGCGCCCCCCGCTGCCATTTGCACCGTTTTTGTCGTTTTTACCCATAGCGTTTAACTATGCGAATTTACGAATAACATTTGTAAAAACAACAAAATGGCGAGCTGCGGGCGGTGTAATTTCTCATTTTCATAGAATTATTGTATCTTCGCAGAAAATTAAGAAACAGGTTATGAGCATCGACAGCAGGCTTGACGATTACATTGCCGCACACAGCAGCCCCGAAGGCGACTACCTATACAGGCTATACCGTGCCACCAATGTGGAGATTATAAACCCGCATATGGCATCGGGGCAGGTGCAGGGCAGGCTGCTGAAGTTGCTTGTGCAGATGATACGCCCCAAGTGCATATTGGAGATAGGCACATACACGGGCTATTCGGCCATATGTATGGCCGAAGGGCTTGGCAGCGACGGCAAGCTCTTCACCTTTGAGGTGGATGACGAGCTGGAGGATTTCACCCGCCGCTGGATAGAGAACTCACCCGTTGCCGACAAGATTGTCTTTACCATAGGCAGCGCGCTCGATGTAGTACCCACGATGAACGAGAAGTTCGACCTTGTGTTCATCGACGGCAACAAGCGCGAATATACCGCATACTACGAACTTGCGCTGAACCACCTGAACGAAGGCGGCTGGATACTTGCCGACAACACACTGTGGGATGGTTGGGTGATAGACGAAAAGCGCCAGGATGCACAGACCAACGGAGTGAGGGCATTCAACGACCTTGTTCGCAACGACAGTCGCGTGGAGGAGGTGATACTGCCGCTGCGCGACGGACTCACGATTATAAGAAAGAAATAATTACAGAATATGGACAGTACAAGACAAAACAAGATTTCACGCCTCATACAAAAGGAGCTCAGCGATATACTATTGCGCCTTGCCAAGGAGACACGCGGCATAATGGTATCGGTGAGCGTGGTGCGTGTAAGCCCCGACTTGGGCATAGCAAAAGCATATTTGAGCGTATTCCCCTCGGAGAAGGGCAACGAGGTGGTAGAGCACCTGAACAGCAACATCAAAGCCATACGCTTTGAGTTAGGCAACCGTGTGCGCCACCAGTTGAGAATAATACCCGAAGTGCGTTTCTATCTTGACGACTCGCTCGACTACATTGAGCACATCGACGAGCTGCTGAAGGATTGACACACACCCAAGCTATGAACCTGCCGTTATACATAGCCACCCGCTACCTGTTTTCAAAGAAAAGCCACCAGGTGATAAACATAATATCGGGTGTGGCCATAGCCGGTGTGGCGCTGGCCACCATAGCTATGGTGTGCACGCTATCGGTGTTCAACGGGTTCAAGGAGATGGTGACGCAGCAGTTCACGGCATTCGATGCCGACATTAAGATAACGGCCGAGCGCGGCAAAGGCTTCACAGCCGACAGCCTGCTATGCAGTCGCCTGCGTGCGTTGCCCTGCGTGGCGGTGGCAACCGTTGCCGTGGAGGACAAGGCTATGGCGCAATACAACGGCAGGCAGGTGATGATAACGCTTAAAGGCGTTGAAGAGAACTTCCGTGAACTCACAAACATTGAAGCCGCCCTGCTTGGCAACGGCACATTCACTCTGCGCGACAGCATAAACCACTATGCGGTGCCGGGCATAGGGCTTGTGAGCAGCCTCAATTGCGGCATATACCACACCACCCCGCTGGAGATATATGCACCCAGGCGAGGGAAAAAAGTGAGTATGAGCAACCCTGCGAGCAATTTCAAAAAGAGATTTTTGCAATCATCGGGCGTGACATTTGCCGTGAACCAGCCAATATATGACGACCACTACATACTCACATCGGCACAATTTGCAAGAGAGATTTTAGGGCGTGCCCGCGACGAGGCCACAAGCATTGAGATAAAGCTTGCCGACGGTTGTTCCGCCGCACAGGCCAAACGGGATATAGAGGCCGTAACAGGCAACGGCTTTCTATTAGAGGACCGCTACGAACAGCAGAAGGATGTGTTCAAAGTGATGAAGATTGAAAAGTTCATATCCTATATATTCCTGTCGTTCATTCTGCTTGTAGCCTGTTTCAACATTATTGGCTCGCTGTCGATGCTCATAATAGAAAAACGCGAGAATATGAACACCATGCGTGCGCTTGGTGCCACCGACAAGATAATAACAAATATTTTTGTGTTCGAAGGAACCATAATATCCACCATAGGCGCCATTAGCGGCATTCTCATAGGGCTTGGTGCCTGCCTGCTGCAACAGGAATATGGGCTGCTCACCCTGGGCGATGGCGCGGGTGACTTTGTAGTTAACAGCTACCCCGTGAAGGTGGAAGGTGGCGATGTACTTGCAGTATTTGGCACGGTGGTGGCTGTGGGCCTCATAGCGGTGTGGGCACCGGTGAAGGTGTTGACCGGAAGATTTCTTAATAAAGAGTAAAAATCAAAAAGGCTGACTAAAAAGTATTTTTTAGCAGCCTCATTTTGCAGGGAGATGAATAAAAAGATGTAGTTTAACCTGAGTTCGATATAAATTCAACCAAGTTGCGAATCTGTCATTCCGAGCGAGTGAAACGACGAGGAATCTCAAACAATACGCGATAACAGAGATGTCTCACATACGTTCGACATGACAAAACTATGAAAAAGAGAG
>JAFXGV010000050.1 GCA_017536765.1 Bacteroidaceae bacterium
CGACGTGTATATATTGTCCACATCGCCATGGAACAATCCCACTGCTGCGAGCGACAAGATAGAGTGGGTGAAGAAATATATGAACGGAGTGTTCCATAAACGTGTAGTTATTACTCACCACAAGGAACTCTTGCTTGGCGATTATCTCATTGATGACCGCGGCAAGAACGGTGCCAGTGAGTTCCGGGGAGAGTGGATACACTTCGGTTCGGAGCGTTTCCCCGACTGGGATGCAGTGCTTAACTATCTTCTGATGTAAAAAGCGTCCGCACAGAATTGCCTTTTATTCAAAACCAATAAGACCAATGCCCACCGAAACACCGATACTTAGCGAACACAACAAGGTGGAATACCAGCCTATGAATAACGGCGAGTTTGACAAATCACCAACAATAACATTTGAACAAGGATATGCAATTCGTGGAATTGCAATGATAATAATAATTTTCGTACATTCAATCAATGAATATGAATGTTATAATTCAGCCTTGTCAAATATGTTGTTAATTCCACATTTTGGCGTATTTGCTTGTAGTATATTCTTCTTTATGTCGGGATATGGAGTGCTGAGTTCATTAAATGCAAATAGAAATAATACGTCATTTTCCTATATTCTCAGGCAAATAGTAAAAATCATGACTCCCGTTGCATTGGTGTATGTAATAAATTCAATTCTACTGCCTTACACAACATCATATAACAATGTAAGTATAAACCATATAAATATCATGAGATTAAGTTTGCCTGAAGGAACTGATATTTGGTTTATAAAAATTATCTTATTTGATTATATAACAACATTTCTTTTATTTAAACTGGTAAAAAAGCATTTAAGACTTCTTTTATCTATTACAATAGTACAAGTACTCCTTATTGTTGTCTTATATATATGTAAGTTTGGTTCTTATTGGTATGTATCGAATTTATGTTTTGTATTTGGGGCATCATATACATTATATGCAAAACTTATAAAGAAATACATCGGATTATTGGCGCTTATACTGACTACTTGCTATATCTGTATGATAAATGGCATTATATCTGCGCCAATACAGATAATAAACAATATCGTATTCTGCATAATTACAATCTATTATTTTTCAAATAAAGCCAAATGGCCCAAATGGTTGCAGTTTATAGGTAAAAATAGTTTATACTACTATTTGTTTAATATACCAATAATGTGGCTGATACCAAGTGACAATATTCATTTCAGTGTTTATTTTATTGCTAATATTATATTTACAACAATATTTATTTTGTTGTATAAAAAAGTCAATAAACTCATAAAAACGGCATAAACAATAACAATGGAAACGCCACAATTGAACGACCATAAACAAAGTTGCGATTCAGCGAGTGCAGAAGACAAGCGTGCTTGTATTATGCCGAGCGATAGCAAGTTCGCCGCAGGCAAGGCAGAGTACCCGCCTATGCATAACGAAGAGTAAGGTGTTTCACAATTAATAATACATTCACAATGATTGTCATTCTGACGACTGAAAGGAGGAAGAATCTCAAAAGAAACAATGAAGAGATCTTTCACTTCGTTCAAGATGACAAGTCCTAATATATAATATATCATACCTATCAAACATTCTATGGAAATAAACCAACCAATGACCACAGAAATACCACAATTAAACGAGCATAACAAGCAGGAGTACCCCCCAATGCACACAGCCGAGCACATATTGAACCAGACGATGGTGAGGATGTTCGGGTGCGAGAGAAGCTGCAATGCACACATAGAACGCAAAAAGAGCAAGTGCGATTACCAACTGCCCGCGGAGCCCACACAGGAGCAGATAGCCGAGATTGAGACAAGGGTGAACGAGGTTATAGCCCGCGAATTACCCGTAACCATAGAATTCTGCAAGCGCAGCGAGGTGCCGGCCGAGGTAGACTTGGGCAAATTGCCGGCCGATGCAAGCGACACATTGCGCCTTGTGCGTGTGGGCGATTACGATGTTTGCGCCTGCATAGGTGCTCACGTGGAGAACACCCGCGAGGTTGGCAACTTCAAGATTATAAGCCACACGTGGGAAGCGGGCACATTGCGCCTGCGTTTCAAATTGGTTCAATAGGTTGAGAAGCGGAGCCGATACCGGCCCATTTTGAACTGTTTTTATCAAAATATTAAAATTATTTTGTATCTTCGCGTGGTTTACAGGCAAGAGTAATGTTTCACAAAGAGCAAATAGTTATCACGGCAACGGAGAAAGGTACATTGAAGGCAATGTGCCGCGATATATGCGCGCGCATAGACGGGGGCCGTGCTCTCAAGATTTCCTTCTTTGGCCTGCCTGCCGACAACCGCGAGTATCTCACAATGAACAGGGAACTGCACTGCACGGTAAATGAGTTCTTCGGCCCGCAAGCACCGCTTGTAAGTTTCATTGCACAAAAGAGCAGCAGCGACACCCTTATTGCCGAGGTCACCTACCTCAACGACAGCGATGCGCGCATAACGCACCACAGCCGCTACAAGGTGCTTGAGCGCGGCGCCACAAAGGAGCTTATAACTGAGGGAATCATCCCCGGAGATATTTCACTGAGTACATTCGAACAGGCAAAGGATATATTTGCCGCCATAGAGAACATTCTCACGACCGAGGGATTCAGCCCTTGCGACATATACCGCCAGTGGAACTACATAGAGGATATAACCGTGAAGAACGATGGCAGCCAGAACTATCAGGAGTTCAACGATGCGCGCAGCATCTTCTATGGCAAGTGCAAATGGAATGGTGGCTACCCTGCTGCCACAGGCATTGGCACGGCGCGTGGCGGCGTGATGATTGAGCTATATGCGATAAAGGGCGAAACGGCCATAAACAAACCTATCGATAACCCTATGCAGGTGGCTGCGCACAGCTATTCGCAAAAGGTGCTCGACGGCACGGTGGTCGAGGAGCTGCAGGAGCGCACCACCCCTAAATTTGAGCGTGCACGCCTACTTGGCAACACCATATACATATCGGGCACAGCGGCCATAAAGGGCGAGGAGAGTTCCGCGGAGAACGATACCGTGTATCAGGCAGGCCTCACAATGGAGATAATGAACAACCTTATTTCGAAAGAGAACATACCTGCCCACAACAACGGAGCGCAGTACGACCTGTTGCGCATATATGTGAAGCACGAGGATGCCATCCCCGCCGTCAAGGAGTATATGAACAAGCACTACGCTGCGGTGCCCAAGCACTACCTTGTGAGCGACATATGCCGCCCCGAACTGCTCATTGAGATTGAGGGTGTGGCACATATTTAATGCGCAGATAATTAACAATCATATCATAATGGTATCGGCTTTTGCGGTCGATACCTTTTTTATTTTCCCTAATAATAACAAAATAAACTGAACACGGCGAACAAGAGCAGCGCGACACACATTTACATATTGAACGGCAACCGCACGCCGTGAAGCACCGCACAGAATGCTCCAAAGCAATGCATCCCACCCGAATGCAAGCATAGTCATAGGTGGGTGCCGGCGTGCAAGGCACGGCTGCGGCCCGTTTTTGTGTAACCCTTTAATTTATTTACAAAAATGAGTATGCCTATGAAACGTGGCGGCCAACACTGGCTCCCCAGTATTTTCAATGATTTCTTTGGTGGTGAACTTATGATGCGCAACAATGCCACTGCCCCATCGGTGAATGTGTTCGAGACTGAGAAAGAGTATTTTGTGGAGGTGGCAGCACCCGGTATGAAGAAGGAGGATTTTATGATAGACCTCAACAGCGACAACAACCTGTGCATTACAATGGAGAAGGATTGTTGCTGCAAGAAGGATGGCGCCGACTGCAAGTGTGACGAGAAGAAGGAGGAAGAAAAGTGCAAAGACGACAAGTGCGAGAAGGAGAAATGCTGCTGCGAGCACGACGAGAGCAAGGGGCGTTATCTGCGCCGCGAATTCTCGTACACCAAATTCCAGCAGACACTCATATTGCCCGATGATGCCGACACAGCAAACATAAAGGCCAGAGTGCGCCACGGTGTTCTGCACATAAACATTCCCAAGAAGGCTATGGCCACCGAGCAGAAGGCGTGCCGCAAGATCGCCATTGAGTAATATTCCTTATTATATATTAAAAACAAAAGGGCTCCCGTTTGGGAGCCCTTTGTTGTATAAACGCTATTGATTAGTCGTTTACAGTTGCCATATGAGCGATGAGGTCGAGAACCTTGTTAGAGTAACCGATCTCGTTGTCATACCAAGAAACAACCTTAACGAAAGTATCTGTCAAAGCGATACCTGCCTTAGCGTCGAAGATAGATGTACGTGTGTCACCCAAGAAGTCAGATGAAACAACTGCGTCCTCTGTGTAACCGAGGATACCCTTCAACTCGCCCTCAGAAGCCTCTTTCATAGCTGCGCAAATCTCAGCATATGTAGCGGGCTTAGCCAAGTTAACAGTGAGGTCAACTACAGAAACATCGAGAGTGGGAACACGCATAGACATACCTGTCAATTTACCGTTCAATGCGGGGATAACCTTACCTACAGCCTTAGCAGCACCTGTAGAAGAAGGAATGATGTTGCCGGCAGCAGCACGACCACCTCTCCAGTCTTTCAAAGAAGGACCG
>JAFXGV010000051.1 GCA_017536765.1 Bacteroidaceae bacterium
ATCTCTCTTTTTCATAGTTTTGTCATGTCGAACGTATGTGAGACATCTCTGTTATCGCGTATTGTTTGAGATTCCTCGTCGTTTCACTCGCTCGGAATGACAGATTCGCAACTTGGTTGAATTTATATCGAACTCAGGTTAGTTATTATCAAAGTATTCCTAAATTCTTGAAGAAGATATACAATATCAACAGCGGGGTTACATAGCGCAGCATAAACACCACAACAGGCATCACATAGCTTTTGAGAGAGCCGTAATTGGTTATTTCGTCGCGCATAAAGTTACGCTCCATCACCCACGCAACAAAAATACAGGTGAACATAGCTCCAAGCGGCATAAGGATGTTGGCGCTCACATAGTCGAACACATCCATAAAAGAGACGCCCGTTGCCTTCACGCCCAGGAAATCGAAATCAAACACACAATACACAGTGAGCAGGCTCAGCAGCACGGATATTGCCGATGTTATGCGGGCACCCCACTTGCGGGAGAGCTTGAACTCCTCGGCAAAATAGGCTGTGAGAACCTCGTGAAAAGAGATTGTGGATGTGAGCGATGCCAGCATCACCAACAGGAAAAAGACCGTAGACCACAAAGAAGCAAGGGGCATTGCTTTGAAGATCTCGGGCAGCGTGATAAAGATGAGCGAAGGGCCCTCGGCAGGCTGCAAACCGGCACTGAACACCGCGGGGAAAATCACAAGGCCTGCAAGCAGCGACACCAACAGCGTGAGCAGCGACACGTTGAGCGAGGTGGAGACAAGATTGTTGTTTTTCTTGAAATAGGATGCATATGTAACCATACAGCCCATACCCACCGAGAGTGAAAAGAATGCCTGCCCAATGGCCATCATAATGGTTTCAGAAGTAAATGCCTCTTTGAAGTTGGGCGAGAGAAAGAAACGGTATCCCTCAATCGAGTTGGGCATAAACGCCACGCGCACCGCCATTATAATAAGGATTACAAAGAGGGCGGGCATCATTATGCGCGAAGCCTTCTCAATACCCTTCTCCACGCCACGTGCCACAATAATGTGAGTGAGCAATATAAAGACCACCGCATAAAAGGCGGGGCGCCAGGAGGCCTGGAACGCGGCAAACTGCTCGGTAAACGATACCGGGGAGCTGTAAAGCAGGCCTGTTGCCGAATTTACAAGATACTCCAATGACCAACCTGCAACGATATAATAGAAACCGGTAATAAGCAGCGCGCCAAGCACACCATTATAGCCCAACCAACTCCACTTTTTAGAGAGTTGGCGGAATGCGCCCACTGCGTTCTTGCGCGATTTGCGCCCTACGGCAAACTCGGCAAGCATTGCAGGAATACCCACCACGAATATACTCAACAGGAATACTATCAGAAAGGCAGCACCACCGTGCTTGCCTGCGATGTAGGGGAAACGCCACAATGCGCCAAGGCCTATGGCACTGCCCGCAGCTACAAGCACTACGCTTAATTTGCCCCCAAACGAGGCACGTTTATCTTCACTCATTACTCTATTTCATTAAATTAGAGCGCGAAAATAATAAAAAAAAGCGAACTACACAAAGAGTACACCGATGTCCATACCACAACAGAGTGATAAACGACAAATTAAAAATTTGCATCATTATAAAAATGAGAGACACTTTAGCATATTTTAATATTTAACAATATTTAACAATGGGGGGGTAATTTCTCACCTAATATTTATACATTTGTGCAAACTAAATATTAACCAAATTTTATTAACTAAATTAATTATTATGAAAAAGTTTCTATTTTTAACAATTTGTTTCGCTGTTATGACAAGCGCTATCAATGCACAAAGCGAAGGTTGGAAGGGTGTAAAAGCGACTTACAACAACTTTGAGTTAGAAGATGCTGATGCCATTTCGTCATTCTCAGTTGGTTATGTACAAGGGTTCAAAATTCTTGAATCACTCCCTGTGTTTGTAGAAGGAGGTGCCAATGCCATCTACACAGCAGGTGATATTGCAGAAGGTGTAAAGTACACCAGTTTCGCAGCCGAAATTCCTGTAAATATTGGTTACAAATTTAATATTGACGACAATATCTCTCTGTTCCCCTTTGTTGGTGTAACTGCAAGATACAACATCACCGGCGAAATTGAGGACGGCGAAGATGCCGACAAATTCCAGTATGGCTGGCAGATAGGCCTCACCGCCAATTATGCAAACTACAACCTTGGCGTAAGCTATGGTGCCGACCTTAATGAGATTTACGAAGAAACCAAAACAACTTCAATCAAAATTTCTGTAGGTTACAATTTCTAATTTTATATAATTAAGAGGGGGAGTGCAAAAGTAAAACTTTAATCTCCTCCTCTTATTGTAGCAATTCCACTCATAAACATTTTGCAATTCTATTTCATTAAATTAGAGCACGAAAATAATAAAAAAAGCGAACTACACAAAGAGAACACTGTTGCCCACGCCATAACAGGTTGATAAATGGCGCATTGGTAACAATATAGCATAAAAGCAGAAACGTCTTTAATGATTTTTAACACCATTTAACACGCAAAAATACTCGCTTTAATATTTTAACTATATATTCGCCTACACGAATGTGAAAAACCATTAAATTATTAACCATATTTTTATTATTATGAAAAAACTACTTACAATGATGCTGCTACTTGCAGCCACAATTAGTTTCTACTCTTGCTCGAGCGACGATGACGACAGCCCCCTATTGGAGCTAACCGTTGAAAACATTGCCGGTTATTGGTACTGGGAAAGTGACGACGAGTATGCAAGTTATCAATTCTATGAGGGTTATGGTAGCTACTATTACGAAAATGATAATGGATATGTGAAGAACGAGAGCTTTACTTTTAGAATAGAAGGAGGTGGAAGTGCTCTTTACATTACAACAGCAAGCGGCACAAACAAGTACCAAATTACAGAGCTCAGAAGGGACAGAGTAACCATTGAAACGACCATCGACGGACAAAAGGAAAAACATACTTTTATAAGAGATGATTACGACGATGATTACGACGACGATGATGATTACGAGGAAAACATTCCCGAGGAAATTCCCCAACCAGTTCCCCCCACAGGCGAAGGCACCAAGATTATTGGTACTTGGGGCAACCCCACATTCATAAGCAGTTCAGACCCCGAGGATTGGGAAGATAACGTAGTAAGCAACTCTAATGCAGCTTTTACATTCTATGCAGATGGAACCGCTTATTTCTATGATGGAGAGGACCCCGAAGATAGTTTCGAATTTATTTACGAATACAAGCATAATGAAAATACTCTTATGATGTACTGCGGCAGATACGGACAAATTGTATCAAAGCGTACCATTGTATTCGAGCATGACAATAAAATGATAATGAGAGACGATTACTATTTCGACCCAACAGAAGATGCGGTACCGGAATATTCCGACGTTACATACAGCCTTAAACGCGTACAATAAATATCGCATTATATACACGACCTCCCGCAAAGCGCACGCTTTGCGGGAGGTCGTGTTTTTTAGGGCCGCTATGTTTAATCTATGCGGCGGTATATGGGTTTATACCAAATGCGCAATCAAATCCTCACGGTCGCCATAGAGAAGGTCGATAATGGGAATCTCTATCATAGTGTAACAACCGGGCTGCTGGCGCATAGTGGCACGCGCGCAACACACAAGCACCTGAGCAGTGAGGGCGGGGTTATTTATCTTCATATTGAACTCGAACAACTGGTTCTGCGTAGTGCCCGAAACGCCCTTGCGGGTGAGGTTCACACCGTGGCCCATATCAAGCAGTTCATCTACGCAGGGCACCTGCATAACGTGTGTTTCGTCGTTCACAAAATAAGGATCACTCTTTATGGCTGCTGCCACCTGCGAGAAGTCGTAACCCTCCTCAATCTCCACATATACCATACGGCGGTGTATGCCTGTGCCTACGGGGATTGTCATAGAGAGGGCTGCTTTTACACCCTCAATGGCTTTCACTGCCACCGTGTGGCCCATACTCATACCCGGGCCGAAGTTGGTATATGTGATACCTTTGGGGGCTATTGCCTGTAACAGAGTGCGGATAACCGAATCGCTGCCCGGGTCCCAACCTGCCGAGATAATAGACACGGCATTGCCGGCACAGGCACTCTCGCCAAGTGAACGGCGCAGCTCCACAATCTTTGTGTGGATATCGAAACTGTCCACCGTGTTTATTCCAAGCGCCAGAATATCCTTTGCATAACGCTCCACACTGCGGGTGGGGGTTGAAAGGATTGCCACATCTACATCGCCAAGCTCGCGTATGTCCTTTACCACATTGTAGCCTGCAAGTTCTGCGGGGAGATTCTCGGCTCCGGAACGACGTACCACACCGGCCACCTCAAAGTCGGGGGCTGCGGTGAGTGCCTGCAAGGTATATTTACCAATATTGCCATATCCTACTATGGCTGCTCTAATCTTTCTCATAGTTTAATTGATTTTTATCGGTGCGAAGATATAAAAAACTCATTTTTTATTTTCTATATGTAAACGATTTTTTTATGCGAAAAAATAAAAAATCATCTATAAAAAACGAAGCCGTTGAACATACGTTCAACGGCTTCGTTTACTTATGCCTGTGGGCGGCGGGGCTCGCGACGGGGACGACGCTCACGCTCCTCATAACCCTCGGGTTTCTCAATCAACGCTTTGCGCGATAGTTTGAACTTACCGGTCTTGGGGTCTATCTCCACAAGTTTCACTTGCAGTTTGTCACCCTCGTTGATGCCGGTCTCTTCCATAGTTTCAAAGCGTTTCCAATCTATCTCTGAAATGTGCAACAGGCCATCTTTGCCGGGCATAAACTCAACGAATGCACCATAGGGCATCACGCTGCGCACGGTACCCTCGTAAACCTCGCCGGCCTCGGGGATGGCAACGATTGCTCTGATTTTTGCAATGGCCTCGTTGATTGCATTGCCGTTGTTTGCTGCAATTTCGATGATACCCTCGCCATCAACCTCCTCGATAGAGATAGTGGCACCGGTCTCCTCCTGCATACCCTGGATAATTTTTCCACCGGGGCCGATAACTGCGCCGATGAACTCTTTGGGGATGCGCATAGTTTCGATGCGGGGTGCGTGGGGCTTGAGCTCTGCACGAGGCTCGGCGATACACTCGGTGATTTTGCCGAGGATGTGCATACGGCCCTCGCGTGCCTGGTTCAAAGCTTTCTCGAGAATCTCGTACGAAAGACCATCTACCTTGATATCCATCTGCGTGGCAGTGATACCGTCAACGGTACCTGTCACCTTGAAGTCCATATCACCCAAGTGGTCCTCGTCGCCAAGAATATCGCTGAGCACGGCATATTTCTCCTCGCCTGCGTTCTTGATAAGGCCCATTGCAATACCCGACACAGGTTTCTTAATCTTCACACCGGCATCCATAAGCGCAAGTGTACCTGCACATACTGTAGCCATTGAAGAAGAGCCGTTAGACTCCAGAATATCAGAAACCACGCGAACGCAATAGGGGTAGTCGGCGGGAATCATATTCTTGAGCGCACGGCAAGCAAGGTTACCGTGACCAATCTCGCGACGGCCTACACCGCGCTGTGCGCGTGCCTCACCTGTAGAGAAGGGAGGGAAGTTGTAGTGAAGGAGGAAACGCTCTGTTCCCTGGTTCATAACCTCGTCGATAATCTTCTCGTCGCGCTTTGTACCAAGTGTTACGGTTGTGAGCGACTGTGTCTCACCGCGTGTGAACACTGCCGAACCGTGGGGGCCGGGGAGATAGCCTGCCTCGCACCAGATGGGGCGAATCTCGGTTGTCTTGCGGCCATCGAGACGCTTGCCCTCGTCGAGGATACAACGGCGCATAGCCTCTTTCTCCACGTCGTGATAGTAGCGGTCGATGAGCGCACCCTTCTCCTCGAGTTCCTCCTCGGTGAACTGTGCCTTGAATTCATCCTTTATTGCATCGAAAGCGGCTGCACGGCCGTGCTTGTCGTTGTTGCCGCTTGCTGCAACGGCATAAGCCTTTGCATAGCAAGCCTCGTGAACCTGTGAGCGGAGCTCTTCATCGTTCACCTCGTGGCAGTACTCGCGCTTAACCGTTGAGCCAACCTCTTCCATAAGCTCCATCTGAGCCTTGCAGTGAACCTTGATAGCCTCGTGAGCCACCTTCATAGCCTCCAAAAGGTCGGCCTCTGAAACCTCCTTCATCTCACCCTCGACCATCATAATGTTGTCGTAGGTTGCGGCTACCATAATGTCCATATCGGCATTCTCGAGCTGTGCAAATGTGGGGTTAACCACAAACTCGCCACCGATGCGCGCCACGCGAACCTCAGAAATGGGGCCGCCGAAAGGTATATCGGAAACCGCAAGAGCCGCTGATGCTGCGAGACCGGCAAGAGCATCGGGCATATCGACACCGTCGGCCGAGAAGAGCACGATGTTTACATACACCTCGGCGTGGTAGTTGTCGGGGAAAAGGGGACGGAGAGCACGGTCAACCAAACGGCAAGTGAGAATCTCATAATCCGAAGCCTTGCCCTCGCGGCGTGTGAAACCACCGGGGAAACGGCCAAATGAAGCATATTTCTCTTTATACTCTACCTGCAAAGGCATAAAATCGGTGCCGGGGACAGCGTCTTTTGCTGCACAAACGGTCGCCAACAACATTGTGTTGCCCAAGCGCAACATCACCGAACCGTCGGCCTGCTTTGCAAGCTTACCAGTTTCAATGGTGATTACGCGGCCATCGGGCAAAGCCACATTCTTTGTTACAACATTCATCTTTTTTATCTGTTTATTATTTTTTATTTCTAAATTCTCGCAAAGATAAATAAATTTCCACATTTTAACTATCTTTGCCCACACATTTTTATAAAAATATGAATATTTCACGCATAACAGGAATAAAATCACTCCTTTTCACCGGGTTGGCTGCAATGCTTTTTGCTTGCGGACAAACGCCGCAATTCACCATTGAAGGAGTGATAGAAGGCAGCGAAGGCAAGATGCTCTATCTGTCGCACATAGGTATAACAAAGACCGAGAAAATAGATTCGGTGAAGATGGGGCGTAGCGGCCGTTTCAAATTCAGCCAACCGCAACCCGAGTGCTACGATTTTTATGCATTGCAGTTGCAAGGTAGCGGCAAACGCATAACAATAGCCATCGACAGCACCGAAACGGTAAAAATAAAGAGTACGGCCGCCCATTTTGCCGACAGTTGCAAAATAGAGGGTTCACCCGAAAGCTTGCGCATAAAGGAGATTTCCGCACTCGAACAGTCGCTGCAGCAACAGGTGAGCCACCTCATAAGGAACAGCGCACCCGCTATTGGAGAAACCAGGGAGAAGATTTATACGCTCATAGGCGAATTCAAGCAGAACATCTTCAGGCAATACATAGCTGCTGCGCCACACAAGGCAAGCGCATATTACGCACTCTTTCTGCGCCTCAACGGCGAGCCCATCTTTGCGCCCAACGTCAACCGGTTCGACAGCCACTGCTTTGCCGCCGTTGCCACAAGCCTGCACGGCAGTCGCCCGCACGCGACGCGCGCAATACATTTATATAACATAGCCACAAAGGGAATGGCAGCCACCCGCTCCGCAGCACCCCACGACACAATAGACATAGAAAGCGAGAGCATAGAAAAAATAGGGCTTTACGACATAAACCTACCCAACATACACGGCGACTCGGTGAGCCTGCGATCGCTCAAAGGCAAGGTGGTGCTGCTCGACTTTACCGTTTACAGCATAGCCGAGATAAGCAGCCGCAACATAGGCCTGCGCCAAATATACGACAAGTACCACAACCGCGGATTCGAGGTTTATCAGGTATCATTCGACACGAACGAGAGTTTTTGGAACAACTCGGCCGACAAACTGCCGTGGATATGCGTGCGCGACGGCGACGGCCGTGCATCGCAGAACATCCTTTTATACAACCTGCAATCGTTGCCCACATATTACCTCATAAACCGCGACAACGAACTTGTTGCACGCGACAACCAGATAGAGAACCTGGAGGCTGCCATAGAGGATTTGCTTAAAAAGTGAAAAAAGCGCAAAACACTCTGAAAAAAGATGTTAAGCACAAAACGTAAAAAGTAAAATTTTTCATTTTTAATTTGCTTTTCAATTTTTAAGAGCTATCTTTGCAATCACAACAACGAGATTTTGGGTTCCGGCATCCGTGCCGGAATCCTTTGTTTTAATATTTTTTCAAAAACCACATAAATACTAAAGAAGAAATGGGTTATATGTCCGAAGAGGGCTACAAGAAACTGTTAGCCGATTTAAAAGAGTTGGAGGCGAAACGCCCCGAAATTGTTCGTCAAATAGCAGAAGCACGCGACAAAGGCGACCTTTCGGAGAACGCAGAGTATGATGCAGCAAAAGAGGCGCAGGGATTATTGGAGATGAAAATCAATGAGCTTAAAATGATTATTGCCGATGCCAAAATCATCGACACCTCCAAGCTAAACACCGACAGCGTGCAGGTACTCACCAAGGTGAGCCTCAAGAACACCAAAACCGGTGCCACAATGCAATATACAATAGTTCCCGAGAGCGAGGCAAACTTGCGCGAGGCAAAAATTTCAATCAACACCCCCATAGCAAAAGGCTTACTTGGCAAGAAGGTGGGCGATGTTGCCGAAATCACCGTGCCCCAGGGCAAACTGTCGCTCGAGATTACAAACATTGAGTTTTAATAACCACAGAGAACTATGGCAACAATATTCAGCAAAATAGTTGCAGGTGAGATTCCCAGTTACAAGGTGGCCGAGAACGAGCAATTTTATGCATTCCTCGATATAAACCCACTAACCAAGGGACACACCCTTGTGATACCCAAGCGCGAGGTAGATTACTTTTTCGACCTCACCGACGAGGAGATAGGCGCAATGCAGATATTCGCAAAGCAGGTGGCCGAGGGCATAAAGCGAGCCTTCCCCTGCATAAAGGTGGGGCAGGCTGTTTTAGGCCTGGAAGTGCCACACGCACACATACACCTGGTGCCAATGCAGAGCGAAAGAGATATGCTCTTTACCAATCCCAAACTGAAACTGACACCCGAGGAATTTGCCGAGGTTGCCGAAAAGATACAAAAAGAGATTGCCCGATAAAGGCAATCTCTTTTTGTATCTTTTGTGAGCATCAACTTTTCAATCCATTTTAGCAGATGCTTTCTTTATATTATTTCGGCCAGGATGCCCGTGTAATTATCGGTAGAATACTTTTCACACATAAATTTTACCACATCCACAACATTTTCCAATGGCTTTTTATCTTGCAGCCGTGCCGTGAGAATCTCCGGCGCCATCGCTTTATATACACCATCGGAGCAAAGGAAAATACGGTCACCTGGCTCCAAATTAAAGCGTGCTATATCGGGGACCGCAACTTCGGGTTTTATTGAAAAGAAACATTTTGTTACCAATTCGGAACCGAAATGAGCATCTGCGTGGTCTTTGGTCTGATGCACAACCTTACCATTACGCAGCAAGTAACAACGGCTATCGCCACAATGTGCTATTGTCACGACATCACCTTCTACGCTTGCCATTACCATTGTGGTTCCCATCTCAATCGGGCGCACCACACATGAACGTTCATAAAGAGCATTTGAGGCAACCCGGCAAGCTCCTCTTACTTTCGTCTCGGAATCGGGTATTTCAGAACACTCCGCCCAAAACTCGCAAAGGGAGTTACACACGGTTTCGGCTGCGGCATCGCCCATAGCGTGACCACCCATACCATCGCAAACAATCAACAACAACCTATCCCGTTCCGGCATCTCAACCACACGGAAAACATCCTGATTGGCTCGCCGTTTTCCGATTTCTGAAAAAGTTGTATATCCTATCTTCATACTTATTTCGTTCAATTCATCCTATACCGAGCCAAATTTAATCATTTTTATACAACTAAGAGAAATTACCATATGATATTCACCGGTTCGGTATATGCTTTTTTATTATCCGTTCTACAATTCCGCGCACATCATCCTTTTACAAACTTTTACATTATTTGCGCATTCCTACGATAACCAAGATAGCAATTCCTTTGTGAGCGTTTTTGGATTCCCCAACACCCCAAATTATATTAGCATCCTGCGGCACACATCTCTCTATTGATTCGTAAAAAAGTTGCAGCTGCCCAATAGTGAGCGTGCGTACACCTGAATCGACGCCACTGCCACTGATATAGAGCAGAATATTGCAATGCTCACCTTTGCAAAGTTCGTTCAACACTCCGTCGAGTTCAATAAGGTTATCTTCTGTAATCTCGGGAATCTCAATAGTTACGGCATTGAGCGAGAGCGATTGCTCCTTGATATGCGCATAATCATTCATATCTATTGATATGATACCCTTTGTAGTGCCGAATGTCTCTTTGGCAATGCGGTCGATTTGTTCAATATCTGTAATTATCATAATCGTGTGTTTCAAATGGTACTCTATGAAGAAAGGCTTTCGCCGACGTCAACTTGCCATTAACGCCGGCAGCGCAGATGCCATTCATAGCGGTTTCTTGTTGATTGTTACCCGTGCTTTATACTTGTTGCATAACCTCAAGCGTAATTGCACAACGCTCGCCATTATAGAAAGAGAGGAGCACCTCGGCAAATATGTCATTTGGAGAGATAAAATCAAACATTGTCATACAAGAGCGCACTTTAACGGCATCTATATTGCCCAATATCGACAATGCAGTCTTGTCCTTGTGCTCAAGCAGCGCTTGAGTAATCTCCCTTATTCGTTCTCCCAGGAGCCTATGGTTAAGATATCGTTCAGCCTCTGCCCTGTCGGCAATCCCATAATAGTGGGCCCGACGACTGCGCCCCAAACAACGGAGTTGCGGGAATATATACCAAATCCAATGGCCGGTCTTGTTCCCGTTCTTGATCTCTGTCAATGCCTGCTTATATCCGGATAAGCAGGAGTTCTCTTGCGCTTCAAGAAAGCGGTTAATGTCAGTTTCAGATAAATACGTCATTTTTATTCATCTTCTTTTGAGAAAGCCGTCTTTGAAACAGGAGCGGTTTCTTTTGCCCTCTTTACAACCCAATCTATAAAGTTTTTCAAATCGGGATTCTCAAATTTACCATAATTTAGATGTTTCGTTTGGTTCGTACTGCCCAGCACCCACTCGCCGTCAAAGGAATATTCCAATGTGTAATACACTGTATGGTTAGTGGTTGTGTTAATCAGTACGGCACCGTATGCCGCATCGGGCACCTGTTGAGGCTTGGGAAAAAAGTAGAGTGCCATAACATAAGTGTCATTTATTTTTATGCCATCGCAACGCAAATCATCCCATTCAAAGAAAAAATTTGCATCTACGCATTTCTTCAAAAAGTCTTCCCATCCCTCGGTATGCAGAATTGATTCCGGAGAAATCTTGCCCTTTGACACCCCCGCAACAAGATCGGGAATAAACTTATATTCCAGGAAGTAGCGATACGAGTGTTTTTCCTCATCGCTCAACACGTGTTGTTGCTCCATCTCAACACCCGTATCTCGCTGTTTCCTATCAATTTTTTTATTCCAAAATCTATTCATAGTACATCTGGTTTATTATATTTGGTAAAACTCTATGCAAATGTAAAGAAAACTACTGCTATTAATCCAAATTTTTATACATTACTTTTGCTGCAACCAAGTGTTTTAAGGCATTTGCTATTTGAAATTCGAAATCCTCCTCTGCAAGATAGCAAGCTTCTACTGTTGCCAAAATCACATCGTTCAAAACATAAAGTTTTACAACTTTTGCCTCCTTGTTTACCTGGTGGCAGTTCTCTTTGACTTGCGCAATATTCGCCTCCGTTACATCCGTAAAATTCGGCAACGTTATAATGAAAAAGTGTTCATCGTCGGAATTTCCCCAAAAGTGAATTGTATTCATTTGGAAACGGAAAGCAATGTGACCATTGGTACTGTCTTCATCCATTATCCGGTATTGCTGCCTTACGATAAATTTTTTTGCCAATTCAAATGTATTCATATCTCTGTTCTTTAGTTACACTCTCCGTTATCCTCAATACTGTCAAGCATCTTTTGCAGTTCCACCTCAAGCTCATCGTCAGAGCAATCGTCAGTCTTCTCGGAACGCCCTATAACCTCTTCGCCGTTAATCTTTTTACGAAACACGTGTACTGCAGCTTCAAGAACACGGATAATGTGTTCCAATAAATCCGATAAATTATCCGAAGAGTTAAGGCGGTGCTCATAAATTGCCCAAACAGCATCTTCATACATAATGCAAAGTTTGGCATACTTCAGCATCAAACTCGTTTCGTGCATTGCATCCAAGACGGCAACACGATTCTCTTCTGTTACCTCATACAATTGAGGAATGACAATACGCAAGAACTGTTCGTCATCATCGTCGGGCATATATAGGTAGCTTACATCCTCATATTTGAAAACACTCCCTAAATCGCCAAACTCAAGCGGTTCAAAACCCATAGCCTTCAACTGACCAAGTACAATCTCTCTCTGGTTCATAATATAAATTTGTTATGTTGTTAATATATTGAGCGTTTATTATTCATTATCTATCATTGGACAAAACCTATTCGAGGGCGTTCTTCGTTTTGCTCTATCGAGAACTGTTTTTTGGTATGCTCAAACCGGCGAAGTTCGTCTGCGGTCACAGATGGTCTCGTTCCGGCAATTGTCTTTTCAAGCAGTGGTTGGTTTATCTTTACCAGATGCCTTGCCTTGATACTCTCGTCAAATGAGCATCTTGCACACTCCTTCACAATGAAGCTGATATCGCTCGATGAATAGCCATTGGTGAGTTCTACTATGCGAGCAGTGTCGATATCCTCGTGCGGTCGCTTCAAAAGTTCCAGTTCCAGAAGTTCCTTGCGCGCATCTTCGTCGGGCAATCCTACATATATAACCTCATCCATACGGCCCTTGCGAATGATAGCGGGATCAATGGCGTCAATACGGTTTGTAGTAGCAACCACGAACACATTCTTCTCTGCACAATTATTAAGCCTTGTAAGAAACTCAGCCACCTCGTTGGCTTGGTTATTATCGTCATTAACACCTCGTCTGGGTACAAGGCTGTCAAACTCGTCAAATACCAATAGAACACCGCAATTGTTCTTTGCCGCCAACTCCTCGCTGCGAGTAAAGAGGTCGGCAATCATACTTTGAGAGCCGTGAATATAGACATTACCCAAATCACTTGGATTGATGAGACTGAACAGCATTCCACTCTCCTCGGCGAGCTTGCGAGAGATAAATGTTTTGCCGGTTCCCGGAGGCCCCCACAGCAAAATTCCATTAGGAGGAGTGATTTGAAATTGCGCCGCCAGCTCGCGATTTCGGAGAATATCCACGAAATTGCGAGTGAGTTCACTTTTGAGCCGGCCCATACCTGCGACATCGCTAAAGCCATTACCCTCAACACGTTCTATCTTGACATTGGACTTTGGCTGAGGCAGTTCCTGCTGTTTTATGATATCGAATTCTTTTTCCTCGGCACTGCTCTCCTGCGGGGTGGCAACAAACCTTGAGCGTTTGGAATTAAAAGTCTCAAAACCACCCAAATTCTCATTGCCAAGATATTTTGCAATGGCTGCACCAAAATCCTCGATATACTTATAGCGCTCGGATGGTTTGGTAGCAATTGCCTTGGCAACAATTTCCTTCAGCTGGTCGGACAGGGCCAACACAGGAGCTTTCTCACACATCGTCTTGATAATGGCAGACGTGGACAGATGAGTATCCTCACCTAACAACTCTCCCCAGGGATGTTTTCCTTGCAGAATAAAAGCAAGAACAATACCCAACGAGAAGATATCGGTTCTCGTATTGTAATGCCCAATCAACGTCTCGGGGGCACGGAAAAAGCGAGACGTTGCACAAGTATCAAATTCAGCCCTTCCTTTGCTCGTAGAAGAGACACAGTTAAGCCCCGAAAGATACAATGTTGTTTCGCCCGAGCCGTTGGCAGCGACAATAATATTATCGGTTGAAATATTATTATAACAGCCGCCACCAATACGCCACGACAGCTCCTTCACTGCTACCAACAGGTTATGGAACTGATGCAATATTTCGCGCTCGTTACAAACATTGCCCGAGCGTATGTACTCGTACAATGTAGTGTGCCCGACATATTTTGTCGTCATCCAACGCAACGAGGTGACGTTGCTATTACAATCGCCACACTCGATGTATGACGGGAATGCATCGTTTGTGAGTTGCGGAATAATATCGAATTCCGGGATTTTGCCATCGGCAAAACATTCGGGAAGTTTGTTCATATCATAAACCGTAAGAACGACATCCTGCTCAAAGCCGTTCTTTGCCAGATATGTCTCGCGGTACGGGGTGCTATTACCAATCAACTGCACCGGAGTATATCCTTCAAACTTAGTATTCAGTGTGAGAATCATAGCTATAAAGTATTAACGGTTAACATTTTTCCACCACTCGCGAATAGCCCCCTTGAACAGGCGGTTCAAGCGGCTGAAACGCGTGTCAACCCAGGAGCGAGAGCGTTTGGGAAGATTCGCAGCAACCTCCTCGGGCTTCATATTCTCAATGTAACGGCTTTGCCATACATACAGGTCTTCGTCATTCCAACCAAGGCTGTTGCTGAAATTATAGAGAAAATCTATAACCTTGGTCTCAAACTCCGCATCGTCAGGGGTTACACCCAACACCTCACGCAAAGGGCTATCTTCGCCATACACAGCACTTGTACGGCCTATGACGGCCAAGAAATCAGATGACACCATAATCTTGCGTGCACCCTTGTCCACAAGAACATCATCGTATGAATGTTCGGTATTGAGTAATGCGGTCTTAATCGTCTTCTCCGAAGCGCTCAGTGTAAGTTTGTAAAGTTCTTCATCCATTTTCAAGCGTTGACAGATTGCTGCGGGTTCAAGGCGATCTACATAAACAGCGAGGAGCATATCGCGCATAGGACCAATCCTCACCATATCCTCAATGACAACGCGGCAGTAGTCGGGAGTCTTCTTCTTGAGCATCAAGCGCGTGTTACCGGGAGTTCTGGTACGCGGAATTCTTATGTAACCATTTTCCTCCAAATAGGTCATAATGCAGTGAGAAGCGACGACAGCCAGCCACACAAAGAAGGAACTACGGTAATTATACGAATTCAAGGCAGCCCAACTGCCATCAGAATATAGATGCTCATATATAATAGTATTGAAATCAAGAGGATCTATCACCACACCATAACTTATACGAACCTGATTGATGATGCGAGAGCGAATACGAGCTATACTCTTACCACGCAAAAGGCTTGTACCATAGAAAAAATTATAGGCAAAAGCCTCGTCGTTCTTAATACCCTCAACAATGCGAACAGCATCGCTCTTATAGTCCTTCTCCGTCATCAAGGCATAGATGGTTTCATAGATAGACTCCATAGCCTCCTGGTCGCAGAAGAAATCGATAGCCTCGCAAAGCTCGCCATCGGCATCCAAGTAAATGTTCTTGGCCTTTGCAAGTGCCTGTTCACCACTCATCGCAGTAGGATTACCAAGCAGGCTGAGCTCCTTGGCAATAGCTACGATTACCAACTTTACAAACTCAATTACCTGTTCGGCATCTAACGTGAAATGCTCGCAATTTGCAGATTCGATAAGGCTTGCAATTGTGCCTACAAAGTTCTTAGTTTTCATACCGTATATGTTTTAAGTTTTGAGCAATAAGAGAGCGTAATTTTGCATCACGCAGGATACAAAATTACGCTGTCCGATATAAAAATCGGGAACTTTGCGGCAACCCATTGACAAAGCCGCGCACTCACCTGTTTATCAAGTAATTACATTTGTTGTATTGCTAAAAAACGTATCATTTTAATATACAAATACCATATTTTCAAAAGCCTCTGTGATAAAAATATTGCTGCTTAATACTGTAATATGAGAATACTCATTCGGGATATAGAACGGAAGTGGCGATTCTCCAAACTTGGATACCGACTCATCAAGTGCTTCACGAATGTCTGAATAGTAATCGGCCAAGCGCGAGCGTTTAACATTGCCATTATATCTTTTTACAAGAGAATTGAATTTCTCTTTTGTCTGCTCTTTTGTCGCATTATATACTTGACTATATAATTTACAAAACAAATCCTCGTTATCCGCAATTTTAAGAGTATCTATATCCTCGCCTCTCAGCTTTCTGTCAAGCAGATACATTATATATACGACACAGGAAACCGTGCGACGAAACTTAACCTGTTCTATTTTCCCGCCTATGCTTAAATATACTCTGTATCGGCCGTTGGTTTTCAACTTTTTCGCCTTTTTGGGATCGAGTTCGGCATCAATCTCCGGTTTAGCCAACTCCACTGAGACTTTAATCTTTGAATTGGCCGCAATCTTATCCCTATTGATGCAGTTGTCAAAAGCCATAGAAATACTTTTCATCTTCATCATCTGCAATGTAAAACGGCTATATACATTTGGAGTGAACAAGTTGAACACATATATAATTTCGCCTTGCGCTTTTTTCAATTGTCTTTCCTGAGCGGCGCTGAGTTTATCATTGTTATTACTCTTATTTACAAGTTTGCAGTTCTTCACAAAACGACTCATAATTTCACGAGACTTTTTATATGAAGTATTTGATGGAACCGGCTCATATAAATCGGATGTCGAGGGCATTGAATAACTGCAATATACACCCGCCGGATTATTATCTGCATCAGGCAATAAATTGTTGAGGAACACATCGCCAAGGAATTTGTTGCAACTTTCAGATTCTTGAACTGCCAGGTTTACCAATGCTTCCTCGACAGATTTTTTAGTAAGATTCTCGGCCTGCATAGCCATTGAAGGAATAAACATATCCAACAATGCCGGCCCCGCTTTTGCAACAATATACAATTTCTCGGTTTCGCTGGGTGTGCATATAGGGAGAACAAGATTTACACCATTTTGGATGGCATCAAATAAATTCCCCGATGCAGGCATTGTCCCTGCATTCTCTATAACACGAATACCATAAGGATATATAAGCCTATCCCCGGGCACCGATTTCTTGAAATTACTCACCGCAGTTCTTAAAGCCTCTACAAGCATATCGGTGCGTGCAGCACATATATATATATTACCATCTTCAAATCCCGGGACATCATTCTTTTCATACACTATCTTTGTATTGAAATTATCAAGCTTGGGGAAAAACATAGGCATAGTAATTTTATTTTGGGTTCTTATACTTTAGCATTACCGGTTCGGCAATTTATTATCTTATGAATCTTCTACATATATCGTAGGTAATTCTGCAAAAGTATATTTTTTCTACGGTATTGCCTTTACACATTGAAGTAAATCTTCATTCAACAACAGTTGTTTTCATTACGGTGGTTTCTCTCATATGTCAGTACAAATCCTTCCGTGTCGTTTAGCATTATACGGTTTTTCATTGTTTTTACTATTGACAACTGCCGCAAGGTTCAGTGCCATTATCAATTGAGAGTCTCGCATCATCTTTTTAAGGATTACATACATCTCGTCTTTTGTTGCTTCACCATCCAAAAAGGCGGCGTAGGCATTTGCATTAGAAATAATATTGTCCATTATAAAATCTATAAAATTCTCGTTGACAATGCGTTTATATATCGTAAACCCATTCAACGGTTTTTGCATACTCTATAGAACGGAACCTTTTCGCATTTCTATCGCCTCATACATAAAATATCGAACAAACAATGCCGCAGCTGAAGTGAACCCCAATGATTTTTGCCCAAACTTAGGGGTTCACTTCATAAAGGCTATCTCTTTTTTTTGATATCTTTTTTTAGTACCTTCGCAAAAAAAAAGAAAAGCAGCAATGAGAATACTTATAAGCAACCCAACGATTGTAAACGAGGGGGAACGGTTCAAAGGCTCCATCGTGATAAACAACGGCAGAATAGCGGAAGTGCTACGCAGCGACGAACTGCCCCGCGGCAAGGTTGACTGCATAGTGGAGGCGCACGATATGTACCTGATACCGGGCGTTATTGACGACCACGTACACTTCCGCGAGCCCGGGCTCACCGCGAAAGCCGACATACACAGCGAGAGCCGCGCGGCAGCCGCCGGTGGTGTCACGTCGTATATGGAGATGCCCAACACCGTACCCCAGACAACCACACTCGCAGCATTGAAGGAGAAATTCTCCATTGCCGCAAAAGAGAGCCTCATAAACTATTCGTTCTATTTTGGCGCAACAAACGACAACTATAAATATTTTGCAAAGCTCAACCCGCGCCGTGTGTGCGGCATAAAGCTGTTTATGGGCTCCAGCACGGGCAATATGCTGGTTGACGAGGCAGACAAGCTCGACAAAATTTTTTCAACCGCCACCCTGCCTGTTGCCGTGCATTGCGAGGACACCAAGACCATTGCAGCAAACGCCAAAAGGGTGATTGCAAGCGAAGGCGAGAACCCCGACGTAGCCTTCCACCCCGTGATAAGGGATGCCAAGGCCTGTTACCGCAGCACCAAGAGCGCTGTGGAGCTTGCCAAAAAGCACGGTACCAAGCTGCACGTGATGCACATAAGCACCAAGAAGGAGCTTGCCCTGTTCAAGAACGCAGGCAGCAACATCACAGCCGAAGTGACACCTGCGCACCTCACATTCTGCAGCGACGACTACGCCCGCTTAGGAACAAAGATAAAATGCAACCCTGCCATTAAGAGCAGCGAGGAGCGCGATGCCCTGCGCAAAGCCACTGCCAACGGGCTTATAGACGTTGTGGGCACCGACCACGCACCCCACCTGCCCAAAGACAAGGAGGGCGGCGCGCTCATCGCGGCATCGGGAATGCCAAGCATACAATTTTCGCTGCTTGCAATGCTCAAACTTGTAGATGAAGGGGTGCTCACCATTGAAAATATGGTTGAAAAAATGTGCCACGCACCTGCGCGCATATTCGGCGTGAGCAAGAGAGGCTACATAAAGAAAGGGTATGCCGCCGACTTTGTGCTGCTGCGCCCGTGTAGCCCGCACACCATTGAAAAAAGCGAAATCATAAGCAAGTGTGGATGGAGCCCCTTCGAAGGCGACACCTTCAACTGGGCTGTTGCACAAACCTGGGTAAACGGCGAGTGCGCATACAAGGAGGGCAAAATAAACGAAGAGGTACGAGGCAAGGCGCTTGTTTTTGATAGATGAAAAGAAAAATTTTCTGCTACACGGCAGCCCAATTGCAGCCATACATAGACTGGAGCTACTTTTACCACGCCTGGGGCATTGCACCACGCGATGCGGAAAGCAAGCCGGCACAAGAAACCAGGAACGATGCCATCAAACTGCTGCAGGCGGCCGGTGACAGCATTGTGGCAAAGGCCGTTTTTGCATTATGCAATGCAAAGGGGTGCGACGACAATATAATTATAGAGGAGCACACCACCCTGCCGCTATTGCGCCAGCAGCACACCCGTGCAGGGGAGGCCAACATATGCCTTAGCGATTTTGTATCGCCCCACGGCGACAGCATAGGCTTGTTTGCCACCACCGTGTGCAATATTGGGGAGCAAAAAGACAGCGACGACTACAAACACCTGCTCACCCAAACCGTGGCAAGCAGGCTGGCCGAGGCTGCCGCCACCCTTATGCACAAGGAGGTGCGCACCAACCCCGAATTATGGGGATATGCACCAGACGAACAGCTGACACCCGAGGAACTGAACCTTGAAAAATACCAAGGAATACGCCCCGCCGTGGGTTATCCGTCACTGCCCGACCAATCGGTAATATTCATAATAGACAAGTTGTTGCAACTAAATGAGATAGGGATAGGGCTGACACCAAACGGGGCGATGCAGCCGCACGCTTCGGTTTGCGGCATTATGATTTCGCACCCTGCAGCCCGATACTTTGCAGTGGGCAATATAAACCAAGAGCAGTTTGCCGACTATGCCTGCCGCAGAGGCCTGCCGCCCGACCAACTGCACAAATTCTTGTTCAAAAACATCGCCAAATAGCATTTAGTCCCTTTTTTATAGCAAAAATCTAAAAAGAAAAGTTAACTTAGCGCAATATTATCAAACAAATCAAGACAATGAAACTCAGAACTATTCTACACCCGCTCTACGTGCTGTACCAATTGGTATTTGCCTGGTGGGCAGCCCTGTTGGTTATTGCACTCACCTGTATTTGTATAAGCCTCTTTGGCAGATATTTGAAGGTAAAGAACGGCGACTACTACCCCGCACTCATCCTATTCCGCGTGGTATGCTGGATATGCCTTGTACCCGTTAAGGTGGTCGATAGAAAGAAATATGTGGAGAAGGACAAGAACTATGTGTTTGTGGCAAACCACCAGGGATTCTTCGACGTGCTGGTTATGTATGGCTATGTGCAAAAGAATTTCAAATGGATGATGAAGGCATCGCTGCGCAAGGTTCCCTTGCTGGGCAAGGCTTGTGCCGACACCGACCACATATATGTTGACCGCACCACCCCGCAAAAGGATATTCTGCGCAAGGCGCTCAACATTCTCAAGAGCGGCAAATCAATGGCAATCTTCCCCGAAGGCACACGTTGCAAGAACGGCAAGATGGGCACATTCAAGAAGGGTGCCTTTGTGGTGGCAAATATGGCACAGAAGCCCGTTGTTCCCGTGGCCATCGAAGGCTCGTTCAGGCTTATGCCCCCGGGTAAGATATTCTTGCACTGGTCGCCCATCACACTCACATTCCACGCACCCATCGAGTGCATTGGCCGTGATGCCGAGAATGTAGAGTATCTGATGAAGACCTCGCGCGAAGTTATCGCAAAGACTCTTGGAGAGGCATAACACAAAAATCCACAATAAGACACAGCAGAAGCGACGGCCGTGGCCGTCGCTTCTGCTGTGTCTTATTGCAACCTCATCTGCTGCAGGCGGGCCGCGTTCTCACGCGCCACATCGTAGAAGGATTTCACAAAAGAGTCGTTGCGGAAGGAAGGGGGTGCATCGTTGTATAACGACTCCAAATCATCGTCGAGGATGGGAGCCGGCACGGCGCTGTACATAAGCGCAAACACGCAAGGCCCTAAAACATTGTCGAAATTGCGCCTCACATAGCTGTTCATAAGCCTCTGCACCGATGCACCCACCGCCTCTATGGAGTCGCTCACGCAATCGGCCGCCGCCTCGGCGGTGCTGCCATTGAGGATTAAGGAGGTTTCCAGGCGCTCGAGCTCCGTCATACGCCTTTCGAGCGAAGCCTGCTCGGCAATGAGAGCATTGAGTTCGTCATTCAGCAGGGTGCCGCCTATAATCACGGCATTATCGGTTATCTGCATCTCCACACAGCCCTTCTCGGCCACAAAGGGCAGAATGGGCACTGCGCCTATGTAGAGCGAGGTGATGTAGGCCGTATCGGCTGTGCCGCCCATTTCAAAGGCGCCGTGCTGCACAAGGCAGGAATCTATAGTACGTGCCACACCGTTTTCAACCTTTTTGATATATACATACTCGCCGTTCACGGCATCGGAGGATATGGTGCCTTTTACACGAAAGCCGTCGCCACAGGAAAGGAGTGCCATCGAGAGAAGAAACAGAGCGAAGGAGTTTTTCATAGTTCTTTATGGTGTTGTGTGTTTGCACAGGCGAAGATAACAACATTTCCCATATGTCAATATTTTGTTAATCTATTTTATGATTTGTCGCTAAACTATAACATTTTACAACAAAAAAAGAGGGGCGAGGGAGCAAGTTTAGCGCAAAAGAGAAAGGGCGGTGCGCTTTTTTTCACTATCTTCGCGCACAAATAATAAATTGCTTAATTTTATAAACATTATATAAACATAATATTATGAGAAAAACATTATTGGCGCTGCTTGTTGCAGCAATCGCCCTCCCTGCACAGATGGTTGCCGACGAGGGTATGTGGCTACTACAGCTTATGCGTAGCCAGAATTTGGAGAAACCTATGCGCGAGCTTGGCCTTGAACTCACAGCCGACGACATCTATGCCCCCGGAAGCGCATCGTTGAAGGATGCCATTGGAATTTTCGGCGGTGGTTGCACAGGCGAGATTGTGTCGCCCAACGGCCTTATCCTCACCAACCACCACTGCGGATACAGCTACATACAGCAGCTGAGCGCTGTGGAGCACAACTACCTGCGCGATGGCTTCTGGAGCCAGAGCTACGAAGAGGAGCTCCCCTGCAAGGACATTAACTTTACATTTGTTTCGGAAATCAAGGATGTTACCGACGACATTAACAAACGCATTGCCGACGGCACACTGAGCGAGCAGGACTCATTCAGCGAGCGAGCACTCGCACTCATTGCTGCCGAGATGTTCGAGGAGGACAGCATTGAGGGTAAGAAGTATCTCACACCCCAGCTGCTCCCCTACTTCGAGGGCAACAAGTACTATCTTGTATATTACAAGAAATATACCGACGTGCGCCTGGTGGGTACACCCCCCAACTCCATTGGCAAGTTCGGTGGCGAAACCGACAACTGGATGTGGCCCCGCCACACCGGCGATTTTTCGGTGTTCCGCGTATATGGCGACTCGCTTGGCAACCCTGCCGCATACAGCGAGAAGAACATCCCCTTGAGCACACCCAAATATCTTAACATTTCGCTTGCAGGCATCGACTACGACGATTTTGCAATGATTATGGGATTCCCCGGCAGCACATCGCGCTACCTCACAGGCGAGGAGGTGAAGCACCGTATGTACTCGCAGAACGAGCCCAGAATTGCAATGCGCGATGCCGCCCTCAAAATCATACGCGAGGAGATGGAGAAAGACGAGGCTGTGAACATACAGTATGCAAGCAAGATGGCCCGCATAAGCAACTACTGGAAGAACTCCATAGGTATGAACAAAGCCATTGTTGACAACAAGGTGGTGGAGACTAAAGTGGAGAAAGAGGCTGCCTTCAAGGCATTTGCACAGAAGGTGGGCAACAAGAGCTACGAGACCGTTGTAGAGGAGATCAATGCAGCCATTCACACACAGAGCCGCAGCGAGTACCTTGCCACATTGGTTGTGGAGCTCATAAGCAACATTGAGTTCGTGCGCCGCAACCTCACATATGGCAACGACAGCACAGCCGATGCCAAGTTCCTTGAGAAGCCCGAGGCGGTAAACAGCTACTACAGCTGGGTGCACGACCGCGACTACAACCACCGCATAGACTGCCGCGTTGCCAAGGCACTCATTCCCCTTTATATGTCGCTCACAACCGAGGAGGAGCGCCCCGCCCTGCTCAACGAGATGAACAAAAAGTACAAGGGAAATATGGAGAAATACATAGACGATGTATATGAGAACTCCATTATGGCAAGCGAGAAGAACGTGCAGAAGTTCCTCAAGAAGCCCACTGCAAAGAAGTTAGAAAAGGATATGGCAGTGCAGCTGCGCAACGCAATATACGGCAAGTACCGCGAGATTATGAACAGCCAGAAGGAGTTCAACAACACCATTAACGGCCTGCACAAAACCTACCTCAAAGGTTTGATGGAGATGGCAGGCGGCGCACCTATGGCCCCCGATGCAAACTTCACAATGCGCCTCACATATGGCAGCGTTAAGGCATACCAGCCCAAAGACGGTGTTACATACAACCACTACACCACGCTGAACGGCGTTATGGAGAAGGAGGACAACACAAGCAGCGAGTTCACCGTGCCCGCACGTCTCAAGGAGCTTTACCTCACCAAGGACTACGGCGACTATGCACTGCCCAACGGCGACCTGCCCGTGGCGTTCCTCACAACCAACGACATCACAGGCGGCAACAGCGGCAGCCCCGTAATGAACTCGCGCGGCGAGCTCATAGGCCTTGCATTCGATGGCAACTGGGAGTCTTTGAGCAGCGACATCAATTTCGACAAGGAGCTGCAGCGTTGCATAAACGTGGATATACGTTATGTGCTCTTCATCATTGAGAAATATGGCAACTGCAAGCGATTGATTAACGAAATGAACATCGTGAGATAAACGAATTATATAGAAAATGGGCCGGCTAAATTACATAGCCGGCCCATTTTCTATATAATATTTACCACACCCTTCCCTGAGTGTGCTAAATTTCTATTGAACAACTTTCTTGCCATTCATAATGTACACGCCCTTGGTTGCTTTTTGCACACGCCTGCCATAGAGGTCATAAACATCTGCAACGCCTTCGGCTGCGGGGAGTTCAACAATACCGGTTGTTTCATCACCAACATATTCTACCATAATTTTGCCGTTCTCCTTATCCAAAACCACCGATGTGGTATAGTGTTCTATAGCCTTTACCGTGAAATCGGCATCGGTGAGAAAAGTTGTAGAGATAAATTTGTCACCATTGGCGTACTCTACACCCTCGAATGTGATGCCGCCATTGTCGTTACCTGTAACCTCTACCAGATAATCGATGGTATATACATTGGGGTTCTCTATAAGATAGACTACCGAGCCGTGGTCGTCCCACCGCCAGTTACGCACAGCTGCTGCAGCCTCGTTAGTTACAATACAGGCAAAATAGGTGGAACCATCGCTGTAGCCGCCACCGGCGTGAATGCCAAATGTTCCTTGGTAATCGCCGCTGTTGGCACGTATGCCGTCGAGCGCAGTTTTGGTCTCTGTAAATTTATAATCTCTGCCACTTCGCGTTACATATGCATTTCTTGCAGGTTGGTACATATAGTACTTGCCGCCTTCCTGAAATATCTGCCAAACGACAGTTTCATCAAAAGGGTCTACCTCCTCTTTATATATGTTGGCTACTGAAGTATTACCGGGGAGGTTGTTATAAGAGTGGTTGGTCATACCACGCAGGCTTATATACTCGCCGGTGATGCTGCTGTTATATGCCCAATAGCCTTCGCCGCTCTTTGCCGAAACCTGATAGAGTTTATAGTTCTTCAGCTCAGAGAGAGAGGATATAGGAGTGCAAGGGGCAGGGCCTGCGGTGTATGTCACAGTGATAACGCGATCTTCAATGCTTATTGTAGCATTAAGCCCTTCAACTGCGATGGGAGCAAGCTGCTCTACCGAGAAGAATTGTGTAGCATATACCGTGCCGCCATCGGCAGTTTCTATGTTGGCATATACAACACCACCTTCTCCTTCAGTACCCACTACCTTTACGGTGTATAGCTGTTCCTGCTGCATATCGCCCTTGATGCTTACCTGGCTGCCGCGCATATACTCTGCGGGGATGGTATATGTACCGTCGGCTGCAATGGCTGTGTAGGGAACATTTATCTCTATCCAGTTGGGGTTGCCGTTATCGTCGAGTTGCTCGGTTGCATTTACGTTATAACCATACTTGAGGATGAAGCCATACTGCACAAAGCCGGGAGCAGGAATGTCCTTCACCGTCAAAGGCTCGGCATAATTGTTTGTGTAGCCTTGCAAAGCACTTCCATCCGATGCTAACACAATGTCGCCATTGAGCTGCGATGCGTTCACTGCCACGTTGTCACCGTGCACATCGAGCATAACATCTATGTAACCGCCACCATTTGAAATGATGGTGCTGGCTCCTGCGGGGTTTATATTATCCCAATCGACCTTGTAGCGCATACGATAGAAACCGGCGGGAGTACCGGCAGGGATTGTAAACTTGGGCACTCCGCCACCTATGGTGTTACCATTGCTTGTTGTTGTGCCATCGCTCTTGTACCAAGTGCCATTTATCTGCGCAGCGCTATAGCTTACGACATCGCTACCTACAGCGGGGGTACCATTGTCATTGAGTGTGTAATCGAACTTGCCGTCATTGTTCCAATCGACATACACATAGGCGCTCATCCAAGTACCTGTATAGTTGAATGTGGGCTGCACCTGCTCGCCTGCTTTGGCCGAGAATACACTCAAAGCGGTATTATCGGTATAAACCTTACCTGCTGCTGCCGATGAAGAGTAGCTTACGCCTGCCGATGTGAGGCCTACGCCGTTGAGGCGGCGGTCGTTACGTGTGGTTGCAGCATCTTGGTCATAAGTGAGAGCGTACTTGTCGGTGGAGAAACGTTTGTCGGGGTTGTTATCTATAACGATTTCATCGAAATAGGCATACCAATCCTCGGTATCGGCGTGGGGCGAACGTACATCGGGGACAATAACCAGCGAGTATATATCGATACCGCTGGCGGCATTCTCCTCTTTAGAGTATGAGAAACCCTTGAAGCTCACCACAACATCTTGCCAGCCCTCCTTGGGCTTGATGTCAGAGGTTGTAATCGCCCAGAACTGCTCGTCCTCACCGTCCTGCCAGTTCCAGCTCTCCTCCACTCTCTTGCCAAGACCAATAACCATCATACGGCTATCGGCAGGTTTCTCCTTGAGATAGGTCATCACGTGGATGTATTGTAGTTGCTTGGTTACACGGATAGGTTCCTTCAGGTCGATGCGCACACCAAATGTGTTGCTGCCGTAACGGCTGCGACGCAGTTTCACAACGTTTTCCGTGGCATTGGGAGCCACGCCCATCACCTCGTCGACCTCGGTGTCGGGGTTGGCCGCAACAGCAGCATCAAAGTCTATTACAGGAGTTTCGGCGCGGAAAGGACTTCCCGCCCAAGAGTCGTAAACGCTTATGGATTTATAGTCTTCACTATCGAATGTTATTGTGGTCTGTGCCTGCGCGGTGAGCCCGAAAAACACCAACGCAGCAGAAAGGATGATATTCTTTTTCATAATTTTCTGTTTTTATAATTAGTGTTGATGTCTGTTAGTAAACATTTAGGTTAGAGAGCAATGGACACGCACGGCTGTCGAGAATGGTGATGCGCAGCTGCTTTGCTTTGTAGCCGTTGCCATAGCTGCCGCTTGTACTGCCGTTAAGCGGTATTATGCGCTTGTAACCAATGGTAGTTGTCTGCATATTGGGGCAGAGTTCAACCCAGGTGGAACCATCCTCGGTGTACTCTATCTTGAAGTCCTTAATGCGCTGGCCCAGCTTTATGGGCTCCTGCATCACGAGGTAGCGGATTACCTGCGGTGCATCCCAGGTGAGGGTGATTGTTGCATCGAGGTCACCATCGTTGGTGCCCCAGAATGTATCCTTGTCGCCATCGGTGAGATTGCTCTTCTCATACTTGCCACCAGTGCGAGTATCGCTCACCTCAATGGTTGCCAACTTGGCAAAGTCGGTAGCTTCGGTGCTCTCGTCGAGTCCATATACGGGCACTGCAAGACGTTCGTGGAGCATCTTACCCAATTTCTTCAACTCGTTCACGGTGTTTGTGGGAAGCACGCCATACTCGTCGGGAGGGCAGTTGAGGATGAGAGTGGCATTACGGCCCACGGTCTCCAGATACATCTGGAACAGGCGCTCGGCACTTTTCATTGTTTCGCCTCTGTGCCAGAACCAACCGTTGTTGGTAGCCTTGGCATCGCTCTCTCCGGGGTTCCAGAACCAGCCGTTTATATCGCCCTCTTCGCGCACAACGGTTTCGGACATATAGTCGGTCATAGCCCAGTCGGTTTCACCGGCATAGCCCGACTCATTACCAATCCAGCGGGCCTCGCCACCCACGCCCCACATTACGCAGTTGGGGGCTATGCGGTGCACGCGGGCACGCAGGTTGGGCACGTCGTAGTAGATTTCGGCATCGATGGAGCGGGTACCACCCTCACCACCATAGTAACCGTCGCCACCACGTGCACCATCGAACCACATCTCAAACTGGTCTGCTCCAAACTCGGCAAGTTCCTCACACTGCTTTATGAAAACTTCGGAAACGTAGGTATCCTTGCCATAGTGGGCCGAGTTACGGTCCCAGGGAGAGATGTAGAAGCCATACTTCATATTGTGCTTTTGGCTTGCCTCGGCAAACAGTTTGGGAATATTCGCAGTGCGACCATTCTCGTTACCTGCATTCTTTATGCTATGCTCGGTTGTTGCGGTGGGCCACAAACAAAAACCATCGTGGTGTTTCACTACTGCGATGCCGCCATTCATACCGGCAGCTTTCACCGATGTTACCCACTGCTCGGGGTTGGGCAATGCCAAAGGAGCATACTTCGACTCCGGCTCGTTACCGAAGCCCCACTCCAAGCCTGTGAATGTGTTCATACCATAGTGGAAGAATGCATAAAACTCTGTTTCGTTCCACAATATCTGTCTTTCGTGCGGTACCGGATGACAAGGCGCAGGCGCATTGTCTGGGTTGGGCAGTTCATAATTCTGGGCAAACCCCAATGCCGGTATAAGCAAGCCGACAAGTAATGTTTTAATTCTCATAGGTTAGTTTTTAAGTTTTTATTTTTCTATTATAAGCATCATTTAATATATTATGCAGGCTATCGCACTACCACCTTTGAACCAAGTATCACATAAATGCCTGCGGGCAGTTCCACGCGGATTGTTCCCACCGGCACGTTCAGACTGCGCACCACACGCCCGTCAACGCCATAGACATATACCTGTTGAGCGGTGAGTGCCGCAATGGTTATGTAGCCATCGCCACCCTTTACCGAGGCTGTGGGCGCAGCTATGTCGTATATGTTTGTGGCTACGCCGAATGTGGCGACCACATCGTTGAGGCGCAACTCCTCGGTAGCCTCATCGACGGCAAGAACATTGGATATTGAGATGACACGCTCCTCCTCGGGCACCACGGCATAGCTGTTGAGTGTGAGGTTTACAACGGCATCGCCATTTTCGGTGGCAAACATAGAGTCGCTGCCCGAATATATGATAAGGCGGTAGGTGGTCATATCGCGCTGTGTGAGGCTCACACGATGGTCGGTGAGCGAGCCTGCTGCTGTGGCATCGAATATCATCACGCCGTCGGGCACGGTAATGTCGAGCTGCATTGCCTTGTAGTTTTCATTGCTATAGCAGTTGAGATTCAGAGGCAACTGATAATCTTCGTTCATCACAAGCTCGAAATTATTCACATACAACTCGCCTATCGCAAGGGGGGTGTTGTAATAATCCATTGCAGAGAGCACATCGGCATCGGCTGCCGCACTCTCTATTGCAAGAACATCGCTGTCGGTGATGAAGCCGTCGCTGTCAACGTCGGCCTTTGAGTAGGTGAACGACTTGTGGGTGTTGCTGTTGAGATATGCAGTGGTTATGGCAACATCGTGAACGGTAACGTAGTTGTTCCTGTTCACATCGGCCACAAGAGGATAGAGGAACTCATCGAGGCCGTACTCGGTGAGATTGCCATACAAATATTCGGCACGGTTGCTTATCCACGATTTAGTGCGGCCACAGATGTTTGCGTAGTCGTCGCCATCGCCCCACAGTATATAGTTGTTCAGGAACGAGGAGTTGGCAAATGCAAAGTAGCTGTCCATATAGTCGTTGAACTCGGCAAGTGAATTGTTGTTCATAAATTCGGTCCACACTTTGTAGTAGTACTTCTGCACGGTGGTGTTGCTCATCATCTCCTTGAGCATCTTGTAACCGGGATAGGTCGACATTGAGTAATTGAACACCGACGTTGTGTAATCGGATGTGCAGTAATTTCTTGTGCTCTCGTAGCCGAACGCCCAGTCGAAATCCCACAACGGGCCGAACTTTATCTTGCTTTCAGGGTTCTCCAACTCCTCCTTGAAGAGGTATGTACTTTTGGGATGCCCAATCTCCTGGTTGTTCACAAGGTCGTTGGTGAGCATAAAACGTGCAAAGGCATCGTAGTCCAGAATATCATCGAGCGAGTTACCGTGATATACCGCTGTGTCGAGTGCGTTGAAATCGTTCCTTATAAGAACCAGGCGGTCGGCGGCTGCTGGCTTGGTGTATTCCGTAAGGTCGGGTTCCTTCACGTTTACCGGCATAGAATAGTAGGTTGATTTGAATTTGTAGTCCTCGTCGTAGTATGAGTCGAGTTCAAGCAGATAACCTACCTCCTCATCTACATCCACACTGTTGTTGGACATACTGACGTGCTCGCTGAACATATAGCTGCCCATATACACGCCGTTCATATAGAGTTCCACAGGTATTATGTGGTTGGTGAACTGTGCACCGACCATCTGGCCAATCTTCATTGCCGCAGCATTGGCAAGCATAGAGCCCTCCTGTGCGTTGGCAAGCAGCACCCAACTTTTTCCTTTGGTGAGGCCGAATGGTTTTACCTTATCGGCAAATTTCAAGCGATAGGGTTTTTTGGCATAGCCCCAGGTAATATTTCCACGGCCTTTTACCTGCACCGAATCTTCAAAGTTATCGTAAACGCCATAACCCGTGATACGGAAATTAGCATTCAAGTAGGTCTCTTTGCTGGTAACAGAAAGGCCGCCTTCAATATCTATATCTATGCGGGGAGCCGATATGGCATTGTCGGTGAGCCAATCGATTTCAACATTGTAGTTACGACCAAAGGGTACACGCTTTGTTTCATATACCGCATCGCTCACAAGCACCGAATCGATACCGGATACTTCGTACAGGCGCATCTCGGAGAGTGCCATATGGTTCTTTGAATACTCGCCCGATGTTTGCAGAATTCTCAATTTGGTGTATTCCGTGCCAAAGGGGATGACGGGGGAGTTATACTGCTGCCCCGAACCGCCGGTGGGCATACCATCCGCAGTTGTGAGGGTGCGCACCAGTTCCCAATCGCCATTATCGTTGCCACCATAGAGTTCGAGTACCAAGGGGTTGTAACCCGATTGCGGGCGACACTGGTAATAGAGTTTTATATTTTCGGCACTCACGGGCAAGGCCACATCTATATATGCATCGACGTTGATTGTTGCATCGTTGGCACTGCCCCAGGTAGAGTGGAATATTGTGTACAAGGAGCCGTCGAGCAGGCTTGAGACACCCTCGCTTGGGCTTGTCGAGGGCTTGTTGGTGCTTAACATATCGGCTGTGAGCGACATCATAGTCTCCTCGCCACCGCTATATTCCCACACGGCATCCTGCACCTTCACCATTCCGTTCACCCTGTTGTAGCCGGGGTATGTAACGGTATAGGTTACGGGAGAGGCAAAACTCTGACGAGTTACTTTTGACTGTTGCAGAACATCGCCCACATAAGCTACGGCCTTGTCGTCACTCAACTGGAAACTTGCTGTCAGCCACTTGCCAATTGCGTTCACCGGCAGATAGATATTCTCCTCTATCGCTGCAGCCTCCACATCGACAAACAGTGTGGGGTTATACTTGTTGTTGAATTTATATGATGTAAGCTCGGGCAACGCGGGGGCAACGGTTGAAATGCTGTCATACTCCTGCGATGCATAGTAGATTACATCGCCGCTCTTCATTGGGAAGCAAAGGAAATCGCCCTCGGTGTAGTAGTTGCCATCAACATCGGATGAGAGTAAGGCCTCAACACCGCCATCGCTCATATATACATAAACGGCATCGCCATCCATCGCTGTGCCACCGTTCTGCCCGCCACCAAGTGCCGACATTGTGATTTCGGTGGGGAATAGGCCGGCATTGTCGCGGCCATAGAGCACTATTGTAAACGCCTGCATAGGCGCGGGGAAGGTGATATCCAAATAGACCTCGCCCACGGGATTCATTGTACCCGATTGCCATATCGAATGCCAATAGGTTGAATAATCACCATCGCAGATATCGGCCATCGGCCCCTCGGACAACTCCTGTGAATTGGTTGCAAAACAACTCTTGGTAAGAGCAAGCGGATTGCCCTCGCCATCGAAAATTTTAATTTCTCCAAGACTTATCATCGGATAGCCTTCATACAACTGCAGGGCATCGGTGCTTGCAAGGAAGGTGAGGCGCACGCCTGCGGTGCTGCGATTAAGGGTTACAAGGCCTGTATCCCACACATAACCGCCATAGTTTTCTACCGAACCGGGCAGGCCGTCGGCCTTGCCATAGCTTATGGGCAGTGTGCGGTACGATATCTTTGTTGAATGGAAGCGTGCTATTTCGGCATCGTACTGCGAGTAGAGCTTTACGAAATGGTCGGCCGCATATACATCGGTTTTACTCAGGGCATCGGCTATGTTTGTGGCAAGCGATTCCAGCATTGCACGCGAGCTTTCGGGATAGGTGTTCGTGACATAGGGGTAGCTACTGAACTCCGACTCGGTCAACAAGGTGGCTACAAGCGTTTCATAATAGCCCAATTTAGAGATTACATAATTTACCGTAGCAACCTGCAACGTTTCGGCAGCATCGTCTATCTGCGCCATTGTGGGCGATGAGCCTGCCACCATCAATTGGTTGGCGGCGCCGATTGCCGAATTCAGATTATCAATGACAGCCTGGCTGCAAGCACCATCGAAATCGCCATATTCCGCAATGTAGCTATTGGCTGCAGCAACAGCGGGCGCAAGGCGCACCTGTGCCAGTTGCGACATAGATATTGCTACCGACGACACTGTTTCGTCATACAGGTTGGCTTTGTATATGGTCCAATTAAAGCCTATGGGTAATGCATAACCGGCGGAATAGTTTCCGTTTTCGAGCGCCTCTTTCTTATCGGGTGCAAAGGTTTTTGTTTTAGATGCAACATTGTCGCGCATATCGGCACCCACATAAAGGAGGGCGGTAACAGCATTGGTTCCTTCTATGGTTATAACATTGTAGGTACTTGTATAGCTCATTTCAAAATCGCCCGAAGCCAATGGTGTGATGCTCACAACTGCCGCCTCGTCGAGAGAGGATGTACTATACTGCCAGCCGTTAAAGCCATTGTAATCGGCACCCGAATTCTTGAGAAAGAGGCCTACTGCGGGCCAATAAACGACGTACATATCATCGCCCACACCAAGGAACTGTACCGCATTGGCAAACGTGGCATCGGCGGTGCCGCTCTCGGCACAATTCAGATATACCGGGCCGCTACCTGTAAATTCATCGCCATTGGATGTAGTGAACGAGGTAACGGTATTGCTCTTCATCACAAAAAGCTGCCCTTGCTGTGCTATTTCGTTTGCGGTTGTAACCACATCGCCCAATTCAAATTCACCACCTAATTCAGACGGGTTGTAGTCGTCTCCAAGCGTAACAGCAACCTTTATTGGAGCATTTTTATCTTCATTGGCACGGGTGCCCCACTCAAGCGAAAAGGCCGATACCGGCTTCATAAGTGACAACTGTATGTAGTGATACTCGGGAACTGCACCATAAGAAGCCCACATAGAGTGGAAATAGGTGGAGTAATCGCCATCGGAAAGAGCTAAAAGGCCATCTCCATCGCTATTCCAACTGAGATTGTTGTGGTCGGCATTAGACGATGCTATGTAATTCACTTTTGTGCCATCGGCATCGTACACTGCCAGTTCCGAAAGAGCAAAGCAATAGTTGTTGCCATTGGGCTGCTCGTGGTTCTTTGTATCGAGCACAATGATGCGTATGGTCTGTGTCGTGGTGCCGGGTTCATAAACGGGTGAGGCAAATTTATAGTACTCACCGATGGCAGAGGTTGTTTCTACACCGGGGAGACCATTGACACCGGTCAGCAACACCGACCAATCCTGCGCACTCACGCCCACCGCTGCAAGCAGGGAGGCAACAATACATAACAGATGCTTTTTCATATCTTTTTGTTTTTTATTTTACAATATTCGGGCACTGCTCACTGCAATGTGCACAGCTACCAATGTACAAAGAAAATAAACATTTGTTATATATAATTATATTTTAATATTTTTTTAGTAAAAAGTAGGTAAATGCTTGCAAACTATCGGCAGAATTAAGTAATTTTGGATAATTTAGAACAAATAAGAAGAACAATGACCAAAGAACTTATACTCATAAGAATTACAGGTGAGGACCGCCCCGGGCTCACCGCATCCATAATGTCGGTGCTTTCGAGATACGATGTGACGATTCTCGACATAGGACAAGCCGACATACACAGCACTCTGTCGCTTGGAATACTCATAAGAGTAATTGAGGAGAATTCGGGGCACGTGATGAAGGAGTTGCTTTTCAAGGCAAGCGAGCTTGGCATAAACATAAAGTTCTTCCCTGTGGAGGCCGACGACTACGAGGCGTGGGTAAAACGCCAAGGAAAGAACCGCTACATCATCACACTGCTGGGGCGCAAATTGTCTGCAGCGCAAATTGAGGCGGTTACCCACCTTATTGCCGAGCAGGGGCTTAACATAGACTCCATACGCCGTCTGTCGGGCCGCATATCCATAGACGAACCCAAGAAGAATGTGCGTGCCTGCATAGAATTCTCGGTGCGCGGCACGCCTAACGACCGCAATGTTATGCAGGCCGAACTGCTGCGCCTGTCAAGCGAGATGGGGATGGACTGTTCGTTCCAGATAGACAATATGTACCGCCGTATGCGCCGCCTCATATGCTTTGATATGGATTCTACGCTCATACAAACCGAGGTTATCGACGAACTTGCAATGCGTGCAGGCGTGGGTGACAAGGTGAAGGAAATCACAGAGCGGGCAATGCGCGGCGAGATAGATTTCAAGGAGAGCTTCACCGAGCGTGTGGCGCTGCTCAAGGGGCTCGACTCGTCGGTAATGCGCGAAATAGCCGAGAACCTACCCATAACCGAGGGGGTGGACCGCCTTATGTATGTACTCAAACGCTATGGCTATAAAATCGCCATTTTATCGGGAGGTTTCACCTATTTCGGCGAGTATCTGCAAAAGCGATACGGCATAGATTACGTGTACGCCAACGAACTTGAGATAGACGAGAACGGCAAGCTCACAGGCCGCTACTTGGGTGAGATTGTAGATGGGCGCCGCAAGGCCGAACTGCTGAAGCTCATTGCACAGGTGGAGAAGGTGGATATTGCACAAACCATTGCCGTGGGTGATGGCGCCAACGACCTTCCTATGCTCAGCGAGGCCGGTTTGGGAATAGCATTCCACGCAAAACCACGTGTGGTAGCCAACGCACAGCAGGCAATCAACACCATAGGACTCGACGGCGTGCTCTATTTCCTTGGTTTCAAGGATTCATACCTTGACGAGAAGGGGCGCGAGTAACAGGTATCCATAGAAAACGGCAGGCCGAACAGCCTGCCGTTTTCTATGAACTACATTCACCTAAATGGGGAACCATATAAACACTGCCACATCCCACAGTGCGTGCGAAAGGATTATTGCACCAAAGCGTTGCGGGAAAAGACGATATAGCAAACCCCACACAAAGCCGGCAACCAAGGCCGCCATTGTGAGCATAAAATTGCACGAGCCCGCGTGAACAAGAGCATACACGGCGGTTGTGACAAGGAAACCCACATTGGGGGTTATGCATTCCGACAGAGTGCGCTGCACATAACCACGCCAAAAAATCTCCTCGGCAGGGCCTATTATAAATAGCATAAGCAGCGTGAGCAGCCACGGCGACTCACCATCCTTCATCCCATAGATTACATCGACCTGCGGGCGGGCAAAGTCGAAGAGCAGTTGCGACACCTTGTCGCCCACCCAAAAGACGAGCCAAAGGGCAACAGCTATTGCCACGCCAAGCAACACCTCGCCAAGCGAGAAACGGATACCGCGCCACCACCCCGGGCGGAATATGGTAGAAAGCAGCGAGAGCGTTGCAGCCGAAGCTGTCATCGCCCACCAGAAGTTCACATAAGGCGCCGTGAGCGGAGAGAACATCACGGTCCAAAGCATGGCCGCAAGAACTATGGTAAAAACAAGCCTCTTCATCATACCAATGCAGCAACTGCAAGTGAAACGGAAAGGAGCAGACTGAACATAAGCTGCAGCATTGCCGTGCCCTCATCTACCCCCACAAGCGCCTTGCTGCCTGCCGACAGGAAGGCCACTGCCCTGCGGGAATTGTCCACCGCAGGCTTGAGCGCAAGCAGCACTGCCACCGACCATATGGGGAAAATACCATACACGGCGCCCGCAACCACCCACACAAACGGGAAGAACATCTCCAGGCAATAGAGAACGGCCGACACCTTTTTGCCTGCAAGCATAGCAAACGTGTGAATGCCGGCACGTTTGTCGTGCTCAATGTCGCGCATATTATTCACGTGCAAAATACCCATAGTTATAAAGCCGATGGGAATGGCGAGCCACAAGACCTCGATGCGCACACTGCCTGTGGCCACATATGATGCGCCCAACAGAGGCAGCAATGAGTATGTGAGAAAAATATCCACATCGCCAAGCGCGTGGTATTTGAGCCAGGGATAAAGCAGTGTGAGAGCGGCACCGGCAAAACCGAAATAGAGCACCGGCAACCCAGTGCAACAAAGCAGCAGCAATCCCGACAGCACGGCAACGGCAAGAAGACCTATGGCAAGCGAACGTATCTCACGGGGAGCGAACTCACCGCTTGTCATAGAGGTGCCGCCAACGGTATCGTCCCTGTCAACACCCTTTATGTAATCGAAATAGTCGCTCCAGGTATTTCCTGCCGCGTGAAATACTATCACATTGAGCAGCGTCCACACCGATATGAGCCAATCCACTTCGTACCCGCGCCAAAAGAGATAGGCAACAGCAACCACCACCGGCATTGCCGATGCGGGGAACGACCACGGGCGTGTGGCTATGAGCCAGCTTTTGAAACTGTGTTTTTGCATATTCGTTTGTAATTTATGTATTAGTAAAGGATATAAAACAAAAAAAAATCCCCGACAATCTTGTGATTATCGAGGATTCCAGACTTGTCGGGATGACTGGATTCGAACCAGCGACACCACGCCCCCCAGACGTGTACTCTAACCGGGCTGAGCTACATCCCGCGACTTTTTGTCTGTTTGCGAGTGCAAAGGTACATCTTTTTTATCAATATGCAAGCATCTTTTGAAAAAATATCTTCAAAATTTTCATTTTATATCAAAAACAGGCCGAAAAGACCGTGCCGACGGTCTATTTTTCCCCAACGGCAGCACTCTGCACCCGGCGCAACACGCGCAACCAATTGCCGCCCCATATTTTTTCTATCTCGCCAAGCGAGAAGCCGCGGCGCAACAATTCGCGAGTGACATTGCGCAGCTGCGATGCGTCGGCACAACCAACAATGCCGCCGTCGCCGTCGAAATCGGTGCCTATGCCCACGTGGTCTATGCCGGCTACATCTATTGCGTGCAGCAGGTGGTGAATAAAGTCGTCGAGGGTGGCTGCGCCCTCCTCGCACAAGAAACCGCTGTACATTGTCACCTGCACCACACCACCTTTTGCAGCAAGGGCGCGCATCTGCCCGTCGGTGAGGTTGCGCGGGTGGTTGCAAAGCGCACGGCACGACGAGTGGGAGCACACCACGGGCTGCACGCTTGCCTGCAATGTGGCATAAAAGGTGTTCTCGGCTGCGTGGGAGAGGTCTATGAGCATACCCACACGGTTCATTTCGGCCACCACCCTGCGACCGAACTCGCTGAGGCCGCCGTGTTCGCCTGCCCCGCGTGCCGAATCGCAAATATCGTTGTCGCCGTTGTGGCACAGAGTCATATAAACCACTCCCCTGCGACGAAAACGCTCTATGTTTTCAATATCACCACCTATTGCGTAACCGTTCTCTATGCCAAGCATTATAACCTTTTTGCCTTCGTTTTTAAGGCGCCACAAATGGGCGGGGTTGTCGGTTATTGCCACATATGAGCTATTGGCCGCCACACGCTCCTCTATACCCTGCAACAGGGCGCAAGCCTTTGCGGTGGCTGCGGCAAGAGAACCCTCATCGCGGGCCTCTTGTTTAAGGTATGCCACCATAGTAACCACATCAAGGGCACCCTCGTGCATCTTGTGCAAATCGACGAGGGCTCGGGTACTGCGCTCTTCCAAAGCGTAACCGCCGCAAAAGAGCATTGGTGTATCGCAGTGGGAATCTATGGAGAGTATTTTTGAGTGTATATCCTTTGCAGCTTGGTACAGCTGCGCCTCGCCCACCAGCCAATGGAACAGCGGCAGCATACAGCGGTTGTCGTCTTTGAGAATAAAGGTTTCAGGGTGCCACTGCACACCTATTATGGAGCGGCCGTCGGTAGCCTCCATTGCCTCTATCACCCCATCGATGGCAACGGCCGATACCGCAAAGCCTTGTGGCACACGGCTCACTGCCTGATGATGGAAGGTGTTCACAAAGAGACTCTTTTCACCGAATATTTTTGCAAGACGACTCCCCTCTTCTATGTTTACCCAATGGGTGGCCACACCACGCTCTTCGGCCTGGTCGTGGTTAAGCAGATTGCTGCCGAGAGCTGCGTATATATCCTGGTGCACGCTGCCCCCAAGCGCCGCAGCAAGAGTCTGTATGCCACGGCATATTCCCAAGATGGGGAGCCCACGATCGACGGCAAGCAAGGTGAGCATAAGCTCCTGTTCGTCGCGTGTGGGGTTTATTGTGTGGAGCAGGTCGTAGCGGGGTTCCTCGCCCATATAACGGGGATCTATGTCGGCACCGCCCGACAGCAGCAGGCCGTCGAGCGTGGAGAGCAGTTCCACCAAAGCATCGCGATTGGCATATGGCGGAACAATCACAGGCGAGCCGCCTGCGGCAAGCACCGATGCATAGTAGCCCTCGGCAAGAGTGGAGAGGCGTTCATTGGTGTAGTTGGCAGTAATGCCTATTATGGGGCGACGACAGCCCACGGGGTATGTTTTATGCAGGGCTGCATATTCGGCCTGCAGGTTGAATTTATCGTTCATAGCTGTTCGTTTATAGCGCGAAGATAGTAAACAGATAAAAAAAGCGTACCGCAGCACGCTTTTTTTATCTGTTTACTCCATTGGAAGATTTCGTTTGATGCTGTTGTCGAGCATTATCATTGTTTCGGTACTCACGACACCCGGGATATCCTGTATCGAGCCGTTGAGCAGCTGCATCAGGTGCTCATTGTCGTGGGCATACATCTTCACGAGTATCGAATATGGGCCTGTGGTGTAGCAGCACTCCACAACCTCAGGGATATTATGCAGGCGTTTGACAACCTCTTTATACATAGAGCCCTTTTCGAGGCGTATTCCTATGTATGTGCAGGTTTTATAACCTAACATACGAACATCGATCTCGTAGCTTGAGCCCGATATTATGCCCATATCTATGAGATGCTGCACGCGCAAGTGAATGGCTGCACGAGACACACCACACATTTCCGCCACGTTGCGGAAGGGAATGCGCGCATCCTTGGATATGATACTGAGGATTTTGAGGTCGAGGTTATCTACTTTGCAATCTGTGGTTTTCATAAGTTTTTTCGTTTACACGGCTGTGCCGTTTATTTTTTTATATTCACAATCTCCAATTCAAAAATGAGCGTACTGTAGGGAGGTATCACGCCTTCTATACCTTCGGCACCATAGGCAAGTTGCCACGGGATATATAATGTACACTGCGTACCCACGGGGAACAGCTTGAGCGCCTGGGAAAAACCGGGGATGACACCATCCACAGGGAAGGGAACAGCCTCATCGCCCGATGTATCGAACACCTCGCCGCTTGGGAACGTTCCTTTGTACTTGCAGTTGACCACATCGGTTGCAGTGGCCACTGCTCCGCTACCCATAACATCCACCTTGTATTGCAGGCCGCCGGGCAGGGTTGTGACGTTGCTGCGTTTCCTGTTTTTTTGCATAAATTCCTCGCTCTTGGTGAGGTACTTGTTGCGGTTGCAATAGTCGGCCGCGAAACGAGGTTTCAGCAATGTGGGGTTGTTGCTCGCAGCTGCTATTATACCTTCGAGGAAAAGGCGCGCATCGAGCCCTTCGGGGCCGGCATTTACCACATTGCCCGATTTCTCGAGCATCTCCATTGTGGCCGCTCCTAAACTGAGGCCATAGGCATAGGCCTTCGACTCCGGGGTGATTTCGGCGGGATACGAATCCCTTACACCCTTGACAAACTCATTGAGTGTTGCTTCGGTGATACCCATTTCGTCGAACACCATTGATGGAAGATTCTTGGCAGCATACATTCCCGCCGAATAGGAGAGGGTGTCGCGCGCAGTTGCGAGCGTCACCTCCTGCTGCGATTGTCCACCGCACGAGCACAGCAACATCAAAGCTGCCGAGCCCAACGACAAAACAACTCTTTTCATAAAGGAGATTCCTATTTATTAAAGCACCTTGATAAGTTCCACCTCGAAGATAAGTGCGCTGTAGGGGGGAATCATCTCGCCTGCGCCATTGGCACCGTAGGCCATATCCTGCGGGATGAAAAGGCGCCATTTTGCACCCTCCTGCATAAGTTGCAGTGCCTCAATCCAGCCCTTGATAACCTGGTTGACACCAAATACAGCGGGCTCGCCGCGGCGGATGGAGCTGTCGAAAACGGTGCCGTCTATGAGTGTACCCTCGTAGTGGCACTGAACACGGTCGGTAGCAGCGGGTTTCTTGCCTGTACCCTCGGTAATCACCTGATACTGCAAACCGCTGGGCAGGGTAACAACACTCTCTTTAGCCTTGTTGGCTGCAAGGAACGCCTCGCCCTCCTCCTTTACCTTGGCATAAGCCTCCTCGGCCAGCTTGCGGAAATGCTCGCTCACCACCTGCTGTGCCTCGCCGTGTGTCAACGCGGTTTTTTCGCCGCCAAGCACATCCTTGATGCCTTTGATAAAGTCTTCGACATTCAATTCCTTCACACCCATAGAGAGCAGGTTCTGACCTATTCCCATTCCTAATCCATAGCTGAATTTATCCATAACTTTTTTATTTTATAATAATTATTTAGAAAAATCTGTCATTTTGCCAATTGGCACAAACAAGCAAAAATATCCACTTGCGTGGCGAAGATACAATATAATATTTACAATTTGCAAGCAAAAAGGCAAAATTTTGTCAATTTGAAAAGCGCAAGAGCAAAATCACGTATCAACAAGCCAATTTTACAATATGGCAATTTGTCACGGCTGCAAAGAGCGGCAGAATCGGCACAAACCTCTAAATTGCTACTATGATTTATGCTCTATTTTTTTGTATTGCCCGCAGTTTGGCTTATTTTTGCAATTAAATAATAATTATATAGTAAGATGAACGAAGCTATAGTGCTCACAGGCATACTTATATTCATATTCGGCGGATTCTTCCTGCTGAACAAATTCTATCGCAACAGACCGGTGGCCGACGACCACCACGACCACGCAGGTGACGACGGTGTGTGTTGCGGCCGACACGCCAACTGCTCAAAAGGGCTGGGCAAGGAGAACCTCTATTTTGACGACGAGGAGCTCGACCGCCACAAAGGGCGCAAGGGCGACGACTACACCGACGAGGAGATTGAGGAGTTCCGCAACATTCTTTACACAATGCAAGCCAACGAGATTGAGGAGTGGGCCGGGTGCCTGCAGACACGCGGCATAGAGATTCCGCAAGAGATAAAAGACGAAATACTGCTTATGCTGCAATAAACGGCCCGTTTTGCAGTTAATATATATTATATAAAGATTGAGATACCGGTGAACTTGAAACGACACATACACACGCTGCCGCTGCTGTTGCTTGCGCTCATATTGCTATGCGCCTGCTCCAGCAGGAAGAACAACACGGCAAAAACCCGTATGTATCACTCGTTCTTTGCCAAGTACAACACATTCTACAATGGCAACGTATCCTTCAAAGAGAGCAAGAAAATGCAACTCAACGGACACAAGGACAACTACTTGGAACTGCTCCCTTTGATGATAAACAGCAGCGAGACCACAAACAAGATTGGCGCAACGGGGTTGGACCGCGCGATAGAGAAATCACAAAAGGCCATCAAGAACCACTCCATTAAAAGAAAGCCCAAGAAACCCGCAGGCAAGAAACTGAGCGAGAAGAAGAAACGCTTTTATGCCCAAAAGGAGTTCAACCCATTCCTGTGGCAGGCCTGGTTTATGATGGCCGATGCCTATTTTGCCAAAGGAGAATTCACCGAGGCTGCGAGCACATATATTTACATAAGCCGCTTATACGAGAACAACCCAAGGATTGTGGCACAGGCACGCATAGGGCTTGCAAAATGCTACAACGAACTCGACTGGATTTACGAAAGCGAGGAGCTGCTGAACCGCACGAAACGCGACAGCCTGCCAACCTCGCTGGCACGGGAGTATGCCCACGCAAGAGCCGGTCTGCTACTGAAGCAGCAGCGCCACGGCGAGGCTGTAGAGCAGATGAAAAGCGCCGTGAAGCGCAAGGGGAGCGAAAACCTCGACAAGGCGCGCGAATATTACCTCATAGGGCAGCTATACAAAATGCAGGGGAACAACAAGGAGGCTTTCAAGTATTTTGGAAAGACCATTTCGCAGAACCCGCCGTACGAACTCGAATTCAATGCCCGCATACGACAAACCGAGTGCCTTACCAACCAGAACAAGAAGAGCATTCTGCGCAAGCTCAACAAAATGGCACGCAGTTCCAAGAACAAAAGCTACCTTCCGCAGATTTATTATGCCATAGGCAATGTGCACCTGAGCCACAAAGACACCACTGAGGCTGTAAAGGCTTATGAAATGGGCTTTACCGAGGGCGACGGCAGTGGCTATGGCAGCGGTATGCTGGGGTTGTCGCTGGGCAAGATATATTGGGAGCAGGAAAAGTTCTCGAAATCAAAAGAAAACTACGAAAAGGCACAGCAGCTATTGGGAGAAGATACCCCCGAGATAGATGATATAAAGTTCCGCAACGAGGTGCTTGCCGAGCTTGTGCAATACACCGACGTGGTGGAGGAGAAGAGCGAGCTTCTATATTGGGCATCGCTGCCACAAGAGCAGCTGCTCCCCATAATAGAAGAGCGCATAAAGGAGGCCAAGGAGAAGGAGAAACTGCAGAAGAAACAGGAGAGAAAAGAGAAGAGGCAGACAGCCGCCGACAACCTGGCAAATGCAAGCACGGCTGCTGCTATGACAACCACCAATCCCGAGGATGCGGGCAAATGGTATTTCTACAACCCTGCAATTGTAGCAAGGGGAATAAAGAGTTTTGCATCAAAATGGAACAACCGCGAGCTTAAGGACTTCTGGCGTTTGAGCAACGGTGTGGTTTTGAGCAGCGAGAACGACTCCATAGAGAATGCCGAGGGCCAGGATATTGCAACCGACAGCATAAGCGCAGGTGGCGATGCCATTGCAAACGACAGCATTGCAGGCACGGAGCAAGAAACAGTTGTACCCGATTCTCTCCCCACCGATCCCACCACACGGGAGTATTACTTAAGCAGAATACCCACTACCGAAGAAGCCAAGCTGCAGGCGCACAACGCACTGCGCGATGCTCTCTATGGTGCAGGCGTTGTGTTCAAGGACAAAGCCGGTGACAAGAAACTTACGTTGAAGCACTTGGAGAAAGTAGCCAACAACTACCCCGATTTTGAGAATATGGCCGAGGTCTATTACCACCTGTTCCTCGCCTGCTCGCGCTGGGACGAGCCCGAAAAGGCCGATTATTACAGAGATTTGCTGCTGACACAATTCCCCGAGAATGAATTGGCGGCACGCATACAGCAACCGAGTTTCTTTGAGAGCGCTGCCACACGAAAGCATAACGAGGATTCTATGTATGTGAAGGCATATGCCCACTATCGCAATATGGAGTATGCCGATGTGGAGATAGAGAACAGCGCTGCAAAAGAGCGCTATCCGCAGGGCAACCACAGGGCACGTTTTCTGTTCATAGATGCAATGTCGAAACTGTATGGCGGCAAGCAGGCCGAGGCTTTGGAGACACTGAAAGAACTTGTGCAGAACCACAGCGCTGACAGCATAAGCCGCATTGGTGCCGAGATAAGCACGGGCATAGAGCAGGGACGACTGCTGCATAGTGGCATTTCGCTGTCTATCTGGGACCGCAAGAGCGATGGTACGATTAAGGGCTCAATGGACAGCATACCTGCATTCAGCAACGAGCGTAACGAGCCATATTACTTTGTGCTTGCATACCCCAAGGATTCACTCGACGAGAAACGCCTGCTGTTCGAAATGGCGCGCTACAACTTCTCGCGATATATGGTGCGCAATTTTGCAATGGAGTTCCAGCCGTTGTCGCATATAACGCTGTTCCAGGTGAAGGAATTCCTGAACTTCGACGAGGCCTACATCTACCGCAAACGCCTATACGGGAACGGGGATATGGCAAAGATATTGGAGGGTATAAATGCCTATATAATATCTAAAACGAACTTGGATTTGTTATTACAATATTATAGTTTCACCGACTACGAGTTGTTCTACGAGGAGAACTTCACCAATATCCCCGAACTTGAGATCGACGGATATACTCTTGACGAACCCGACTATGGCGAGGAGGAGGAGAACGGCAGCGGCGAGAGTGAAACAGACGAACAAAAATAACCAACAACTATGGCATACCGACTTTTATGGGCCGATGATGAGATTGAACTGCTGAACGCCCACATCATATTTCTGCAATCGAAGGATTACGAGGTTGTTAAAGTGACTAACGGCCCCGATGCCATTGCCGCGTGCAAGCGCGAGCCTTTCGACCTCATTCTGCTCGATGAGAATATGCCGGGCCTCACAGGATTGGAAACACTGCTGCAAATTAAAGAGATAACCCCCACCACCCCCGTGGTGATGGTTACCAAAAGCGAGGAGGAGGATATTATGGAGCAGGCTATAGGTTCCAAAATTGCCGACTACCTTATAAAGCCTGTGAACCCCAGCCAGATACTGCTGACACTGAAAAAGAACATACACAAGGAGGAGATTGTGACCGAAAAGGCCAACAGTGCCTACCAGCAGAACTTTGGCAAGCTGGCAATGCAGATAAGCGATGCGCGCTCTATGGATGAGTGGCAGGAGGTTTACAAGAAGATTGTGTATTGGGAGTTTGAGCTTGAAAATGCCGACGGCCAGATGAGGCAGATGCTGAAGGCGCAGAAGGAGGAGGCCAACAATATGTTTGGCCGCTTTGTGAAAAAGAACTACTTAGAGTGGATGCGTGCCGCCCGCAGCCAGCGCCCTATGATGAGCCACGACCTGTTCCGCGAATGCATATTCCCGCTGCTCGACAACAAGGAGAAGGTTTTCTTCATAATAATAGACAACTTCAGATACGACCAATGGCGTGTGCTTGCCAACGAGATTGGCAGCGATTTCAACATAGAGGAGGGGTTGTACACAAGTATTCTGCCCACAGCAACACAGTATGCCCGCAACGCAATATTTTCGGGGCTTATGCCGTCGCAGATAAAGGAGATGTTCCCCGCGCTGTGGGTTGACGAGGAGGAGGATGAGGGGAAGAACCTGAACGAGGAGGCGCTCATTGAAACGCAGATTGCGCGCTACCGCCGCAAGGACAGTTTCTCGTATGGCAAGGTGGTGACATCGGCAGCCGCAGAAAAATACCTCGACACGCTGCACAACCTGTCGAAGAACGATGTGAATGTGCTGGTGATAAACTTCATAGATATGCTGTCGCACGCACGCACCGAGTCGCTTATGGTGCGCGAGCTGGCATCGGACGAGGCGGCATACCGCTCGATAACGCTATCGTGGATACGCCACTCGGCCATCAAGAGGCTGTTCAAGGAACTTGCCGAGAATGATTACACGGTGGTTATAACAACCGACCACGGCAGCATACAGGTTGACACCCCCACGAAGGTCGTTGGCGACAAGAATACCAACACCAACCTGCGTTACAAGTTGGGCAAGGCGCTCAACTACAACAGCAAGGAGGTTTTTGAGATAAAGGAACCGACAAAGGCGTTCCTGCCACAGCCCAACATAAGTACCAGCTACATTTTTGCAACGGGCGGTAACTTTTTTGCCTACCCCAACAACTACAACTACTATGTACAGTACTACAAGGACACCTTCCAGCACGGCGGAATATCGCTCGAGGAGATGCTTGTACCCATAATAAAACTAAGACCAAAAGGTAAATGAGAATGAGTGCAGAAACTATTATAAGAATAGAGAAATTAGAGGACTACCCCGCTGCTGCAAAGCAGTTCATTGCCGCTATGCAGGGAGAGCGCATTTTTGCCTTTTATGGCAAAATGGGAACGGGAAAGACCACGCTCATAAAGAGCATATGCGAGGAGATGGGGGTTGAGGATTGCATAAACTCGCCCACCTTCGCCATTGTGAATGAGTATGTGAACGGCGACGAGGAGACCATCTTCCATTTCGACTTTTACAGGATAAAATCTATTGCCGAGGTATATAATATGGGCTACGAGGAGTATATCTACAGCGATGCTTACTGCTTTATGGAGTGGCCCGAACTCATAGAGGAGCTGCTGCCCGAGGAGACGGTGAAGGTATATATCACCGAGGAGAGCGACGGCACACGCACGGTGAGAATGAAGAAGAACGATTAACACACACATAACAGACAAGGAGATGAAGATAAACGCAAATGCATCGGGTACAAGAACCATTGAGGTTACTGAAGAACAGTTGCAGATTATAAGAAAATATTCGCTGCTCGACCGCATAACCGACAGCCTGGGCAGGGTGAACGAGGATTCGCTGGGGAAGCTGCGCCTCACGGTGCGTGCGCTCATAGCATCGCAGCAGATGGATGCGAAGGACCTGCTGGACCTATGCACGGTGCTATACGATGAGAATATGAAGGCACTGGGCCTTGCCAACCTTATGACCTGCTACAACAACTGGTTGCGAGAGCAATACAAGGAACAACCCGCAGAGGATAACGAAGATGCGTGAGAGAAAGGTGAGTGACTGGTTGCCCACCACCCGCAAGGAGGCCGAGATGCGCGGGTGGAGCGAGCTCGATGTGGTTATTTTCAGCGGCGATGCTTATATAGACCACCCATCGTTCGGGGCAGCTGTTATAGGCCGCATATTGGAAGCCGAGGGGTTGCGTGTGGCCATTGTGCCACAGCCCAACTGGCAAGACGACCTGCGCGACTTCAAGAAGATGGGCAGGCCAAGGCTTTTCTTCGGTATTTCGGCCGGTTGTATGGATTCTATGGTGAATAAATACACCGCTGCCAAGCGATTCCGCAGCGAGGATGCCTACTCGCCCAACGGCAAGCACAGTATGCGCCCCGAGTATGCCACCACGGTATATTCCACCGCGCTCAAAAAGCTGTTCCCCGATTCGGCCGTGATTATAGGCGGCATTGAGGCCTCTATGCGCCGTTTCACCCATTACGACTATTGGCAGGACACACTGAAAAAAAGTATTCTCATAGACAGCAAGGCAGACGTTCTTGCCTATGGTATGGGTGAGCAGCCCATACTTGCCCTTGCCGAGGCTATGAAGCAGAAATTACAGGAGCAGGGTGGCGACTATATCACCGCCGCACAGGCAAAGGAGATTGCCAAAGAGACAAGGCAAACAGGCTATCTCATAAAGAAGGTCGATTATACTCCCGATGCCGAGGGCGACAAGATACTTGCCGCGCACGATGTGTGCCTGCGCGACAAGGAGAAACAGGCGGCCAATTTCCTTGCAATAGAGAGGGAGTCGAACAAGGTGAGTGCCAAAAGGCTGATACAGGAGTATGACGAAGGGTTGGTAGTGATAAACCCGCCATTCCCCAAAATGACAACCGAGCAGCTGGACCATAGTTTCGACCTGCCATACACACGCCTGCCCCACCCCAAATACAACGGCAAGCGCATTCCGGCATACGATATGATTAAATTCTCGGTAAACATCCACCGAGGCTGTTTTGGCGGCTGTGCATTCTGCACCATATCGGCACACCAGGGCAAGTTCATTGTAAACCGAAGCAGCGAAAGTATATTGCGCGAGGTGAAGGAGATTGCCGCAATGCCCGACTTCAAGGGCTACCTGTCGGACCTTGGCGGCCCGTCGGCCAATATGTATATGATGCAGGGCAAGAACGAGCAGTTGTGTGCCAAATGCTCACGCCCGTCGTGCATTCAGCCCAAGATATGCCCCAACCTGAACATAGACCACACTCCACTGCTGAACCTCTATAAGAAGGTAGATGCACTGCCGGAAATAAAGAAAAGCTTTATAGGCAGCGGTGTACGATACGATATGTTGCTGCACCGCAGCGGCGACAAGGAGCGCGATGCCGCAAGCGACCGATATACCGAGGAGCTTATACGCAACCACGTGAGCGGGCGCCTGAAAGTGGCTCCCGAGCATACCAACGATGCCGTGCTGCACCTTATGCGCAAACCGCCCTTCAAGCAGTTCCACGATTTCAAGAGGATTTTCGACAAGATAAACAGCCACTATAACCTGAAGCAGCAGATTATACCCTATTTTATAAGCAGCCACCCGGGCAGCACACTTGAGAGTATGGCCGAGCTTGCGGCAGAAACAAAGCAGCTGAATTTTCACCTGGAGCAGGTGCAGGACTTCACACCCACGCCTATGACAATGGCAACAGAGATGTACTACACGGGTATAAACCCCGAAACGGGCGAGAAGGTGTATGTGGCACGCACAATGCGCGACAAGGAGGCACAAAGGAGATTCTTCTTCTGGTACAAGCCCCAGGAGAGAAAAGAAATAATGCAGGCCCTGCGACGCCTGGGGCGTGCGGACCTGCTTAAGAAACTTGCACTGTGAGAGAGGTAATTACTCCTCCACAGGTGCAAACTCGTCTTTACCTACACCACACATTGGGCACACCCAATCTTCGGGCAGGTTCTCAAACGATGTTCCGGGCTTTATTCCCTGTTCGGGATCGCCAATGGCGGGATCATATTCCCACTGGCACACTGTACAATAATACTTTTTCATAACTATCTGTTTTTTAATTATAACACTTTATTTATTCCTTTTGTTGGAAAGAAAGAATGCTATTTCTGCACTCTTTGGTACAAAAATAGCATTTATTTCTTATCTGCAAACAGAGTTACACACCATTTTATAAATCTTAACTAAAATTGGCAAGATAATCGTCTATCAGCAGGCGCATACCCTCGGAGGCTCCTTTGCGTATGTGAACAACGTTTGAGGGCAACACGGCTGCCACATCGTTGGGATCGATAAGATAGATGGGAACGCCTGCAGGTGCATAATGCAGGAGCCCCGCAGCAGGATATACATTGAGCGAGGTGCCGATGATGACAAAGGCATCTATGTCGCGCATTGCCATAATGGCATCCTCCATAAGGGGAACAGCCTCGCCAAACCACACTATGAAGGGGCGCAGCTGTGAGCCGTCGGCCGCAAGGTCGCCCACCTTTATTGTGGGAGCGGATGGTTGCAGGGTGCGCACGTAACGTAAATCAGCGGGGTTGCGCGATGAGCACACCTTCATAAGCTCGCCGTGCAGGTGTATTACCGATGTGGAGCCGGCACGTTCGTGCAGGTCATCGACATTCTGGGTTACAACCGTCACGTCATATTTCTCCTCAAGCGAGGCTACAAGGCGGTGTCCTTCGTTGGGAGCAACACCAAGCAGCTCAATGCGGCGCTTGTTATAGAATTCGAGTACAAGAGAGGGGTTGGCTGCAAAGCCTTGGGGGGTGGCCACCTGCTCCACGGGGTAGTTATCCCACAAGCCACCACCGCCACGGAAGGTGGCAAGGCCGCTTTCCACGCTCATACCGGCACCTGTGAGTATTACAATCTTTTTCATAAACTATTACTTTTATAATAAAACAAATAGAGAGAGACACAAGCCTCTCTCTATCCGTAATATCTCATTTATTATTCATTGCCCTCTTCGGGGGTTGAAGGTGCAACCACGTCGTCTTGTGCAGTGTCATCACCTTCGGTACCACTCTCGGGAGTCTCGGGTGTTACATCATCCTCGTTACCCTCGCCCTCCTCGGGTGTCTCGGGGGCCTCGGGAATAAAAGGCTCGTCGGGAGTCACGGGAACGATGGTGGGGATGAGGTAGTTGTCGGGGAGAGGCATATACCAGTTGTTCTTGTCCATCAGCTTGCCATACAACGCTGCATCCCAGCCCGATGCGCCCTCTGCTGTACGCCAATCGGCATCGCTCACGTTGCGGGCTGCAACACGTTTTGCAAGGAATTCGGGCTTGGCAAGGGCGGTGGCCATACGTGCAAGGTCGCCAAAGCGGTGGCCTTCCCAAGCCATCTCAAGTGCCATCTCGTCAATGAGCTTGTCGTACATATACTCTATGCGCAACTGGTCGGTTACGTTGTAAACCTTAACCTCTTTAGGCTCGGTGTAGCTGTACTCCCAAACTACGTTGCCATTCTCGTCGAGTTTATATGTTGTCTGCTCCTCATCCTCGTAAACGGGAAGCTGGCGGAGAGAGCTGTCGTCGTTGTATTCAATAGTAGAAACAATCTGTGTTACGTCCTCTTCGGCAAGGATGTTATGATACATTGCCACGCAAGAGTCGGTGAGTGCGTAGTAGGGGTTAGACTCGGTGAAGCCTGAACCACGTGAGTGGATACCGATGTTGCCAGAGAATGTATTGCCGCTGAAATCGAACACAAGGGGCTCGTATTCCGACTTGACAACCTCGGCCATTACGGGAGCAGTCTGTGTTATCTCCTCAGTTACAGGCTCGCCTGTCTCTTCGTCTACAACGGGAGCACCTGTCTCATCGAGAACGGGAACAACCAATTTAACAGCCTTACCCTCGGCATCGCGCAAAGTGGCTGTGAGGCCGCGACCTATTTCGTCAACACGCTGCTCCACGACGGTGTCGGGCTGCCAGTAGAGTTTGTACTCTTTCTTCACACCTGTTTTAAGAACGGTGAGAGCAAGCTCCTTTGCACCTGTCCAACCCTCGCGCTCCAAGCCCATAAGAGCCTCGGCAAAGCGCAAATATACGTGTTCGGGACGGTCGAGTATGATGTTGTTTGCCTTGTGCATAAAACTTAGCATCATACGATCCTCATCTATTGTTATAACATCGTTCACCTCGTTCACGTTGAACTTGAGAACTATGTTGTTATACAGTGTCTTATTGATATCGGTACCACGCTGCGATGCCGTTACAGAGAACAAGCGAAGGTCGCCGGGCCACTTCTCACTGTTTACAATATAATCGGTGTATGAAGTCTCGGTTTTGTAATAACGGTAGTTATATACCTGACGGGCAGACAAGCCTACCAATGCGGGTGATGCCACAACCTGATTCTGACCGGCATCGCCAATGGGCGCAAACACATCGGCAAGGTTAGAGGTCATACCATTGTTCTCGTTGTCGGTGTAGTGTATCATAGATACCATATCACTTGCTCTTGCTGTGAGGTCGGTTCTGATGAAACGTGCGAGGAAACCGGTATTGGGTGCCTGGTTCTTGTCATCGGGTTTCTCGCTGGCATGGCCCGCAGTGTGACGTGAATCGCCGTGAGGGTTATCCTCGGTGAGGTATTCCTCGTAACATTTTGCAGCCATTGCGTAATCGCTGTTGGGGTTGGGATAGGGCAATGGATATGATGTTGTTTCGGCTTTCAAAGAGGCGCGCCACAAATAGAGGTCACCCAAAAGCACGCGGATAGGCATAAAGAGTTTACCTGTCATACTCTTGTCAACAAAGTTGGGGATTTCCCACAAAGGCATCTGATAGATGGAAGGATTCTGGAAACGAGAAAGGTCCTCTATGAGATTGTTGATGACTGTGATATGGTCTGTGGGTGCTGCCGACATTATCTCCTCGGCCTTGCTGTGTGTGAGCACGGGCTCGGTGAAATAGGGAACATATGCGTGGTTCTTTATCAATTGCAAATAAGTCCAGGCACGTACACTCTTTGCGGCAACATACTCGCGCAACATAAGACGGCGGTTGTCGTACTCCAATGTGGTATCTACGCGAGCAAGGAACACGTTACAGTTGTTGATGATAGAGAAATAATCCTTTACATCAAGATATTGGTTATTCTCGGCATCGAACTCGTAGTTGCTGATATCAAGAACATCATCGAGTGTCTTGTTGTTGGTAGCCAACAGGTCGCCACGAAGCTCATTCAACAATATGTGTCTGTCGCCAACCTTCTGGACCGATTTCAGAATACCCAATACAGAATATACCGAATCGTTAAAAGTCCAATCGTCAAATTCATACTCAACGCGGTTAGACTCCACGTTCAGCATATCTTCGCAAGAGGAGAAGAAAAACGCTCCGCAAAGAAGGAATGTAACTGTATAAATAAGATTCTTTTTCATTGTGTTTTTTATTTATTCTCGTATTATTGCCACGAAAGCCGCGGCAATAATACGATTTATATTCATTAGAGGTTAAGCTTAACACCAAAGTGGAAACTTCTGCTCTGAGGCAAAAGACCAGCATCGATGCCCTGATAGAGAATGCTGTTGTTTACAGATGTTTCGGGATCGTTACCATCATACTTTGTGAATGTATATACATTCTCGGCTGCGCACCACAATGTGAGGCCCTGCAACCAGCTGTATGAAACGGGCACGTCGTATGAGAGTTTGATAGTCTTGATTCTCAAATATGAACCATCCTCTATCCAACGGTCCGAGAAACGGCTGTTGCCCATAGGATCGCCAAATGCCACCTTGGGTGTCGATGTCTGCTGATTATTTACAGTCCAACGATCTATAAGAGCTGTTGTCTGGTTGTTGAATGATGAACCGCTCTCAAGCTGCTGACGATAGTAGTTGTAGATATCGTTACCTACAGAATAGTTGCATACAACATCGAGTTTCCAATTCTTCATCTTCATACTTGAATAGATGTTACCATAGAAATCGGGGTTGGGATCGCCAATCACGGTTTTGTCGTTCTCGTCGATGAGACCGGGGTTCTCACCGGGATTGATATCGACGAACTTAATGTCACCGGCCTCGAACTTATGGATGTTGGTACCCTCTTTCTTGTAAAGGCCAAGTGCAGCAGCCTCTTCGGCAGATGCTATCACACCATCGGTCTTGTAGCCCCAGAACACAGCAACGGGCTGGCCAACCATAGTCTTAACCTCGCCACCGTAAACCGCTACGGGTTTAAGCGACTCGTCAAGGGCTGTAACCTCGTTCTTATAGTGACCAACAGAGGCACCTACCTCCCATTGGAAATACTTTGAATTGGCAACCTTGTAGTTGGCCGAAGCCTCGAAACCAACGTTCTCAAGTTCGCCGCCATTAGACCAATAAGTGTCCATACCTGTTACAAAAGCAAATTTCTTCTGAACAAGGAGGTCGGTTGTCTTTGATTTATAAACATCGAAACTCAAGCCCAAACGGTTGTCGAATAACATCATATCGGCACCAAGGTTGATGCGGTGTGTTGTTTCCCATTTAACACCGTCGTTCTCTACGTTACCAAGCTCCAAGCCAAGTGTTTTGTTAAAGAAGTTGGCTGTCTGCAAATAGCTGCGAGCTGCATAGAAATCAATAGCATCGTTACCTACAGCATCGTAACCTGCACGCAACTTAAGCATATTGATGGGTTTGAACTTGAACCATTTCTCCGAAGACAAGAGCCAGGCAGCCTGCACCGAGGGGAAGAGGCCCCAAGCAACACCGCCAATCTTCAATACACCATCGGCATTCTTACCAAAGCGTGAAGATGTCTCAAGTGATGCTGTTGCCTGCAAGAAGTACTTTGTCATATATGAATAGTCGGCCGAGAGGTACCAAGCAAGGTTGGTCCACATATTGTCCTCGCCCGCTGTAGAGAGGTCGTCAAGCGAACCGCTCACACCAAAGTTCTGGTCGTTACCGGTGTTGGCACCACCGATAGAGTTTGTGTCATACTCAAAGTTTGTATAACGGAAACCGCCATAAACATCCAATTCGTGTGCACCGAAACGCTTGTCCCAAGCCACACGTGTGTCGCTTGTAATGATAGCCTCGCGAGAAAAGAGCGATGCAGCGTAGTTGCTTATGCTCTTACCTGCCGATTCTGAATAGAAATCGTAGTTTGTAGCACCCGAAGGATCGGCATAGGGAAGATAGTAAACCTCATTCACGCGATAGAGCGAGTAGTTGAAGGTCTCGGTAATGGTGAAATCGCCCAACCTAAGCTCGGGAGCCACGGTGATACCCATATTGGTATATTCCATCTCGTTCTTATAGGCACCTGCACCATTCTCAAGAATAATCATAGGGTTATAGAGCGAGTTGTTGGGATGTGTTACACCGGCTGTTCTTGCGGGTAAGTATGCAAAATTATCGGCTGCATCAAGATTGTTGCTCTTCACACCCAAATCGGAGAAACGATAGGGGCTGAGGAAAGGCGACTTGATTTTAGCCAAATAACCCAAAGATGAGATAGGGAGCTTTGACTGGTCCTCGCGAATACCATCGTCGAGCAACTCGCGGGCAACACGAGAGAACGAGATATCAACACGGGTGTCGAAATTCTCGGCAAGTGAGATATCGGAGTTCAAACGCACGTTCATACGCTCCATATTGTTTGCTTCGAGCGGGCTGTCGGCTGTTGTATAACCGAACGAGAAGTTGTACATAGCAATGTCATCACCACCCTCTACATTCAGTTTGTAGTTCTGAGAGAAGGCCTCGGTGTATGTGTAATCCTCCCAATCTGTATCGTTATGGAACTTGTTGTATAGCACATAATCCTTGTCGTTACGCAAGAAGGGGAAATTTGAGTTCGCCGGAATATTGGATATACTACCTATCAAGTCGTTGGCATAGATGCGGTAATCATCGGCACCCATAACGTCCATTGTCTTGGGAGCAAGTGCAATACCACCATACGCGTTCACAGCAATGCGGGTAGCCATACTGCGACCACGCTTGGTGTTGATGATGAGAACACCGTTTGCAGCACGTGAGCCATAGAGTGCAGTACCATTCTTCATAAGCTTCACCTCCTCGATATCCTCAACATCTATTGCAGAAAGAATATTGTTGAAAATACCGGTGTGCAGGTATGTAGAACTCTCCTGCATATCCCAGATGAGACCATCTACAACTACCAAGGGCTGTGTTTTGGCATTCAATGAGCTGATACCACGCACAAACATAGCGTTACCCACGGCCAACGCACCCGAACGTGTTATAGAACGGATGTCGGCACCAAGGTTCTTCTGAATATCGGAATCAATGGTGGAAGAGGGAGAAATCTCCTTTTCAAAGCCATTGTGCTCAACAGCCTTGATATCTGCCACATAATTATCTGAGAAACCATCGCTGTAGAGACGCACGTTAATGATGTCGTCGTTGTAAACAGGACGCTGAATCAACAAATACTCGGGTGTTGAGAAACTGAGCAATGTAACGTAAGAGGGGATTGCCAATGTGTACTGGCCCTCGGCGTTGGTCATTGTAGTGATTTTCTCGTGACCGGTTGCCTGCACGCGCACACCGGGCATAGGAGCATTTGTGATTGCATCGTAAACGGTACCTGTAATTGTACGTGTCTCAACGGTAGCAACAGCTTTTGACTCGACCTTTACAGAATCGTTCGCCTCATATGCCGCGGCATTGATTGCCGATGCGTTAAGGGCTGATGGCATAAACACTGTCAATGCCACCAATAATTGCATAAATTGTCGCATATACATAGTTATTTTTCTTTTTTTCATCATAAAGTCTATTGCATACTCTCTGTTTCGGCACTCTCCTCCTCATCTTCTACAGGAATAAGGAGTATTGCATCTATACGGAAGTTGTTGTCAACCGCTGTACTCTGCAAATATGAATTACCCATCTTTGTACCTGCCAACTTGGCTCCGGAAACAGTAACCTCAACGGTATAATGCTTATTTTCAAATGATTTTGTGGTAAAACCATTGAATTTCTCGCAATATTGGAAATCGAATATGTGAGGCTCGCCGGTTTCTGCATCACAAAGGAAGATTGTGTCAATGGCAGCCTTGTCGGGGCGTATCGCATCGGCGGGCATATATCCTTCGCCACCATTACGAAGAGCAACTTTCAAACTGGGATCGGGGAATTCGGCCATAACCGAGCCGCTCTGGCTCACTGTAAACATCAAGGCCGATTGATTCTTGTTTGTCACACCGTCACCCTTGGTGAGAATATCCTCGGGTATTGCAATTACTGCAATCTTGTATTTTGCAGAAAGGACATCTCTTGCAAAGAATGTACGGGAAGGAAGTATAGAACCATCTGCTTGCGCAAGCAAATAAGAATGGGCCGATACCTCACCTTCATATATTTCGTTCTGCTCTCTCTCGTCTACTTGTACGCTTGTAAATGTACCACGCTGAACATACGCCTCAGACTCGTCTTGTCTTACATTATTTACTTTATCAGCCTCGATGCGTATTGTATCGTGCCACAAATCTGTGGGTTTGAAAGGCATCTTGTCGAGCACGCGCAACTGTCCGTTAGAGGTCTCGTAAACCTCATTGTAAACGAGGTCGGCTGTTGCCACCTTCTTGCGAGGATTGTCGCGGTACATTGCAATGAGCGAGTCGGGGAGGTTATCGAAATCTATTACTTTGTCGGCAAACTCCTGCTCTGTCATACTGTATGTGAGGTAGCGCAGGTACTCTTTGGCACCACGTACCTGTGTGAGTGAATCGGCCTCAATCTTCTGCTCCTCGGTGAACTCCTCGGTATTGAAACGGAAATAGTTTGCAGCCTCGGCTGTGATTTCGTTCCATACCTCGGTTGTGGGAACATATACAATGTAGGTTGAATCCTCGTTGTCGATGGGGCCGAGGTTACCAAAGTTCAGAATCTCGTTAGACTCCACATACAATGTATCAAGGTATGTAGGCTTCTGGTTCACAATGGGACCTGGAATACTGTTGTAGTGGTCGATATCTTTAATTGTGAACGATTCGCAGAAATCCCAGAAAGAGCTTATGATATTCACGCTCTTAAGCATTTCCCATACAGAGGGTTTGTACTCCACAGCTGTTGAAATCTTGTGGATAATACCGTTCTTTGCGTGGATATTGGTCTCAACAACCTCTCTGCCACCATATGTATAACCATTCTCTGCATCACCTACAAATGCTACATATTTACCGTTGAGCATCAAAAGGCTGTTATTTTCCAATGTGCCGTTGGCCGGATGACGGAAATTGGAGATATGGTACTTTACAAACTGCTGGAAAACGGTCTCTCGCTCACCATTCTCAATTTGCTCAATGAGAGCATCTTTATCGACTGCGCTATTGATTGGCGCCCAAACGGTATATACTCTTGGTTGGTTCAACAACGAGTCGAGACAGCCACACTTGTCCACAACCTCCAAGAAATTGGCATAGTCGGGATCTCTTTGCATCACGCTCAACAATGTCAGTTCTGAATCGCTGGGCTCGGGGAATACGTACACATCATTATCTTCGCAAGAATAACTTGCAAAGAGAGTGGCAACCGCCGCCAATGCTACTAATATTTTATGCTTAAACATTGTTTTCATCTTAAATACAATTTTATTGTTTTGAGGCAGGAGGGCATCCTATCAATATGAGAGAATGCCTCTCCTAAACTTTATTTTTGTTTATACCTTATCAGTTTTGTTCAATCTCGCTATTGTCTGAAGACTTACAAGACTTGTTCTGCTCCAGCAACGGGTTGAATCGAATCTCATTCTTTGCTATAGGCATAAAGTAGGCACTTATGTGGTTATAGCGACGGAGCATCTCCTCCTCGTCCACGCCGTGACGTTTTTTCTTGTACGAGAACGATGTATCTTCGCCCTGCAGTGCCATACGCACAATGTCGTACCAACGACGGCCCTCGAAGCAAAGCTCGCGCACGCGCTCGTCACGTACAAGCTCAAGACACTTTCTCTGCTCTACATAGTCGCTGTAATTAAGTTCGTTGTCGATATCGGTTGTATCCATTCTCCAACGCTTGTTGATAGCCTCGGTCAGATTGAATGCCTCTTTAATCTCATCCTCAGATGCCACTGAGCGAGAAAGCAAAGCCTCGGCCTTCATAAGCATAACGTCGGTCTTGCGGTATACAATCCAGTTGGCATCGTATGAGTCGCTTGCACGATATGTACGGGTAGCAGACGGACCATATGATGTTGCGGTACTCTTAGCAGTGTATTTTGCCACGAATGTCTCTACAGGAGTATTTGTTCCTGTATCGGAAGATGAACCGTCGGGGTTGGGCACATACTTGGTTGTGAACGCATACTGGCGCAAGTCGTCATCCTCATAAATTTCGGCGAGCCAGTTTTCCTGCACCACATACATACCACCGTTGTTACCGCCGGCACCAAAGGCACCTGAGATACCGTTGCCACCTTTGGCATAGTTGGAGTCATCAATCTGGAACTCAAAGATAGACTCGCGAGAGTTCTTTCCACCAAAAATAGCCTCGTAAACCGAGCTGTAGCCCCTTTTACGGTCCTCAACCTCGCCGCTGTTCTGCAAGAGGTTGTATGCATAAGTCTTTTCGTTCTTATTGAAGTAGAACTCTTCGTGAATCTTATCCATCGAATCGAGTATCTTCTGGCAATTCTCCACAGCCATATCATAGTACTCGTCGGCGGTGTGCTCGGGAGTATATGTACCATCTATTTCTACATAATATTTGGCAAAAGCAGCCTGCCACATATTAACATCGGCCATCAATGCATAAACAGCGTTGGTGGTAACATATCCCAAATTGTTGGGATTAGCTTCGCCCGATAGCAACACCTTGGTGCTTGCATCCTCGAGGTCGGCATAAATAACCTTGAGAGCCTCCATAGGATGAGCCTGACGATATTCGGGAATCTCGGCATCGTTAATCACCGCTTTTGTAGCCAAAGGTATGTTGCAGAAAGCACGGAGCAACACGAAATGTGCATAAGCTCTGAGAGCCTTCATCTGACCTTCCAACACCTGCATATCACCCTCGGAGAAGTTAGGATCCTGCTCCATTACAAGGGGACCATACTCAAGAACCAGGTTGCAATAGTTGATTGCAGAATAGTATTCTGTCCAAGAGGCATACCCGTTGTCATCGTACAACAAGCCCTCGGTTATATACTTCTGATGGTCGTTAGAGCTACCTGCAGGATAGTCCACTGTTTCGGCACGCGTCTCACCCCAAAAGATTGCATTTCTCAAAGCATTGCTGCTCGAGAGTGTAAGATAGGCTGTTGCTACCATACCATTCACCTCTGCTTCGTTCTTCCAGAAGTCCTCGTGCACAACCACACTGGGCGGTATAATGGTGAGGTAATCGGTACAAGAGGTGAAGAATATTCCGCTTATAAAAACAATCGCAAATACGAGTTTTTTATATAATTTGTTTATCCTTTTCATAATAATCATCAACTTTCACGTTATTAAAATCCTACAGAAACAGTGACTGTATATGAACGAGATCTTGGAACCTCAAGATAGTCATATGCTATACCATCACCACTCCAGCTAACCTCGGGATCGAGACCGGTATATTTAGACCAGTGCATAAGGTTGTCGGCCGAAGCATATACAGAGAGGGATTTCAAACCATATTTCTTCAACCAATCGGGCTCGAAACGATATGAAATCTGTACATACTGCAAACGCAAGTACGAAGCATCCTCAACAAAGCGGTCGCTACCCAAGTAGTTGTATGCAGTAGATGTACCATACACCGCACGAGGAATCTCGGTGATATCACCCTCCTTGCGCCAACGATAGTTCACGGCAACACTCTGGTTGTTGAATGTTGCCATATTCTCGAAGTTCATACGGGCATTGTTCACGCAGTCAATTCCGTAACGATAAGTGAAGTTGGTTTTCAAAGACCAGTTCTTATAGTTGAAGGTAAAACCGAAACCACCCTGTGCCTTGGGATTTGAGTTACCAAGGTAAACAATATCGAGCTGGTTGATTGTACCATCGCTGTTGACATCCTCGTAGATGGCATCACCACCCTTGAACTGATAGGTAGAAGCCTTGCTCTCACGGTCGTAGAACAGTGTCATCTGCTTGGGAGTACCATCGGCATTGTAAACGATATTGCCGTTGGCATCATATACAATAGGACAGGTACCGTCGTTACCATTCTCTATCTCCTTGAGAGCTTTCTCCCAATTCTTGTAGCTGTAACGATAAACACCCTTGTAACGGAAGCCATAGATGGCACCCTTGGGGTTACCAACCTGCACGCGGCCAAGATATTTGCCGTTACGTGCATAATCGTATGTTTCGTTCTTGGCCTCAACGTAAGCATCCTCCATCTCGAGAATCTCGTTGTAGTTGTTACCAATATTGAAATACATACTTACAGAGAAATCTTTGGCCACCTTCACCGGGCTGGTGCTGAGGTTCAAATCCCAACCCGAACTGCGCACGGTACCAGAGTTCTTGTATGCAAGGCTGCTGTAACCTGTGGTAGAGGGGATTGTATAGTTTGAAATAAGCTGGTCATACTCGGTTGTGTTGTAGTAGTTGAACGAACCGTGTATGCGGCCATCAAAGAAACCGAAGTCGGAACCGATGTTGTATTCGTGCTTTCTCGATGCACGCAGGTCGGTCAAACGGATATTCTCCATCTGGTAACCACCGACGCCCATATAAGTTTTACCTGTTGCACTGTAGCGGTTGAAGGTGTTGTTACCACCGGGAACACGGCCACCGAGTGCAAAACTGGGACGTATTGACAACATAGATACAACAGGTTTCATCCAAGACATCCACTCCTCGTCACTGATATTCCAACGACCGGAGATGGCGGGGAAGAGAGTCCATTTTCTATCGTCACCAAGCGAGGTGTTACCATCGGCACGCAATGAGAAACGGAGTGAGTATTTCGATTTGTACGAATAGTGGGCATCGGTCATAAATGACACATTACGACCTTCCGATTTCCAAGAACTTACAGAAGAAGGCTTGGAAACCGTAGTGTTTGTAATGTTACCTGTGGGAAGGCCCGATGATGTGGCTGACTGTCCGTTGCTTGAACTTGTAGAAAGCTCAAAACGTGCATTTGCAGTGAGATAATGGTCCTTATTTCCAAGATAAGGAGTGAAGATAAGGTCGTGGCGTGTTGTGAACGAAAGACCTTTGTCATCGGCAGAATAAGACTTGTTGATGGCGTCGGAGTACCACTGCTCTTGGGGGTTCAACGAACCCGGGGTGTAGTTACGGCTGGCCGATGTCGATGCATTCAGGTTCACCATACCACGGTATCTCAAATGGTGCTCATCATCCTCCAAGCCCCAAAGGTTATATTCGAGAGTAATCTGGGGGTTGATGCTGTAGTTCTCGCTGTCGCGTGCATCGAGGTTACCGGCAGCAACGGGGTTCTTCAAGGACATACCATTCTTCAACTCATCTGTTGCCGACTCAAGCATATTGTAATACTCGCTGGTATTGTTACCCTCATCATCCTGTTTGTAAACAGACATATTAGGCATCATAATATTGGCAGTGTTCATAAGACCGCTACCCTTGTAGTGTCTTTCAAGATATGAGAAAGAGAAGTCGGCAATAACCTTGATGCGCTCCGATACATAGTAGTCGAGAGCAAGGCGCGATGACAACTGACTCATATCCTCACCAATAACCTGACCGTCTTCCTTTGAATAAGAACCCGACACGCGGAAGGTAGCCTTCTCACCACCACCGTTGAGGTTAAGTGTGTACTCGTGACGGTAACCGTGCTTGTCGATGTGGCTCACCCAATCGGTATTGTTGTTGTAGTTCTCATACTCGGGGTGATCTTCATCGTAGTTGAGCTCGGGTATATTCACCGGAACCTGGTTACGATTGAAGAGCGACTGCTTCATAAGCATAGTATAGTCGTCACCACTGAGTGTGTTGAAGTTCTTTGCAGTCCATTTATCCTTGAACTTATATGTGAAACTTACACGGGTGGGACCGCGATTACCACGCTTTGTCTTAATCTTGATAACACCACTTGCACCTGCGGGGCCCCACACAGCACAAGAGGCAGCATCCTTCAACACCTCGATTTCGGCAATATCCTCGGTGTTAATCATAAGGAGCTCGGCAAACTTGTCTTCGTTGTAGTTAGAGAAGTCCTCGCTTTCGGGCACCTGGAAGATGTTTTCGTCAACAACAATCAATGGCTGTTCGCTGCCGTTTACGCCTTCGAGCTGTGATGTACCACGCAGACGCATCTGGGTACCTTTACCTACACTACCCGAACCCATAACGACGTCGAGACCGGCAATCTGTCCCTGCAAAGCCTCATCGACCGATGCAAAAGACAAACCCTCCATCTCCTCCATACTAATCTTCTGGGTTGCGTGGGTGAGCTCGCGCTCGAGGATGTCGAGACCACCTGAGCGGCGAACCTCCTCGGCCTCGATAACCACCTCGTCAAGAATTTTGTCCTCAACCATATTTACGTTGAAGACGGTGCGAGTGCCGATTTTAAGTCTTTGAGTCTTATAACCAATATAAGAGATCTCGAGCTCATTGGCTGTGTTCTTCACAACCATAGAGAAGTTACCCTCGAAGTCGGTCATAGTAGCCTCGATAATACGATTGTTCTTATCACGTTCGGTAACATTCACCATAATCAGTGGGCCTTCGGCATCACTGGTGACTGTACCTGAAATTCTCGCGCCTTTCTGCGCAAATGCAGAAATACCTACTGTGCAAAAGAGCACGAGCAATAATAAATGCTTTATCTTGTTCATGGCTGATATGTTTATTCTACAACGTCAGTGTTATTTTCCTCGTCAGATGTGGGGTTTGCAGGAGTTTTCTCAATAACCTCACCATTGTTTGCATACTTAAGCATATAGCCTTCTTCATCTACATAGTAGCTATATGCATATCTCTTGGTCTTTGAATCATACTCTCCACGCACTACACGATAGCCGTCGTTGGCAATAAGCACCTTGGCTTCATCGACGAGAACGTAGTCCTCACGAGACATCTTTGTAAATCCTCCTGTACGGGGAGCCATAAGATATCCAATAGCGCGCGAAACGGTCAAACCGGTTTCATCGTTGGTAAAGAGGCCGGTACCCTGCTCGGCAACAAGATAGGAATTATTGCCCTCGCTATCGGTGTATAAACCATCAGAGGTATTACCCTCGATCTTCATTATACCAACACGTTCGCCATCTTTGGCAAAACGTTGTATGAGGCCATCGTAGCCATACAATGCTTGGAATTTCAAGACATTATCTATGAGATGAGCAACAGAAAATGAAGATCTTACGATTGAAGAGGGCACCTTACCTGTGGCTTTGAACTCAAAGTCGCGGCAAAGCAAGTTCCAAGTTTTGTTCTCCATACCTGCCTCTGCAACAACATTGGCAACACTATTCTCACACTCATCATCAATAGTAATAGTACCATTACCGGCCTTAACACCAACTCTCAAATAGGTACCCGACGCACCTATTGTCTGTGTCTCGTACTCGGTATCTATCGAGTTGTTATCAACAAATATTGAGTTATCCTGGAAATGATAACGAATGAAATCTCTGAGCTGACGCATTGCCGCAGCAGCCTGCAAAGGAGCCGGGCCCTCCAATGCATAAACACCTGTACCTTTGGCGCAAGCCTGAATATCCTCCCAAACCGGCATACCGGAATTCACAAATTCCTTGACAGCTTCATTAGAGGGAATATATACGGTATAGTTGTATCCGCTGAAGATGGGCACACCATTAACCATTGTACCATTGGTTTCGTTGTTGGTCTTTGCGGTGTAGAATACCGAATAGTTCTTCATTGAATCGCTCTTCACCTTATTGGCTGTAGCATCGGGGAACATTGCGAGCAACAAGGCCTCAAGGTCATAACCATTGGCAGAGGGATCCATAAGTTTGTAGAACTCGCTGAAGGGAGCATTGTCGTCTATTACAAATACATCATTTTCGTCAAGCGCACCGGCCGAGGTTCTCACCTGCTTATACAAAGACTTTGTACTTGGTGTGGGAAGGCCTGAATATAGTTTTGTTGTTGTAGGCTCCTCGAACTGCACGGTATTATATGATGCACCATTGAGCTGGTCGGCATAAATAGCCTTTGCAGCTACGTGATGACCGTTCTCCACCTGCTCGCCACCCTGGAATATAGGCTTGGCAGGGTTGCTCATATCAACCACTAAAGCACCACCGTTCTTTGCTTTATAGTATTTTTTACCTGTTGTAACATCGTCAACCACAATAAGGTAGTCGATGAGGTCACTCATACGGTTGTACAAAATACCGGCAAGGGTGGTTGAGGAACCTGTACCGTTAAAGAACTTCATACCCGCTGCACCAAGGTCAACAACCTGTGCTTTGGCTGTGTATTCCATAGTCTCGGGATCAACCTCGTATGTTTCGGGGTTGAATTCATACATCTTGGCATACAGGTATTTCTTGTCGTTCTTGTCAGGGTGGTTCTTGTCATAGAAGAACTGATATACTATAGGTTTCTTTGTTGGATTAACCTCGTTGGCATATATTGAAACGGGATCGTAATAGATGAACGAACCATCGTCGGGGAGGAAGAGGCTGTATGTAGCCTGCTTGGCCAAAAGGAATGAGTTATATCCAAGCTGAGAAATAACGTTACGTATGATGAGCATATTGTCGAGCATATCGGCAGGAGCTGCCACAGTGCTGTACGACGAAGGACCAAACACCTCATTTATAATATATATAACACCGTTGTTTGCAATAACGCACTCGGTAACAGCCTCCTTAATGCCCACAATTTCATCGTTACCATCATCGGTAATTTTGTCGAAACGGCTGGGGACTGTAGAAGTAAACGACTTCTGCATAAGGTTGTTTATGAGTTTTGCAATAAGGTTATCGGGAACTCTGTTCAACGCAAGCATCAAAGACTCCTCATCGACTATCTCCACATAGGTCTCAAGGTCTTCTTTGCTATTATACTCCTGCATAATCAACGAACCGGGGCCCTCTGTAAAATACTCATACATAGCCTCATCGGTGGGTACAAGCATAGCAGCCATATCCACTTGGGCACCAATTGCACCATTGGCATATTCATTCCAACCCGGATCGAAAAGCAACACGTTCTCCTCGCTTGCGGGGCGGTCGGCCTCCTTTAGAATGGCATTATCGATAAGAATACCGCCACCATCGCTCTTGGTATAATAGCGCAAGCGGAAGATACTGTCGTTCTTGCCTGTCACACTCAAATACTTATCGCTAAGGTTCTTGTCATACACCGGCAAGCAGTAACGATCGAGTATGTGGCTGAACACCTGTGTATCTTCGCGACGACGTATCTCCTCTGCCATATTCGAGGGAGGAATAAGTACATCGTCCAAACGATAGAGATAACCGTTTTTACAAGTAATGGTCATTGTATCGTCGGAGAAACCATCTGCAGGAACGTCGCTTCTTACAACCTTCTTGTCATAGATATAAACCTCGCCCTTCTTGTAGGTTTTCACCTGAACACCGTTCTTGCGAAGCAGGAACGAGATATCATCCTCGGTAATACCCTTGTTCTTCAAGAAATCGGGGAGGAAGTGAACCATCATAGGATTGGTTCCGTCCATAGCTAAGCGCATAGTCTCGTCGCGGTCTTTTCCACGCAGAGCATCCCAATACTTATTGTACTTGGGAGTTTGCGCTGCTGTCACAATAGGAATTGAATCCACTGCTTCGTATGCTGTTTTACGACGCATACAAGTACCCTCGTCTGCGTCATTGGCCGATGTTGCCGAAAGCATATCGAGCAACATAGCATCGTTCAACATAGAGGCATTGAGAATCACTTTTTTCTGGGTTAGAGTGAGTTCCTCGAAAGAGCTTACGCCCCAACTGTTGTTCTCGAAGAAACGCTCAAACGCCTCGTCGTCGGCAACAAAGATGGTTTTGCTACCGGTTTTGCTAAACTCCTCTTTAATCTGTTCACCCATAGCATCAATGATGCTTGCATAGTAATTGTAGGAGTGGCCCGAGTTGTTGTTCCTCAAAAAATCATAAACACTCTCACCAAGCCATTCGGGTTCGCCACCATCATCATAAGAATAGTCATCAAACGTATCCTCACACGATTGGAACGTACCGCCCACGAATAATGCACACAGCACAATGAAAGCCGCCTTGCTGATTTTACTTAAACGGTGTTTTAACATAAGTACGAATTTTATTAATTATATTTTTTTTGTTTTTTTAAACACAATACACCTTGGCACAATTAGCCACTATGTAACGTGCAAAAATAAGACTTTTCAATAAATATTCGCATAAATCTCGTTAAATTTTACCGTTTATCACATTTTTTTTTCAACAAATGCAAAATCTCCGCAAAATTTCGGCAAATTCAGACGAAATTTTGCGGAGATTGATTTTTTGTATAATTAACAATTAAGTGTTAATTTTCACTTTTCGGAGAGACGTATTTAACAGTGACAGCATCCTGTTCCACCACCTCGGCAAACTCCTGTGGAGTTATCTGCACAGGTTCCACCATAAACTCGGGAACATTGTATGAGCGGTCGAAGAAGTCGTAGAAATCGGCATTTTGTTGTGGCAACAAGAATGCCTTTTCAGCACGGCCGTCGTCGCCTATATGAGCTATGTAGAGGCGGCTGTAATTGGTGTCGTCGCGACGGCTGGCAAAGAGAATCCAACGGCCCGTGCTGTTCCACGAGTGATAGCTCTCGGCATACTGCGAGTTGGCCGCTTCGAGTGGCCAGAAATCGCCTGTTTCCAGGTTCATCATATACAAATCGGCATCCTGGTGCCAAATGTGGAAACAGCCATACTCGGCCATTGCAAAAAGCAGATACTTGCCACAAGGCGAAACTCGCGGGAATGTGGCACTTTTGCCCATCTTGGCAGCGTTGAACACGGTGTCAACTGCACCAAATGCACCCGTTTCGGGGTTGTAGGAGCGGCGCAACACGCTATACTTTATTGTTTTATACTGCCTAACCTCGGCATCCACCGCCGACTGCCCCGGAGCGCGCTTGGGAAAGTGCGACGAGCAGTAGTAGAGGGTGCGACCATCGGGCGACCACCAGGGGAACACCTCGAGCTTGGTGGTGTCGTTGGCCACGTTGGTTACGGTGAGGTTGTTCATATCGAACAATATGATATCACTTGCCGAGTCCTGCACCTCCACCTTGTTGGCGTGCTTGGTGTGGAATATCTGGCCGGTTTTGTTCACCGAGTATGCAATGACATTGTATTTGGGGTTGAAGGCGGGATATACGCCTGCCGACAATGTGGAATCGGTGGCCAGGTTCAGCTTTACAGCCTTGCCGTTGTTCACAACCACCGTGCCGCCTTTGTACTGGCGCACGTGGAACTGCATATTGTTGGTTCGGTGGTTCTTGTATGCGTGGCAGTTTATACACTGGCCCAGCGGTTCGGCAGTCACCAGCATATTGTTATATATATCCTTCTCCTCATACGTGGACAACTTGCGCTGGCTTATGCTCAAACGCTCATATGCCACATACGACGGCGGTATAAGACGATAGGAAATATACGCATCTATGGTATCGGGCGACACCTTGATGGAAAACGCATTGAAAGCACGCCACTTGTCGTTTATGGCGGTGAACACCTCGGCTTTTATCTCGCCTCCAACGGCTGCGGCAACAAGCTCGCCCCACTCCTCCTGTGATGGAGCCACCTCTTTACCACCAAACACGAACTCCGTGCCAGCTGCCGATAGGCGTGTCACATAGTCGTCGCCCTTTTCCGAAATCTCAAACACCAAAGGCGCAATATTCACAGGCACCGTGACGTCGGCATAGTCGGGATGTATCTGCGGAGCCACACCCGTGGCGTTATATTTACTTGGTACAGATGGCGTGCAGGCAAGCATCGCCACTGCTGACACAAAAAGCAAAGCAATATTTTTCATAGTTTAGTTGGTTTTAATGTTACGCACAAAGAAATAGAAATACCAATAAGTGTCGCCATACTCCTCAATAAAAAGAGGTGCCATCTCCTCCTCCTTCATACCTTTGAGCTTTTTAACCTCACTTATAAAGGATTCGAAACGGCTTTTTACCTTGAAGTCAATAGGTATATTGGTGGTTATATCCTTGTTCAGATTTGTAAACAATATTATTGCCTCCTGAAAATGATGCGGCACGCGTGTGAGCTTACCCTTGTTGATATATCGCGACATAGTATCCCAGAACAGGTTCACATCCTTGCGCACAAGGGCAAACACCACAGCAGCCTCGGCATAGAGGCGGGCATCCTCCTTTGTATGAATATTTGACAAACTTTTTGACAAATAGACCTCCACGTAAGAGTCATCGAGTTCTAGGGCATCGGGGTATTTGTACATAAGCAACGGCATTCTGAACTCCTCTTGCTTGGAGATTTTCTGCGGCTCGTTCACATACTCCTCCATTTCGCAAGCCCACGAGCGGTAGAAAAGAGTCTCTTTGAGAATATTTATATAGCGCATAGCCAACTTATGCTGCCCCGACAGAAGCATACACCGCACAGCGTGTTTCAGATATTCGGCACGCCAACCATACTCAACGGCATTCTCAATGCACCAGCGATAGCAGAAATTAAACTTGCCATACTGGTAATAGTTCATCATACCACCTGTTTGGGTGAGGTGCACCACACCCGGGTGGGCAATATCGGAACTGCCGTCGGGGTATTTGAAGGCATCCTCGCCCAGACGGCCAAGTTTAAGCAGGGCCATATTCTTATTGAGCACTATCTGACGTGTGGGCAGTTTGGAATCCATTGCATAGGCAGCAACAGCCTCCCAATCCTCGTCCCACATAGCCTTGTTCTGCTTATTCTCCACATCGAAATTCACATCGCCGTACCAATAAACTGCCGTAAAGGCCACAACACACGCAGCCACCACTACCTGTGCCACAGCATACGGCCAACATTTTTTACCACTGCCACTATCTGCCAACGAACCACGCAGCAGTGCAAGCAGCAGATAAGCAACAGGCAGCAACGCTATGGGCAACCAATACTCGAAAATGCCGTTGGGATACATCTCCACATTATCCACCCACTGGTGCACGGGCAGGCCGGCAAAGGGCATATGGCTAAGCATTGTGTTCGAGTATATATTATAATGGTACATACCCTGCGGCACCGCATAGACCAGCACGCACACAGCCACAAGCATCAATGCTGCCGATACCACATACAACGGGCCATAGCGACCTTTTATTCTATCCACAAGGCTCGCCACGGCTATAACCACGGCACCACCAAGAGCATATGCCCCAAAAAGCATATAACCGCCCACGGCCCACAATATCACGGCAGGAGCATATAAAGCCTTATATTTGAGGCACACCCACGCCACAAGCAGCGATGCCAATGTGGAAAGCAGTGCCATATAGTAGAAGCCCTGTATCTTTATGTAGAATATCCAATAGCCAAGCTGCGTGCTATATGCAAGCACCAATGCCACAGGCAGCAGCGCAAGCAGCGACCAGCGTGCAGGAATGTCGAACACCTTTTTGGTGAGCAAATAGAGGGCTGCCAGCAGCGCCACATATACAGTTGCACCTAACACAGGGTAATAAAAGAACTGTATAAAGAAGGCTCCGATATAGGAGAGGAAGCCCGCAGGCAACGCCATAGCCTCTCTGAGGAAATGGCCATTGTAGAGGAAGAGCGACTGCTCGGCCACACGGAACAGAGTGGCCCCCTCGCCAAAGGCAAGCAGTGCCCACACGGCAACAAAGAACACGGCAACCACAATTTTTGACACTTTTGCCGCAGTAAGCGTTGCGAAGAAGCCCTTTGCGGGGGCTGCTGCAACATCTTTTTTGTCAGTATTTTTCATCGTATTTTATATTGCGTTTATCAGAATTTTCTTGCACACTGCATAAGATAGTGATCGAGCACGGTGAGCGCCGCCATAGCCTCAACAACAGGAACAGCACGGGGCACCACGCAGGGATCGTGCCTGCCGCGAGCCTTCACCGCGGTCTCCTCGCCCGATGGCGACACCGTTGGTTGCTCCATAAGCACCGTTGCCACAGGCTTGAATGCCACACGGAAATATATGTCGTTGCCATTTGATATACCACCCTGGATGCCACCGCTGTTATTGGTACGAGTGGCTATGGCACCGCCATTGTTATAGAATATGTCGTTCTGCTGCGAACCCCTGCCGTAGGCTGCGGCAAAGCCGTTACCATAGTCGAAGCCCTTGGCTGCATTTATCGAGAGCATAGCCGAAGCCAACGAGGCCGACAACTTATCATAAAGCGGCTCGCCAAGCCCCACAGGCGCGCCCTTCACCACACAGGTGACCACACCGCCCACGGTGTCGCCCTTGCCCTTCACATCCATAATAAGTTGCTCCATTGCGACAGCCTTTTCGCTGTCGGGGCAACGCACGATATTCGATTCCACAGTTGCCAGGTCATATTCGGTATATGGTTTTTCAAGCACAATATCGCCCACCTGCGAAGTGTAAGCCTGCACGGTAATACCTTTTTGTTGCAGGGCCAGCTTGGCAAGCGCCCCTGCACACACGCGCACCGCTGTTTCACGAGCCGACGAACGGCCGCCACCGCGGTGGTCGCGCAGGCCATACTTCACATCATACACATAGTCGGCGTGCGAGGGACGGTATGCCGTGCGCAGGTTGTCGTAATCGTTGCTATGGTTGTTTGTATTATGAATAATAAAGGCTATGGGAGTGCCCGTGGAGCGCCCCTCGAATATTCCGGAGAGGAACTGCACCTCGTCGGCTTCGTTGCGCGCCGTGGTCACTTTGCTCTGCCCCGGGCGGCGACGTTGCATCTGAGCCCGTATAAAACCCTCATCGACGACCACCCCCGCAGGGTAGCCGTCGAGTACTCCACCAATAGCCACTCCGTGCGACTCGCCAAACGTGGTGAGGCGCAGGAGGATTCCTGTACTATTCATATACCGTTCCTTTATCTTTATCCATAAAAATCAATGACAGCCGCCGCAGCAACCATCGTCGCAGCTACCGCCGCCACAACCGCTGCAACCACCGCAACCGCTTTGCGCAGCACGCAACGAATCGTAGAACTTCTTCATTTCGGCCTCGGTAGCGGGGCGCGAATCTACCACGGTGCCAAAGAACTGCAAATCGCAGGCTGCGAGCGGGTGATTGAAGTCCATAACCACCTTGATGGGAGTAACCTCCTTCACTGTGCCCAGTATGGGCGAACCGTCGGCACGCATCATCTCCACCACATTACCTGCGTATATGTGGGCAGAATCGAACTTGCCATCTATGGTAAAGACCTCGCGGTCAAAATCCTGAACGTGGTCGGGGTCGTAGTCGCCATATGCATCGGCCGAGGGTATGGTAAAATCAAATGTATCGCCCTTCTTCAAATCCTTGAGATTCTCCTCGAAAGCATCGAGGGTGTAGCCCACGCCCGAGAGGAACTCAAAAGGCTGCTCGCGTGTTGTCTTTTCAACCTCCTCGCTCTCGCCGTTGCGGTGCGAAACAAGCGTATATGCTACGCGTATCTTCTTGTTTACAATTTTTTCCATTTCTTATTTATTATATTGTGTTAATAATTCGGGTGTAAAATTCTTTATGTATGTTGAATGTGCTGCCATTTCGCTCTCGGCAATGGCCACAAAGCGTACAAGCGACGACGAGAAGAGCTCCTCATCGGCGGCGGCATCCAGCAGCAGCAATGCCGACATTATGCAGTAGGCGGCAAGTTCATATATGCGGCGCGAGAGGAAATCGAGCGCCTCCTGGTTCTCCAACGCCTGCACCTTGCCAAGCGCCTCGTTGTATGTTGCCACCATAGCCTCTATGCGCTCCTTCACAGGCTGCAGCGTTGCGGGAACATCGGCGGCAAGATACTCTTGCAGCAGCTGGGTGTAGAACCCGCTTGTGGCATACCTGATGGCAGCCACCACCTGCAACTGGGTGGTACCCTCGTATATCGATGTGATGCGTGCATCACGGTACAGCCGTTCGCACACATAGTCGCGCATATAGCCCGAACCGCCGTGCACCTGCACGGCATCGTATGCGTTGCGGTTGGCTATCTCGCTGCCCATACCCTTTATTATGGGGGTGAGGGCATCGGCCTTCTTCGAGAAGGTTTTCGATTCGGTACGCTCCTCGGGGGTGAGGGTGCGTTCGCGGGCAAGGTCGGCAAACTGGTAGTTCATATCCACGTTGCGGGCAGTTTCATAGAGAAGGCTGCGGGCCGCATCGAGACGTGCCTGCATATTGCCCACCATATCATACACCGGCGGCAGATTTATGATTGTTTTGCCAAACTGCTTGCGCTCGCGGGCATAGGCAAGCGCCTCTTCATATGCAGCCTGCGCTATGGCAACGCTCTGCGTGGCAATGCCTAAGCGCGCGCCGTTCATAAGCGACATAACATATTTTATGAGGCCCATCTTGCGGCTGCCGCAAAGCTCGGCAGGGGCGTGGTCGAATACAATCTCGCAGGTGGGCGAGCCGTGAATACCCATCTTCTCCTCTATGCGGCGGGTATGCACCTTGCCACAGCTCTTTTCGCAGATGAAGAGCGAGAGGCCGCGACCATCCACACTACCCTGCTCGCTGCGTGCAAGCACCAGGTGGACATCGCTGTCGCCGTTGGTGATGAAACGCTTCACGCCGTCGAGGTACCAGCAGCCATCCTCCTCGCTGTAAGTAGCCTTAAGGCGCACGCTTTGCAGGTCGCTACCCGCATCGGGCTCGGTGAGGTCCATCGACATTGTTTCGCCTGCGCATATGCGTGGCAGGATGGCAGCGCACTGCTCGGGCGAGCCAAAGTTATATATGGTGGTGGCGCAATCTTGCAAGCCCCACAAGTTGCCAAAGGCGGCATCGGCGCGGCACACAACATCCTGTATCATAGTGAATATTGCGGTGGGGAAATTCAGACCGCCGAATTTGCGAGGGAGCGAAATACCCATAAGGCCCGCCTGGCGGAACAGTTGCAGGTTCTCCTCGGTGCCGGGGGCATAAATCACACGACCGTTCTCCACCGAGGGGCCCTCGGTTTCGGTGCGCACGGCGTTGGGGGCCACATACTCGGCACAGAGCTCACCCACAAGGTTCAGCACCTGCTCGTAGCCCTGCACAGCCTCGGCAAAATCCACCGGGGCATAATTGTACTCTTTGCAATGAGCATAATCGCGCTCCTTCATTGCAACTATGCGTTGCAAGAGAGGGTGGCGCAGATAGTGCTGCAAGGCTTTATTGTTGCTATAGTAGTTCATTGTTTTTGCTGATAATAGGTTATTATTTGGGGTATCACCTCCTCAACCCTGCCGGTAATCACATAATCGGCAATGGCGTTAATGGGAGCATCGGCATCGCTGTTTATGGATATTATTATGCCGCTCTCCTGCATACCCGCAATATGCTGCACCTGGCCCGATATTCCGCAAGCGAAATATACTTTAGGGCGCACCGTGAGGCCTGTCTGTCCTATCTGGCGGTCCTTTGTAGTGTAGCCTGCATCCACGGCGGCACGGGTGGCACCCACCTCGCCGTGCAACAGGTGTGCAAGCGCAAACAGTTGCTCGAAATTCTCTTTGCTGCCCACGCCATAACCGCCGGCAACCACTATGGGGGCCGATTTCAAATTGTTCTGCGGGGGCTGCACGTGGCGCTCCATTATCGACACCACAAAGGCGGCATCGCTCACATAATCGGCAACCGCGTGCTGCACTGTGTTGCCTGCGTAATCGGCACCGCGTACCACTGCAAGCGGCATCACACCCTCGCGCACCGTAGCCATTTGCGGGCGGTGGTGGGGGTTCACAATGGTGGCCACTATGTTGCCGCCGAATGCGGGGCGTATCTGATAGAGCAGATTCTCTATCGTGGTACCGCTCTTCTTGTCTTCGTAATCACCAATCTCGAGCGAGGTGCAGTCGGCTGTGAGGCCGCAATGCAGCTCGGCAGTGAGGCGGGGTGCAAGGTCGCGCCCCTCTATGGTGGCTCCCAAAAGGAATATTTGGTAATCGTTCTCTCTCACCAGCTTGCTCAATGCCTCGGCATAGGGCAATGTGGTGTAGGGGCACAGGCGGGCATCGTCGAACAGGTGAATGGTATCCACGCCATAGGGGAACACCTGTGCGGGAACAGCCTGCAAGCCGCACCCTAACGCAACAGCCTCTAACTGCACCCCTAATTTGTCGGCAAGGCGACGGCCTTCGCTCAACAGCTCCAGGCTCACCTCGGCAACGCCATTGTCGCGTATTTCGCAATAAACCAATATGTTATTCATAGAATCATCCTATTGTGTGGTTGGCCAAAAGCTCGGCTACGAGCGACTTTATCTGCTCGCTGTCGGCTGTATATCTCTTGCTCTCTTTCGCTTTGAAGACGATGTTGGTAACCGCCTTCACCTTGGTGGGCGAGCCCGAAAGGCCGCAACGCGCTGCATCGCCACCCACATCGGCAAGAGTCCACTCCTTTATGGTGAGCGCCTCGTCGGTTTGTGCCTGTGCACTGTATTTATACCCCTCGGCAGCCTGTTCCTGCGCTGTGGCGGCACGGTGGAAACGCAACATACGATAGGCGTTGCGCGGGCGGCAGGGCGATGCCGTGCCATCGACCGTGAGCAACAGAGGCAGCGGAGCCTTCAACAGCTCCACGCCATTCTCTATGGCACGCTCTATTATTGCCGCACCATCTTCCAAGGCCTGCACGCGGCGCACATAAGTCACCTGCGGAATACCCAACTGCTGTGCCACCTGCGGGCCCACTTGGGCAGTGTCGCCGTCTATGGCCTGGCGGCCGCAGAGTATAATGTCATATTTACCAATCTTGCGTATAGCCGTTGTGAGTGCGTATGAGGTAGCCAGCGTGTCGGCACCTGCAAATGCGCTGTCACTCAAAAGAACAGCCTCATCGGCACCGCGGTAGAGCGCCTCGCGCAACAGTTCCGCAGCACGTTTAGGCCCCATTGTAAGCACCGTGACGTGGCTGCCCGGGTGCTTGTCCTTCAACTGCAAAGCCTGCTCCAACGCACCCAAATCGTCGGGGTTGAAGATTGCAGGGAGCGCCGAGCGGTTTATGGTGCCGTCGGCATTCATTGCCTGCGCCCCCACGTTGCGGGTATCGGGCACCTGCTTTGCCAAAACAATAATATTCAAACTCATAATATTCTCATCATTTTCACCTGCCTCCCAAATGCTTTCAGAGCCATAGAAAGGAGGCTTCATATTCTGCGCAAAGATAAGAATTGTTCCCAAAACCCCAATAGCAAAGCGCAAAAAATACCCTTTTACACATTATTAAAGGGAGAGTATAAACAACATTTGGTAAAAAATACCCGAAAGTTTAACACAAATTACTATCTTCGCAAGGCAACATACAACACCACTATGATAAAAAACATTATAACCGCAATTGCAGCAGCCCTGCTCGTTGCAGCCTGCAACACACAAAACAGCACAACCCCCTTCATCACCACCCAAGGTACAAAACTCATAAAGGAGGGAGCGGCATACAACTACATAGGCACCAACCTGTGGTATGCATCAATTTTAGGCTCCACAGGCGAGGGAGGCGACAGGGAGAGGCTGTGCCGTGAGCTCGACCTGCTCAAAAGCATAGGCATAGACAACCTGCGAATACTTGCCGGCCCCGACGCGGGCAGTGCCCTTGCCAACCCCGCCAAGCCATACCTGCAACAGGCCCCGGGAGTGCTCAACGACACCCTGCTTGCAGGCCTCGACTACACGATAGCCGAGCTTGAGAAGCGCGATATGCACGCCGTCATATACCTGAACAACGCGTGGGACTGGAGCGGCGGCTACGGGTTCTACCTAAAGGAGTGCGGCTACGGCGACTCGCCCAATGCCAACATAGAGGGCGGTTACGACCGTTATGTCGATTACTCGGCACAATTTTCGCGCTGCGAGGAGGCGCAGCAGCTGTACTACAAATTCATAGAGCAGATTGTATCGCGCAAGAACAGCATCACCGGCCGTTACTATAAGGACGAGCCCGCCATTATGAGCTGGCAGCTGTGCAACGAGCCTCGCCCCTTTGCACGCGACAACAAGGAGCTGTTTGCCCGCTGGATAGCAAAAGCCGCAGCCCTCATCAAGAGCATCGACAGCAACCACCTTGTATCCACCGGCAGCGAGGGCATCATAGGCTGCGAGGCCGACGAGGCTCTGTGCGAGCGCATACACAGCGACAGCAACATCGACTATTTAACCATTCACATATGGCCCGCCAACTGGGGATGGGCATCGCGCCCGGCCCCCGACAGCAGCATAGACAACGCCTGCAAAAAGAGCGTTGAGTACATTGAAAAGCACATTGCAATGGCAAACAGGATAGACAAACCGTTGGTAATAGAGGAGTTTGGCTACCCCCGCAAGGATAATATATCGGGCGTGGGCGTGCCCACCGACAGCCGCGATGCGTTCTACCGCTGCATATTCGAGCAGGTAAACAGCAGCGTACACAGCGGCGCGCCCATTGCAGGCTGTAATTTCTGGGGATGGGGAGGATGCGGCCGCCCGCGCGATGCGGTGTGGTGCCCGGGCGACGACTATCTGTGCGATCCGCCCCACGAACCACAAGGCTGGTATTCGGTGTTCGACTGCGACACAACCACCATTGAGATAATTAAAGAATACACACAAAAGATAGATGCAAAATGAGCAAATACAAAAACGACCACCGCATAGTGGCAACCCTTGATGCCGGCGGCACCAATTTTGTGTTCGGTGCAATGCAGGCCGGCGAGTTTATAGTGGAGCCATTGAGCCTGCCATCGCAGGCACACGACCTCGACAAGTGCCTGCAAACGCTTGTCGATGGATTTTCGCAGATTTTTGCCAAGCTCGATAAAAAGCCCGTGGCCATAAGTTTTGCCTTCCCCGGCCCCGCCGACTACCCCAACGGCATCATAGGCGGCTACCTGCCCAATTTCCCATCCTTCCGCGACGGGGTGGCGCTGGGCCCCTTCCTCGAAGGCAGGTTCGGCGTGCCCGTGTTCATAAACAACGACGGCGACCTCTTTGCCTATGGCGAGGCACTTTGCGGTGCACTGCCACAGATAAACAGCCGCCTGCGCGAGAAGGGCTCGGCCAAACGATACAAGAATCTCATAGGCTACACCATAGGAACAGGGTTCGGCATAGGCGTGGTAATAGACAACAAGCTCAATAGGGGCGATAACTCCTGCGTGGAAACCTTCTGCCTGCGCCACAGGGATATGCCCGATGTCATAGTGGAAGAGGGCGTTGCCATAAGAGCCGTGCAACGGGTGTATGGCGAAAAGAGCAGCAACCCCGCACACGGCCTCACCCCCAAGGCTATATGCGAGATAGCCGACGGCACACGCCCGGGCAACCAAGAGGCCGCTCGCGAGGCATTCGCCACACTTGGCAGGGTGGCCGGCGCCGCAATATCGGCGGCAGTTACCATAATAGACGGCTTGGTGGTTATAGGCGGCGGTGTGTCGGCGGCAAGCCGGTGGATTTTGCCCGCCCTGCTTGATGAACTGCGCAGCAAGCTGCACACCCTTGCAGGCGAGGATGTGAACTTAGTGCAGATGAAGGTATATAACCTTGAAGACGAACAGGAGTTCGAGCTTTTTGCCAAGGGCGAGGTAAAGAAGATAAAGGTATATGGCGAGGAGCGATATGTCGATTACGACTGCCAAAAGCGTGTGGGAGTAATGATATCGAAACAGGGAGCAAGCAAGGCCGTTTCGGTGGGTGCATATGCATTCGCACTGAGCGAGCTCGACAAACAGGATGTAAACTTTTTATGAAACGTATTATCCTTTTACTCACAATAGTAGCCGCGATAATCACCGCCGCTGCGCAGGCTCCCGCTGAGCTTGTAAATCCCTTTATAGGCACCACAAACTATGGCACCACAAACCCGGGAGCCGTGCTGCCCCACGGTATGATGTCGGTGGTACCGTTCAACGTAATGGGTTCAGACTTAAATATTTATGACAAAGACAGCCGTTGGTGGTCCACGCCATACGAAAAGAACAACACATTCTTCACCGGCTATGCCCACGTGGCATTGAGCGGCGTGGGTTGCCCCGAGGCTTCGTCGCTGCTTGTAATGCCCACCACAGGCACGCCCGATGTAAACTATTTTAACTATGGTACAGAATACAGTAACGAGGTGGCATCGCCCGGCTACTACAGCAACACGCTCACCAAATATGGAATAAAAAGCGAGGTTACGGCCACCACCCGCACATCGTGCGAACGATACACTTTCCCCGCCGGCAAGGGCAATATAATAGTGAACTTAGGCGAGGGGCTCACAAACGAGAGCGGTGCCGTGGTGCGCCGCGTGAGTGACACCGAGATTGAGGGAATGAAGCTGTTAGGAACCTTCTGCTACACCACGCAGGCAGTGTTCCCTATATATTTTGTTATGCGCGTGTCGCACAAGCCCACGGCAGGCTGCCCCTGGAAATTCCAACCACCTATGAAGGGCGTGGAGGCCGACTGGTGCCCCGACGACGGCACATATAAGCTATACCACAGCTACCACCGCGAGGTGGCGGGCGACAACGTGGGCTACCTCTTTTGTTACGACAACCTTGCCCGGGGGCAGCAGATAACCGTGCAGATGGGCGTGTCGTTCGTTTCGGTGGAGAATGCAAGAGAGAACCTCGACAAGGAGCAGGGCGGGAAATCGTTCGATGACATACGCGCCGCGGCTGCACGCGAGTGGAACGAAATGCTCGGCCGCATACAGGTGGAGGGTGGCACCAAGGAGCAGCAAACGGTATTCTACACTGCTCTTTATCACGCACTTATACACCCAAGCACCATAAGCGACGTAAACGGCGAGTACCCCGAAATGGAGAGCAGCCACACGGGCAGGAGCAGCCACACACGCTACACGGTGTTTTCGCTGTGGGACACCTACCGCAACCTGCACCAGCTGCTCACACTCGTCTATCCCGAACGGCAGACCGATATGCTGCGCTCGCTTGTGGGGATGTACCGCGAGAGCGGGTGGTTGCCACGCTGGGAGCTTTTCGGCCGCGAAACATATACTATGGAGGGCGATCCTGCGGCCATTGTCATTGCCGACAGTTGGATAAAGGGATTGCGCGATTTCGACATAGAAACAGCCTTTGAGGCTATGCTCAAATCGGCCACCACCGAAGGGAGCAAAAACCCCATACGCCCCGACATAAACCCATACATAGAGCAAGGCTTTATACCCGTGGGATATTTAGAGGGCGACCTATCGGGCGACAATTCCGTGTCGCACGCACTTGAATATTGCGCTGCCGACTATGCCATAGCCTGCCTTGCCGACTCATTGGGGCACAAGGCCCGTGCAAAGGAGTTCCATAAAAGAGCGCAAAGCTACCGCCGTTACTACTGCAAGGAGTATGGCACGCTGCGCCCCCTCACCGCCGACGGCACCTTCCTGGGCAACTTCAACCCCGCCACAGGCAAGCATTTCGAGAACATACCCGGGTTCCACGAGGGCTCGGCCTGGAGCTACACATTTGCTGCCACGCACGACATAAAGGCGCTCGTAAAGCTGATGGGTGGCAGAAAGCGCTTCATCGACAGCCTGCAGGCGGTTTTCGACAACAACCACTACGATGCCGCCAACGAGCCCGACATTGCATACCCCTACCTCTTCAGCCGTTTCAAGGGCGAGGAGTGGCGCACGCAAAAGGAAGTGAAGCGGCTCATAGAAACATACTACACCAACACCCCGGGCGGCATCCCCGGAAACGACGACACCGGCACAATGTCGGCCTGGGCGGTATTTTCTATGATGGGGCTATACCCCGACTGCCCTGCCGAGCCCTTCTACACGCTCACCACACCCACATTCGACAAGGTGCGCATTACCACCCCGCAGGGCTGCATAACCATTGAAAAGAGAGCGCCCGCGCGCGACAGCCACTACATAGAGAAGATATTGCTCAACGGCAAGGAAACGGGCCGCTACCGCCTGCATCACAACGAGATTCTTGGCGGCAACATAGAATTCATACTAAAAAATAACCCCTAAAAGAGGCACAATGAAAACAAAACCCGCACTACTGCTCATAGCACTGCTCATAACAGCCTGCGCACAACAACCCACCGAGAGACTCACGCAATATGTGTGCCCGCTCATAGGCAGCGGAGGGCACGGGCACGTCTTTGTGGGCGCGAGTGTACCGTTCGGTATGGTGCAGGCAGGCCCCACAAGCATAAACCAAGCGTGGGATTGGTGTTCGGGATACCACCGCGACGAGAACAGCGTGATAGGTTTTTCGCACACCCATCTGAGCGGCACAGGCATAGGCGACCTTTTCGACATCACCGTGATGCCCGTGACGGGCGAGGTGACATACGCCCGTGGCAACATAGAGCAGCCCGGCAGCGGCCTGTGGTCGCCCGCCGACAGGGAGAAAGAGGTGGCACAGGCAGGCTATTACTCCGTGCCCCTCACACGCTACGGCATAAAGGCCGAAATCACCGCTACGTCACGCACCGGCGTGCACCGCTACACCTTCCCCGCATCGCAAGATGCCGCAATAGTGTTCGACCTGGAAAACGGCGGCTGCTGGGACAGAACCACCCACTGCCATATGGAGGCTGTGGGCAACAACCGCATTGCGGGATACCGCCACTCACGCGGCTGGGCACCCGTGCAGCGCGTATATTTCGTGGCCGAAACAAGCAAACCGTTTCATAAATTCACCCTGCATGGGCGGGATAATATGTATGGCCGCGCATCGTTTGCCACCGAGGAGGGCGAGCAAGTTATTTTAAGGGTGGCAATATCGCCCGTGAGCATCGAGGGAGCACAAGCAGCCTTGGAGCAAGAGGCCGCCGGCAAGGATTTCGATGCCATAGCAGCCGAAGCTGCCGATGCGTGGGAGCAGCAATTGGCAAAAATAAAGATAGAGGGGAACGACGAGCAGAAACGCATATTCTACACCGCCCTCTACCACACAGCTATGGCACCCGCGCTCTTCAGCGACATAAACGGCGACTACCGTGGCGCCGACGGCAACATATACAACAGCGCCACACCGCGCTACACCAACTTTTCGCTGTGGGATACATACCGCGCAAAGCAACCGCTAATGACCATAATAGAGCCCCGCAAAGCGGGCCATTTTGTCGCAAGTATGGTAGATATTTGCGACAAGCAGGGGCGCCTGCCCGTGTGGCACCTGTGGGGCAACGAAACCAACTGTATGGTGGGCGATCCCGCAATCCCCGTTGTGGCCGATGCCATAGTAAAGGGCATTGAAGGGTTCGACCGCGAGGAGGCCTTTGCCGCAATAAAAAAGACTGCGGCAAGCAGCGAGCGCGGCAAGGGGCTGCGCCACCGTTATGGCTACATACCCTGCAATATGTTTGGCGAGGCTGTGGCATACGAACTCGAATATGCCCTTGCCGATGGGGCTGCTGCCCGGGCGGCAAAGGCACTTGGCAAGAGCGCCGACGAGGAGCATTTCACCCGCAAAAGCCGGTCGTACCGCCGCCTGTGGGACAAGGAGAGCGGCTTCATACGCGGGGTAGACAGCACAGGCTGTTTCCGCACCCCCTTCAACCCCTACTACTCATCGCACCGCGCCGACGACTATTGCGAGGGCAACGCCTGGCAATACACCTGGCTTGTGCCGCACGATGTAGAGGGATATGCAACGCTTTTCGGTGGCAGGGAGCAGATGCTTGCAAAGCTCGACTCACTCTTCACCGCCCCATCCACCGTGGAGGGAGCGCCCTCGCCCGACATTTCGGGTATGATAGGGCAATATGCCCACGGCAATGAACCGTCGCACCACACCTTATATATATATGCAATGCTTGGAGAGCCGCATAAATGCGCCCGCCTTGTGCGCCGCGTGATGGAGGAGCAATACCGCGACGACTACGACGGCCTGTCGGGCAACGAGGATATGGGGCAAATGTCGGCCTGGTATATAATGTCGGCACTCGGGTTCTACCAGGTGGAGCCCGCAAGCGGCCGCTATTGGTTAGGTTCCCCCACTGTGCAACGCGCCGAAATTGCCGTGGCGGGTGGCACGTTCATCATAGAAACCACCAACAACAGCAAGGAGAACATCTATATTAAAAACATAAAGCTCAACGGGGAAGATTACCACCTGCCCTACATAATGCACAGCGACATAGCGCAGGGGGGCAAGCTCACGGTGGAGATGAGCAGTACACCCGTGGCCCCATAAAAGCATCTATTGCACATTTTCGCCACATACAAAACCGCAAAATCACCACTCCCTATTACTATCGGGGGTGGTGATTTTGACATATAAGAGAAACTCACCTTTTTTGCTTCAAAAACCATTTTTTAGAGAAAGGTGTATTTTGTAAAAAATCAGAGCTTAACATTTTTTAACAATGGGGGGGTAATTTCACATCTATTATTTATATGTTTGCAATATTAAACATAAAATACACAATAGTAACAACTTAAAAAGACTATTTTAACATCTAACATTATGAAAAAAATTACATCTTTAATGTTGATGCTGCTATGTGCAGTAACAACTTGGGCAGGCGTTACCGACCTTCCCCAAATGTCCACTGAAGGCAACATCAAGTGGTACACAATAAGAAACACCCGCTCAGGAGGTTTCCTCTATTGGAACGGCGACGATGCCAAAATACAAGACCGCAACGCCGCTATAGTGCCAACAAGCGCATTCTACTTCACGGGGACAGCCGATGCTTGCTACATTCACAATGCAGCAACAGACAAGTTGTTCGCTTCCAACGAGAGCTGGACAACCGAGGGCACAGCGTGCACCATCTCCGTTACACCCCACTCAAGCGCAGCGGGCTTGGCCATAGGTTTCAACGGCACATTCCTCAACGAGCAGAACTACGACAACGGTTACACCACATACATTGCCAACGATGCAGGCTCTATCTTTGTAATTGCACCCCTTACCACCGGCATAGAAGATGCGATAGCCAAAATTGAAGCCAACAAAGAGGCCGGCAACACCATCTACGGAGAATTGAAGTACGAGGAGGAGAGCTACAACAACCTTAAAGCAGCCTACACCACCCTCACAAGCCGCCCTCGTGAATTTGAAACAGCCTACATAACTTGTGTCAATACCATCAGTTCAATAGAGATGGCAATGCCCGAGGAGGAGAAGTTTTATGTAATAGAGGCTCCCTTGTTCAACAACGTGCAGGGCGTGCGCAAGGGCCTTTATGTAAACGAGGAGGGCGCGCTCCGCTGGAACACCATCGACCTCACCAACAAAGCATATTACTGGACAGTAGAGGTTACAGAAACCGAGGAAGGTGATGTATATGCACTCAAGAACGCAGCCACCGGCACATACATCAACGGAACAACAATGAGCGAAACCCCCGTAACCGGCTCACTCTTGAGACTGGGCGAGGGATTGTTCAACCTCGTATTTAATAATGTGTATCTTCACGCCGAAAGCCATAACGAGGGCGCTGGAACAAACGGTAACATAGTACACTGGACCAATGGCGGTGCATCGGCCTGGAGTTTCACAGAGAAAAGAAACCCCGACGAAATAGATGCTGTAAACGTTAAATACACATTCACCTTCAACGGTACAGAGAAATATACACAAGAGACCGTAGCCGTTGTGGGCGATGAGTACCCCGGCATTACCGTTTCACTCCCCTATGGCGTGACAGCCACAAAGCCCGCAGGCAACATTGCAGCCGAGGATGCAACCAACGGCGTGGTGGAAAAGAGCATTGAGCTTACCACAAACACCCCCTTCGTCGCAGCCGACAGCTACCAGAACATCACACACTGGTATCACTTGGCCATCAATGCAGCACCCTATTACCTATCTTACTCCGCAGGACAGGAGTATATCTATCTGGAGCGCACAAGCGTAGATGAGGCCAAGAAAAATGCCTACACTTGGGGCTTTATAGGTAACCCCTTCGATGGTTACAAAATTGTGAACTACGTAGCAGGTGATGGTATGATACTCTCATCGGCAACCGACATTGCAGGTACAAATGAGGGCGGCAGCGTATACCCCGTTATGATGAACGAGGCATCACTCCCCGAGGGTTACAACAAACTATGGGAGATGGGCGCCAGCTCATATTTGGGAGGTGAGAATAAATTCTTCATCGGCCAAAAGGGCAACTTCAACGCCTCAAGAATGAACGACCGAAGCGGCCGACTTGCATACTGGACACGTAGTGCCGACGCAGGTTCAACATTCCAATTGGTGGAGCGCCCCACTGCCGCTGACGAATTCGCGGCACTCCTTGCAGAGTGCGAGGCAGCAAACTTTGTTGCCGGCACAAACCCGGGCGAGCACGACGCCGCTGCGGTTGAGGCTTTCAACGCCGCACTCGAAGCTGCAAAGGCAGTACAGGTAGCACAATACAGCGATGTTGCCGCATTGAAAGCCGCTTTCGCAGCCGTTACAGTGAACCCCATCACCGAGGGCTTGTATATGGTAGTATCGGCAGCAGAAGCATTTGGCGACAACACCCGAGTTCTCTCTTGCTGCGGATACGACAATGAATACAACACACACAGAACACCCGCGTGGGCTCCCATCAACGAGAACGATCCTTTGCAGTACTGGACACTCGAGGCCAATGGCAACGGCACATACAACCTAAAAGCCACATACGAAGGCAACTACTTGTCCGACCCTTGGACTATGGACGAATATGCAAGAGAGGCCACCATCACATCGCTTGGCGGCGGCCAGTTCAACATCAACATTGCCGGTGATGGTTTTATCCACGCACAAGGCTGGAACTGGAACAACCATATGGAAGGAGGCCCCCTCACCTATTACGATGGCAACATAAACACGCCCTCTGCTTGGAAACTTGTTAAGATAAATGAGACTCCTTCATTCACACACTCTCTCACAGTGAGCAGTGTAGGCTATGCTACATTGATGCTTGCCTTCAATGCTACAATCCCCGCAGGTGCTGAGTGCTACTACGCTACCCGCACCGAGGGCGACGTTCTTAAACTTGCACAAGTAGAGGGCAACATTCTCCCCGCCAAGACTCCTGTTATCGTTAAGGCTGCTGCCGGCGAGTACGCTTTCGCAAGCACAGATGCTACTGCAACAGTAGAGGGTAACCTCTTCAGCGGCACACTCTTTACCAAGAGCGTAACACCCGAGGGCACAGCTTACGTACTTTCGGCTCCCGGGGGCAAAGTAGGTCTCTACCAGGCAGAGCTCACACACTATGTCGACAACACCGGTACAGGCCAGACTATGGGAGCCGCCAACAGCTTTATAAACAACGCCAACAAGATATACTTCGATGCTCCCGCAGCAGCCGGTATCGTAAGCTACAGTTTCGGTTTCGACTGGGCAGGCACAACAGGCATTGAGGGTGTAGCAGCAGAGGGGGCACAGGATGGCGCAATATACGACATCACAGGCCGCCGCGTTAAGGCTGCCACAGCTCCCGGCATCTACATTGTTAATGGTCGTAAGGTCGTTAAGTAAATAACCGAGCAATAGTGAACAGACAATAACAGATTTCTCTTTCGCTTCGCTTTGTCATTTGGACAAAGCGAAGCGAAGGAAGAATCTAAAACAAGAATAAAACTAATATTATTAAACGATATGAAAAAGGCATATGTATCACCTCTTGCAAATGAGGTAAGCGTAAAAACAGAGGCTTTGATGGATGGTTCGGTACAGATGTACAACTCAACAGTGAACACTCAGAGCGAGGGTGGCCAGCTCGGCAACACCAGCCGCGGTGAGTGGGGCAACCTCTGGGCGAAGTAATAAGCGCCCCACGAACCACATCGTGGTGAAAATCCGTGCAAGCGAGAGCAGAAGGCAAGTTTACTTGCATTATGCCGAGCGCAGCCGAATTTGGGGCGAAGCCCAATGGGGCAATTTGTGGGCGAAGTAACACAAATTGACCGATAGATAGTGCGAGCAGCGAATAGTCGCGTGCAGCACAGACGCAGTTTGTGCCACGCGGGGCGCGATAAGCGAGTGCTATCAATGGGGCCAGGAAACCAA
>JAFXGV010000052.1 GCA_017536765.1 Bacteroidaceae bacterium
AGCCGAGGTTCGGCTATGCCAATGTTTTTGGAGAAAAAGCCTTTTTATTTATTCGTGTTGGCAATACTTGTTATTCGCAACCCGCGTTGCACGCGACCTATTGCTACAAGTATTGCCGATTAAATTTCATTTAATTCCGGAGCCTCCAAAAAATCAGCTACGTTTTCCGTTAAGAAAGCGACCATATGCGCAGAGCTCTTTGTTTTACGAAATTCGGCTGCGCTCGTTGCGTGTGCAAGCAAGCTTGCTCCCACTCGCTGGCACGAATTTTGGTACTTTGAATAAAGCACTCTCGCTCGGCAATTCGTAAGTAAACTTACATTGCGCTCGCTTAATCGTGCTTTTCTATCGGCATAGAAAGTACATAAAAAATATAACCAAAATGAGAGAATACCCGATAATCAGCACCGAGGAGTTTAGAGCGAGCCCAAAGTTTTGCAGGTGAGCCTTTTTGAGGCTGTGCATATGAATAGAGGTGGCGTAAACAATGTAAACACGAACACTATTGTGGTAAACGTAGATAAACCAAGTGAGAAATGATCTTTTGGATTAAACTCCCACACAAAAAAATGTATCAATACAACCTTATTTGGTGATATTGATACATTTTTATTTTGAAAAGGTTTATTTAATTCCTCCTCTACCTCACAAACCTTTTAATTACAGGAATCTGGTTCAGTGGCAGGTCTTTCTTCACAAAGTAGGCCACAAAAATAGACAACAGCAGGGTGTTCACCGCCATTTTGGCTATGCTGTTTTCAATGGGCAGCACAATGGAGATGCCATAGAGCACGGCAAAAAGTGCCACATATGCGGCTATGCCCGTGATGTCGTATTTTGTGGCGTTGCGCTGCTGCCCCACAATGTAGGATAGTGTCATTGCGGTGAAGTAGCCGGCAAAAGAGCCCCACGCGCAGGCTATATATCCGTATCGCGGCACAAACAGTATGTTCACCGCAAAAAGTATTGCACAGCCTATGAACGAGAATATGGCACCCCAGTAGGTTTCGTCGTTAAGTTTATACCAGAACGACAGGTTGAAATATATGCCCATAAATATCTCGGCGGCCATAACGATGGGCACTACCTTCAATCCCTCCCAATAGTCGGGGTTTATGAGGTGGCGCAGAATATCCATATAGAACATTACCACAAGGAAGGCCATCAGCGCTATCACAATAAAGTATTTCATTGCCTTGGCGTTGAGCGCCTTGCTGTCCTTGGTGGCGCTGTTGCCAAATACAAACGGCTCGTAGGCATAGCGGAAAGCCTGCATAAGCATTGCCATAATGGCTGCCACCTTCACTGCGGCACCATAAACGCTCAGCTCCATTTTACCTTGCTGTCCGGGCACTAACTGTGTGTATATTATCTTGTCGGCATTCAGGTTCAGTATTCCCGCGATGCCAAGCAGCAGCAGGGGCCACGAGTATTTGAGCATACTTTTGAGCAGGGCTGTGTCGGCTGTGAAGCGGAACAGGCGGCATTCTGGTATGAAAAAGAGTGTGATGAAGGCCGTGCACACAAGGTTTATGAAAAAGACATAGAAGGCCTGGTTGTGGGGCGAATAAAAGCTGCCTATTACGTCGGGGTTTTTCTCGTATAGCACGGGCAGCAACAGGAACACTATGAGGTTGAGCGCTATGTTTGTGAAAATATTAAGCAGTTTGAGCGATGCAAATTTTATAGGCCTCTTTTGGAACCTCAACAGGCCAAACGGTATTGCCTGCAGTGCATCGAGCGCCACCACCACAGCCATTATGCCCACAAATTCGGGGTTGGCGGCATAGCCAAGCGCTGTGGATATATCGGGCAAAAAGAGGAACACCGCTGCAAGGAACACACCGCACAGCGTGCCAATCACCTGCATAGACATCGAGAAGGTTTTTGATACGTTGGCCCCCTCGCGGCTTGCGAAACGGAAGAAGGTGGTTTCAAAGCCAAAGGTAAGTATCATAAGCAGCAGGGCGGTCCAGGCATAGATGTTGGTTACCACGCCGTAGTTGCCGCTTTCCACGCTCATTTTGGCTGTGTACAATGGCACCAGCAGGTAGTTGAGAAAACGGCCCACTATGCTGCTGAGGCCATAAATAACAGTGTCTTTTGCAAGTGATTTCAGTTTGCCCATAGTGTTTGGTTAAAACAGTGTTCCTTGTTCTCCGTTATTGAAACGGCTGCGCCCCAAGTGCTTGTAGGCAAGGTCGGTAACCTCGCGGCCACGGAGTGTGCGTTTTATGAATCCCTCCTTTATCAAATAGGGCTCGTAAACCTCCTCTATTGTGCCGGCGTCCTCGCTCAATGCGGTGGCTATGGTGCCTATACCCACGGGGCCGCCCTTGAATTTGTCTATGATGGTGCACAATATCTTGTTGTCAATCTCGTCGAGCCCGTAACGGTCTATGTTCAATGCCTCCAATGCCATTTTTGCAATGGAGTTGTTTATGTGGCCGTCGCCCATCACCTGTGCAAAGTCGCGCACGCGGCGCAGCAAAGCGTTGGCAATACGCGGTGTTCCACGGCTGCGGCGGGCAATCTCGTAGGCTGCCTCCTCGTCGAATGTCACGTTCAGTATATTTGCCGAGCGACCTATGATGCCGGCGAGCGTTTTGCTGTCGTAATACTCAAGGTGCATATTTATGCCGAAACGGGCACGCAACGGGGCTGTGAGCAGGCCGCTGCGGGTGGTGGCACCTATCAAGGTAAACGGGTTCAGGTCTATCTGTATGGAACGTGCCGACGGCCCTTTGTCTATGAGAATATCTATTCTGTAATCCTCCATTGCCGAGTAGAGATACTCCTCAACAATGGGCGACAGGCGGTGAATCTCATCGATGAACAGCACGTCGTTGGGTTCCAGCGATGTGAGTATGCCGGCAAGGTCGCCGGGCTTGTCGAGCACAGGGCCCGATGTCACCTTGAACCCCACCCCTAATTCGTTGGCAATGATATTGCTCAATGTGGTTTTTCCCAGTCCCGGAGGGCCGTGCAGCAGTACGTGGTCGAGCGACTCGCCACGCATCTTGGCAGCCGAGACAAAGATTTTAAGGTTGCTCACCACCTTGTCCTGCCCGCTGAAATGGGAGAAGGTCAATGGGCGCAGAGCATTCTCGAACTCCTTGTCGCTGTTTTTGCCACGTATATTGAAATCTTCGCTCATATTTCTCTTAAAGTTATCACCCGCGAAGATACAACAAAGAAACGAAAGTGTGTGCGAAATGCAGAAAGAATGTTGTCTGTTGGAAATCCTGTAGTATTTGTCAAAATGTTACGCTCTCCTTGAAGGATAAAATTATCACAGCATCCTGTGAGTATATTTACAGCGAATTCAGTAAATTAAGGAGTTATGAATTTTTCAACAAATCTTCTTTTATTAACGATAAAATAGATAACTTTGCGTTAAGTACTATATGCGATTATGAAACGAATTAAAATATTCATAAGCAGTGTGCAAAGTGAATTTGCCGAGGAACGTGCGATGCTTTGCCATTACATCCGAACAGACGCCCTGTTGGGTAAATTTTTTGAGCCATTTATATTTGAGGAAGTTCCGGCTAACGAATATGCTGCAAGTAACGTGTATTTGAAAGAAGTGGAACTTTGTGATATTTACTTGGGGTTGTATGGTAATCTTTATGGATATGAGGATGCATATGGGCTTTCTCCTACAGAACGTGAATATGATTTGGCTGCAACGCTTCATAAAAGTCGTTTAATATACATAAAAAGCATAGGAGAAGAAAAAAGGCATCCCAAAGAAGCTGCTTTGATAAAAAAGGTAGAACGCGATATTGTGCGTAAAACTTTCGTGGATATTGATGGTTTGCGAACTTCAGTCTATGCTTCGTTAATACGATATTTGGAGGAGAAGGAATATATTCGCTGGCGACCATTCGATGCTTCTAATGATAATGGAGCGAATTTAGAAGATTTGGATGAGGATAAGATGAGGAATTTTATTCATATGGCACGCGCAAAGCGCAATTTTCCTCTTCCTGTTGAAACATCACCTGTATCGTTGCTTACACATCTCGACTTGATAGACGAGAAAGGCCGACTGGCCAATGCTGCGATATTGCTATTTGGGAATAAACCTCAAAAATACTTCATTACATCGGAGGTTAAATGTGTGCAGTTTTATGGAAATGTGGTGGAAAAACCTATGCCTGCATATCAGATTTATAGAGGTGATGTTTTTGAACTTGTCGATCAAGCCACAAGTTTTGTAATGAGCCGCATCAACAATTGGGTTGGAACGCGTGCCGAAGGAGAGAAAGCCGATATACCAACACACCCCGAATTGCCCATAGATGCCGTTAGAGAGGCTATTGTCAATGCTGTATGTCATAGAGATTATACAAGTAATGCCAGTGTTCAAGTAATGCTGTTTCGAGACAGATTGGAGGTTTGGAACCCCGGCACATTGCCATATGGATTAACTGTACAAAAATTACACGGTCCTCATAAGTCTTTACCAGCCAATCCTTTACTTGCCGATCCAATGTATTGGAATGGCTATATCGAAAAGGTTGGTACAGGAACGGAAGATATTATAAACAAATGCAGTGAATATGGGCTGAAAACACCGGAATTTTATCAAGAAGAAGATTTCAGGGTAGTTATTTGGCGTGTAAATGACAACGACTCTAAATGTTCCAATAGTGATCCAACAGTGTTCCAAAGTGTTCCAACGAATGAGAAAAAATTGCTATATATTATAAAAGAAACACCATCTGTTTCAAGAGCAACCCTTTCAAAACGGTTAAATATCAGTGAGCGCCAAATCAGAAAAATATTAGATCAATTGCGCAAAGATGGTGTATTAACACGAGAAGGAGGAAATTCGGGAAAATGGATCATCAATAAGATGTAGATATAAAAGTAACAATTCCTTTAATAGCCGGTATAATATCTACGGAGTGTGATAATAAGCCATTTGTAAATCTAACAGTAGTATAAAGTGAATATGAATTATGGTTCTTAACTATATTTGGGTGGCATTCTTTTTGGTGGCATTTGCCATAGCTGTGTGTCGGTTGGTGTTTATGGGCGATGTGGAGGTTTTCCCCGCCATAATGACCTCAACGTTCGACACGGCACGCACTGCGTTCGAAATTTCCATAGGCCTCACCGGTGTTCTTTCGCTGTGGATGGGTATAATGAAGATAGGTGAGCGCGGTGGCCTTGTAGCTGCTCTTGCCCGCTTGTTGAGCCCCGTGCTGTGCAAAATTTTTCCCGATATTCCCAAGGGGCACCCTGCAATGGGCACTATGTTTATGAACTTTTCGGCCAATCTGTTGGGGCTCGACAATGCCGCCACTCCTATGGGCCTTAAGGCTATGCAGGAGCTGCAGGAGATAAACCCGCAGAGGGATGTTGCCAGCAACCCTATGATTATGTTCTTGGTGCTCAACACATCGGGGCTCACACTTATTCCTGTGTCGGTGCTTCTCTACCGTGCGCAGCTTGGTGCCGCCAACCCTACCGATGTGTTTATCCCCATACTCATAGCTACCACCGTTTCCACCGTAGTGGGGCTCATTGTCACAAGCATCTATCAGCGCATAAATCTTTTTAACCGCACTATACTGCTCTTTCTGCTGTCGATATGTCTGTTGGTGGCGTTTGGCACTTGGGGTATGATGCAGCTGTCGCAGGTGCAGATAGAGATAGTATCCACTTCGCTTGCCAATATTATACTCTTTTCTGTTATAATTATGTTTATTCTGGCCGGTGTGCGTGCACGTATAAATGTGTATGATGCCTTCATCGAGGGTGCAAAAGATGGTTTCTCCACCGCTGTGCGCATAATCCCTTACCTTGTGGCAATATTGGTTGCCGTGGGTGTGTTCCGTGCATCGGGTGGAATGGATGTTATTATGGGTGCCGTTGCCTGGTGTGCCGAAAGTGTGGGTGTGGGCAGCGATTTTGTGGGTGCCCTTCCCACCGCAATTATGAAGCCCTTGAGCGGCAGCGGTGCACGTGGTATGATGATTGATGCAATGACCACCTACGGGGCCGACTCTTTTGCAGGCCGTTTGGCTTGCCTCTTCCAGGGTGCCACCGACACCACATTTTATATTCTTGCCGTCTATTTCGGCAGCGTGGGCATAAGAAAAACACGCCACGCTGTGGCCTGCGGCCTTATGGCCGATGCTGCGGGCATTATAGCGGCCATTGCGATTGGTTATATATTCTTTGGAAATTAAATATTGAACTATGATAAGTTACCAGACCGAGGGCGTTAAGATGCCCGCAATAAAACGCCGCGCTGTGAGCGCGTGGGTGAAGGCTGTTGCAGCCACATACGGCAAAAAGGTGGGCGAAATAGCCTATATCTTCTGCGATGACGAGAAAATCCTGGAGGTGAACCGCGAGTATCTGCAACACGACTACTACACCGATATCATTACATTCGACTACTGCGAGGGCGACACCATAAGCGGCGACCTCTTCATCTCGCTCGACACTGTGAAGAGCAACAGCGAACTTGTGGGTGCCACATACGAGCAGGAGCTTTTCCGCGTGATAATACACGGTATTCTGCACCTGTGCGGTATAAACGACAAAGGCCCCGGGGAGCGCGAAATAATGGAGGCTTGCGAGAATAAAGCACTCGCAATGCTATAATTCAAGCCCGTCGAGCATCTGCACAAAAATATCGAGCCCCTCGCGTATTTCGCTTATCTTTATGAATTCCCCTGCGGTGTGCGAGCGGGCCGATTCGCCGGGCCCCATCTTAAGCGTGGGAATCTTCAGCAGTGCCTGGTTCGACAGGGTGGGGGAACCGAACGGCTCTCGGCCAAGCTCTATGGCACGTTTCACAAGCGGGTGTTCGGTGCTTATGAACGATGAATTGAGCCTTGTGGAGCGGGCATTGACATCGCACGCCACACTGTTGCTTATTATCTCCAAAAGCTCCTTGTTGGAGTAACACTCGTTGCTGCGCACATCCACCACAAAACTGCATTCATCGGGGATTACATTGTGCTGCGTGCCGGCCATTATCTGTGTAACGCTCATTTTTACATCGCCCAAAAGTGCCGATGACTTGGGGAATTTATGAGTGCGGAACCACTCAATATCCTGCATAGCTTTGTAAATGGCATTCTCGCCCGTGTTGCGGGCCGCGTGCCCGGCCACTCCGTGTGCAACGCAGTCGAGCACCATCAGCCCCTTTTCGGCAATGGCAGGCTGCATAGCTGTGGGCTCGCCCACTATGGCGCAGGCAATGGGCGGCAAGTGGGGGATAACCGCCTCGATGCCGTTTTTGCCACTCACCTCCTCCTCGGCCGATGCAAGGAACACCGTGTTGTACTGCTGTGGCTTCTTGCAAATGAGATAGAACAGTTGGAGCATGGTTACTAATGAGCCGCCATCGTCGTTGCTGCCAAGCCCATAGATGGCATCACCATCCACAATGGGTGTGTGCGGGTGTGTGCTCCACCCGGCAACGGGCTTCACAGTGTCTATGTGAGCATCGAGCAGCAGTGTGGGGCGCTGTGCATCGTATCCCGGGGCAATGCACCATATATTATTGCCGTGGCGGTGAATATCGAGCAGAACAGGGGTGCTGCGCTCTATAAACATTTGCAGTTTGTCGGCCGCAACGCTCTCGTCGCGGCTCACCGACGGGGTGCTTACGAGCATCTTCAACAGCTCCACCGCCTGTTTTATGTTCTTTTCTCCAAATTTCATATCACATTGCATAATTACCATGCAAAAATAGAGTAAATTCTTTTTACTTTGCAGAATTAGAAAGGTAAATCTCCGTAATTTATATTTTCATCTTCATTTACAATACGGCGATGTACCCCTCTATTCTTGTGAAAAACCGAACAAAAAAACAATATTCTCATTGAATTTGTGTCAAATTTTCATCGAATAATAAAAATAAGTGATGTTTTTTTCGTTTTTCCTTAAATATTTTATACTTTCGTCTGCTCAAATGTGAAACTAATAAATTTATGATAATATGATTATAGGTGTACCAAAAGAGATTAAGAATAATGAGAACCGTGTGGGAATGACACCGGCAGGTGTGCAGGAGATGGTAAAACGCGGTCACGTGGTATATGTTCAGGCTACTGCCGGAGTGAATAGTGGTTTCAGTGACGATGCCTACATTGCTGCCGGAGCAAAAGTGCTGCCGACGATTGAGGAGGTTTATGCCTTTGCCGAAATGATTGTTAAGGTAAAGGAGCCCATTGAGTGCGAATATAAACTTGTGCGCAAGGGGCAGTTGCTGTTTACATATTTCCATTTTGCATCGAGTGAATCTCTCACAAAAGCGATGATTGAGAGTGGCGCGGTTTGCTGTGCCTATGAAACCGTTGAGCGCAAGGACCGTTCACTGCCGTTGCTTGTTCCTATGTCCGAGGTGGCAGGCCGTATGGCCATTCAAGAGGGCTGCTATTTCCTTGAGCGTCCTCGTGGCGGTAAAGGAAAACTCCTTGGCGGTGTGCCCGGTGTGAAGCCTGCCAAAGTGCTTGTAATAGGTGCAGGCGTGGTGGGTACCGCAGCTGCCCGCACTGCCGCAGGTATGGGTGCCGATGTGACAATCTGCGATATATCAATACCTCGTCTATCGTACCTTGCTGATGTTATGCCGGGCAATGTAAAGACTCTTATGTCGTCGGAGTATAACATACGCAACGAGATTAAGACAGCCGACCTTGTCATAGGTTCGGTGCTTATTCCCGGTGCAAAGGCTCCTAAACTTGTTACACGCGATATGCTTGCAACTATGGAGCCGGGCAGTGTGATGGTTGATGTTGCCATAGACCAGGGCGGTTGCTTTGAAACATCGCACGCAACGTCGCACGAGGAACCCACATATTATGTCGATGGAATATTGCACTATTGTGTTGCCAATATCCCGGGCGCAGTGCCCTATACATCTACCTTAGCACTTACAAACTCCACATTGCCCTATGCTTTGCAGCTTGCCGATAAAGGGTGGCGCAAGGCTTGTGCCGATTGCGAGGAGTTGCGCAAGGGCTTGAACGTGGTAGAGGGTAAAGTGGTTTATAAAAAGGTTGCCGAAACCTGGAACCTGCCGTTTACCGAGGTTGAACTATAATAAATAATTCTATAGCAATAAGGGTAGCCTGAATAAACGGGCTACCCTTATTCCTTATTCCATATATTAAAACAGGCTTTGTGTATCTGTTTTTTTATATTTCCGCCGTTTTTTTGTATCTTCGCGCCAATTAACGAGATAACAAATGATAACAGCAGACCAATTAAAGGATATTAAGGAGCGCACAGCCGCGTTAAAACAGTACTTGTCCATCGACGAAAAGATTATTCAGGTAGAGGAGGAGCAGTTGCGCACACAGGCCCCCGGTTTTTGGGACAACGCCAAAGAGGCCGAGGCGCAGATGAAGAAGGTAAAGAGCCTGCAGGCGTGGATTGATGGCTATAAAGAGGTGAATAACCGCACCGAGGAGGTGGAGATTGCTATGGAGTTCTACCGCGATGAGATGGTTACCGAGGCCGAGGTTGATGATGCCTATGCCCGTGCTCTTGCTGCTGTAGAGGAACTTGAACTAAAGAATATGTTGCGTGGCGAGGCAGATGGTATGAGCTGCGTGCTGAAGATAAATTCCGGTGCCGGTGGCACCGAGAGCCAGGATTGGGCCTCTATGCTTATGCGTATGTACCTGCGCTGGGCCGAGGCCAACAAGTACAAGGCATCTACCATAAACCTGCAAGAGGGTGATGAGGCCGGTATAAAAACCGCCACAATACAGATTGATGGCCCCTTTGCATACGGCTACCTCAAGGGCGAGAATGGTGTTCACCGCTTGGTGCGTGTGTCGCCCTACAATGCACAGGGCAAGCGTATGACCTCGTTTGCATCGGTGTTTGTAACCCCGCTTGTGGATGACAGCATTGATGTGGTTATTGAAACCGCAAAAATATCGTGGGATACCTTCCGCAGTGGTGGCGCAGGCGGTCAGAATGTGAACAAGGTGGAGTCGGGTGTGCGTTTGCGCTATATGTTCACCGACCCCGACACGGGCGAGCAAGAGGAAATCCTCATCGAGAACACCGAAACACGCGACCAGCCCAAAAACAAGGAGAAGGCTTTGGCGTTGCTCCGTTCAATGCTCTACGACAAGGAACTCAAACGTCGTCAGCGCGAAAAAGACAAAATTGAGGCCGGGAAGAAGAAGATTGAGTGGGGTTCACAGATACGCTCATATGTGTTCGACGACCGTCGCGTGAAGGACCACCGCACCAACTACCAGACATCCGACGTGGGCGGTGTGATGGACGGCAAGATAGATGGCTTCATAAAGTCGTACCTTATGGAATTTGCCGAGGAGGGCGAGTAATGGTATGGCTGTAGAGATAGAACGTAAATTCCTTGTAACCGACGACAGCTACAAGCAGCAGGCATTTGCCTGCGACCGCATAGCGCAGGGCTACATCTGCCGTCAAGGCGGTAACTCAGCGCGTGTGCGTGTGCGTGGCGACAAGGGGTACCTCACAATAAAGGGCCCCTCGCTCGACGGTGGTCTCAGCCGCTATGAGTGGGAGCGCGAAATCCCTGTCGCCGAAGCGTGGGAGCTTATGAAACTGTGCCACGGCGGCATAATAGACAAGTGCCGCTATCTTGTGAAGTGCGGTGCGCACACCTACGAGGTAGATGAGTTCTATGGCGATAACGAGGGCCTTGTGGTTGCCGAGGTGGAGCTTGGCAGCCTCTCCGAGGAGTTCGAGCGCCCTTCATTCCTGGGCCGCGAGGTTACGGGGCAGGCCAAATACTATAACGGCCATCTGTCGCGCTTCCCCTTCAAGTTTTGGGAAAAGTAGAAACGCTCTATTCCACGCTGTTCTTGTGCCAGATGTTATATTTAATCATCAACGGCTTGGTAACGTATATGCTGAACAGTGCAGCACCTATAACACCAAGTGAATTGAAAAGAAAATCAATCCAGTCGCCACCGCGATAGCGGGTAATGGTTTCTTGCAGCAGTTCTATTGCCCCGCTGAACAAAATGGGCCCTATTATGGCACCCCAAAATATATTACTCACATTCACACGCAGGTGGGTGAGGAAGTACTCGAACCACAGCACCACGCAAAAACCACCATACATAAGCAAGTGAGCAACCTTGTCAATGTCCTTTATATCGCTCAGTGTGGTTTTGGGTGGTTTGAAAAACGATAGGTATATGATAGCTGCCAATATTATTATCGATAGTGGGTATCGCTTCAAAATCCTGTCTATTCTGTCAATCATCATAGGAGTAAATGGTAAAATTGTTATATTCGCATACACTTTGCCACGTGTATGTGACAAAGTTAATATAAGAAACAACAGAAACTGGTTCCAAAAACGGGATAAATATGAGCTTTTATTTTTATTTTACTAAAGGGCAGCGCCGCGGGGTTCTTTTTTTACTTTTGTTAATAATTGTGGCGGTGCTTGTTAAGTGGGTGTTGCTGTAAACGAGGCATTGTTATTTGTTTTTGCAACAACAGCAAATGTACAAAAATTATCGATAGGTTGTAACCACATTTTTTTTGTGTTTTATTATATGCAAAAGGGTATAATGGTAATATTTCTCAATTTTATATACAATTTCAAGTAAAATGGCACGTTATTTGTAATAGATGCAATTATTACAACATTTTTATGGCAACAATAATGAAAAAAGCACTTATAACCGGTATTACAGGGCAGGACGGTTCCTTCTTGTCAGAGTTTCTATTGAGCAAGGGATACGATGTCCACGGTACCATACGCCGCTCATCGGTTGATTTCCGTGAGCGAATAGCCCATTTGGAGGGTAACCCCCATTTTCATCTTCATTATGCCGACTTGGGCGACTCTATGAGCCTCTTGCAGGTTGTGGGCAAGGTGCGCCCCGACGAAATATATAACCTTGCCGCGCAGAGCCACGTACAAGTAAGTTTCGATGCTCCCGAGTTCACAGCCAACGTAGATGCCATAGGCGTGCTTCGCATCCTTGAGGCTGTGCGCCTGTCGGGCCTTGCAAAAACCTGCCGCATATACCAGGCATCTACATCGGAACTTTATGGCAAGGTTGAAGAGGTACCGCAGAACGAAAACACCCCCTTCCACCCATACAGTCCTTATGCAGTGGCAAAACTCTATGGTCACTGGATTGTGAAGGAGTATCGCGAGGCATACGGTATGTTCTGCTGCTCGGGTATTCTGTTCAATCACGAGAGCGAGCGCCGCGGCGAAACCTTCGTTACCCGCAAAATAACCCTTGCTGCAGCCCGCATAGCACAAGGCAAGCAGGATAAGCTATACCTTGGTAACCTGTCATCGCTACGCGACTGGGGTTATGCCAAAGACTATGTAGAGTGTATGTGGTTGATGTTGCAGAACGAAAAGCCCGAGGATTTTGTTATTGCCACCGGTGTGCAGCACTCCGTGCGCGACTTCTGCTACTACGCCTTCAAACACGTGGGTATAGAGCTTGAATTCGTGGGCGAGGGTGCCGACGAAAGGGGTATCGACAAGGCTACAGGCAAGGTGCTCATCGAGGTATCACCCGACTTCTTCCGCCCCACCGATGTGGTGAACCTTTGGGGCGACCCTTCAAAGGCACGCACAAGGCTCGGCTGGGACCCTCAAAAGACCACATTCGAGCAGTTGGTAAAAATTATGGTCGATTCCGATATGGCCAAAGTGGCGGTGGAACGTGCCGAAGAGCACATACGCACCAACCTTGCCGAGTATCTTGAGCGCGGTATCGTAAAATAGTGTGCAAAATGGAGAAACAAGCAAAAATATATGTGGCAGGCCATCGCGGTATGGTGGGTTCTGCCATCGTGCGCGAGCTGCAGCGTCAGGGGTACAGCAATATCATCACCCGCACACACGCCGAGCTCGACCTCTGCCGTCAGGAACAGGTCGAGCGGTTCTTTGCCACAGAAAAGCCTCAATATGTGTTCCTTGCAGCAGCCAAAGTGGGTGGCATCATAGCCAACCACACCGCCCTTGCCGACTTTATGTACGACAATATGATGCTTGAGATGAACGTTATAAACGCAGCGTGGCGCAACGGTTGTAAAAAGCTGCTCTTCCTGGGTTCGTCGTGCATCTATCCCCGCCTGGCACCGCAGCCTATGAAGGAGAGCTGCCTGCTCACATCGGAGCTGGAGCCCACCAACGAGGCATACGCACTTGCCAAAATCTCCGGTCTTAAATATTGCGAATATCTCAATCGTCAGTATGGCACCGACTATATAAGCGTTATGCCCACCAACCTCTACGGGCCCAACGACAACTATCACCCCACCCACAGCCACGTGCTGCCCGCTCTCATACGCCGTTTCCACGAGGCAAAAGAGGCCGGTGCACCCACCGTAACCTGCTGGGGCGATGGCACACCGTTGCGCGAGTTCCTCTATGTTGATGACCTTGCCAACCTGTGCGTGTTCCTTATGGACAACTACAGCGGCAACGAAACCGTTAACGCCGGCACAGGCAAGGAGATAACAATAAAGGCCCTCACCGAGCTTGTGGCACGAGTGGTGGGTTACGAGGGCGAAATCCTTTGGGACAGCACAAAACCCAACGGCACCCCCCGCAAGTTGCTCGATGTGTCCAAAGCCGAAAGGCTTGGCTGGCGCTACAGCACCGAGCTCGAGGATGGCATAAAACTGTCGTACGAGGATTTCCTCACCAATCCAATGCGTGCCGAAAGATAACATACAGCATTGTGCAAAAGAACAAATGGCATACGGGTTTGTTATAAATGAACCCTATGCCATTTTCTTATGAGTAAAAAACTATGCAGCAAGTGCGGCAGTCCCATAAGCCGCTTTCTCCTGTGGCGCCATTTCAGTGGTCGATATACCTATTTGTGCCCCCGTTGCGGAGTGGTGTGCAGCTACTGCGTGGAGCGGTATGCCCGCCCCGTGCCCACCTGCAAATATTGCGGGGCTGTGGTTATTCTAAAATAAAAAGGACAGCCGTTATAGCTGTCCTTCTTGTGGAGCATACGAGAGTCGAACTCGTCACCTTTTGACTGCCAGTCAAACGCTCTAGCCAGATGAGCTAATGCCCCTTGCGGTACTTGATTTCCCGAATACGCCTGCAAAGATAGTACAAATTTTCAAAAAACAGCAGATTGGAGCTAAATTTTGTTGAAAATATTATTTGTGCTTCCCGCTTTCGGGACAAAAATGTATTATATTCGGGATAAATTTTACCTGTTTTGTCCCGCAAATTAAAGAGATAACACTATATTTGTCCCGAATGTAAATTAAAGAGTATGACAATACAGGTGGAAATATTGCAGTTTTTGCATTACAACCCTTCATCGAGCAGGGTGGAAATTGCGGCAGCTTTGACAAACGCTCCAAACGAAAGAACGTTGAAACGAATTATCGCCGATAGTGTGCAAAAGGGCGACATTGTTGTAGAGGGTAAGGGCAAGGCTACGCGCTACTCCCTCTCGCCACAGGCACATCTGATGATGCCGCTGAACATCGATACATATTTTGCAAATGATGTGGATGAGCGCGTGGTGCAACAATCTTTTAATTTTCAGTTGATTTGTGATATATTGCCCAATGTCACTCTGTTTACAACGGAAGAGAAGGAAAGGCTGGATGTAGCCCATAAGGCTTTTCTGGGTAATATGGGTACTTTGTCCGATGTTGAGTATCGCAAAGAGATGGAGCGTTTAGGAGTGGATTTGTCTTGGAAATCGTCGCAAATAGAGGGTAACACATATTCTCTCCTTGAAACAGAGCGGTTGCTGAAAGAGAAAGAAACAGCTCGGGGAAAAACAAAAGAAGAGGCGGTGATGCTGCTAAATCATAAAGATGCCTTGGATTTCATTCTCGACAACCCCGACTACCTCAAAGAACTTTCTGTTAGAAGAATTGAGGATATCCATTCAATCTTGACAAAAGAGTTAGGCGTGGGCAACGGCATTAGAAAAAGACGTGTCGGCATAACAGGAACAAACTATCGCCCTCTTGACAACGAGTTCCAGATACGCGAAGCGTTGGAAGATACATGCCGGTTGATTAACGGTAAAGAGGACGTTTTCGAGAAGGCGTTGCTTGCACTGGTTCTATTGTCGTACATACAACCATTTACCGATGGCAACAAACGAACCGCAAGAATCGGCAGTAATGCCATTCTGATGGCTTGGGGATATTGCCCTTTGTCCTTCCGCACCGTTGATTCTATCGATTACAAGAAGGCGATGTTGATGTTTTATGAGCAGAATAATATTGCAGCCTTCAAGCAGATTTTTATTGAGCAGTACGAATTTGCGGTAAAGAACTATTTTTAGAATGCTCTTTTTAATTTGTATCCCTGAATATGCAGGCCGCTACCGCTCCACAAACTCCATAATGGCGTTTACTGCCTCGGTGGCGTGGTCTGTGAGCGTGAGCAACAGGTTTTTGTAGCAACCCTTGCAGTGCAGCTCTTTCAACAGCGGATATACAGGCAATTCGTTGCACCAGTACTTCCTGCCTAAGAATATCATAGGGCTCTCATATCCGCAAGTGAGGTAGTGGTTCTGCGCCGCATCTTGGAATATCTCCTGCATTGTGCCGGCACTGCCGGGTGCATATATGATGCCCCCCTTGGCTATCGTTACAAGCGTGTCCTCCCTTATGCTGTTGTCGAAATATTTGGCTATGTGTGTGGCAAATGGGGTGGCAGGCTCGTGCCCATAGTACCAGGTGGGTATGCCTATGCTGTATACCTCCTGCTTACGCGGCATCTTCTCCATAAGGGCAAATGCCGTGGGCAGCCACTCCTTGTCCTTGTACGACGGTGCCTGGGTAAGCATTGCAATCGCTTCATCTACGGCACTGTCGGGGTATCCGGCAATCCAAGCACCCAAGTGTGATGCCTCCATGGCCCCGGGGCCTCCGCCGCTGACAATGATGCACCCTCTTTCTGCCAACCTCTTGCTTGCAATCACCACCTTGCGGTACATAATATCGGTGCGCAGCAGCGAGTGCCCGCCCATAATGGCAACGACGCGGCGCTCGTCGTGCATAGCAAGCAGGTCGTGCAATGCATCGCTTATGGAGTGGTCGTGTAGCGTGCGTGCAAGCGTTTCGGCAATATCGCAGGCCTGCTTGCCGCGTTCCGTGTAATGCTTGTAAATGCGTGTATCGTAGCACGTGTCAAAGCTGTCGGAGGTGTGGTAGTTATACCCGGCGTAAAGCTCGCTTGCTGCGTAAAGCCGTGCGGGGAACATATTGAAGGGAACGGGCAGCGCTGGCAGCACATAGCAGTCGGCCGGCAGTGTGTCGCGCATTTCGGCAGGCATTTTGCACCCAAAGAATATAGAGTCTTTGAACCTGCACTGCAAGGCATCCTTGCCAAACGTAATACTCTGGAATGCAAAGTGCTCCAAGGTATTCCCCGGTTCCATAAGCGGGCGCAGTGCCTCCTCGCTCTCAATTTCCCTGTATCTGTTCATAGCAATGGCTTCTGTTTCTTTGTGCAAAGAAACTCTTTTTCTCGGCATTTGCCAATTCTTTTGTCAGTGTTTTACTGTAAACACAAACAAAAAGAGTCCCAAATTTCTTTGGAACTCTTTCGCGGTGCGTACGGCATTTTAATATCTGTTTGTGTTTAAAATCTTATATCACTTTTTGAAATCGGTAACGCAAACTGGTAGCGCATTATATCTTTCTATATCCATAAAGGTTTAAAAGGTTGTTGTGCTTAGTAATAATTGTAAATGAAAAGTGTTATAAACTAATGAATATACTTATTTGTGCTATCTTTTCTTCAACTCGTTCTCCAACTCTAACAAGTCTTGTAAATCCTCTCTGTCTGCTTCTTCTGCATCGTACTGTTTACGCCTTTTATCAAACTCATCATAAACTTTGTGTACAAAGGATTCCATTTGCAAGTTGCTTACACTGCCTGCACCGACAAGTAATTTTTGGTCGTTGGACAAAAGAATCTTATCAATATTCTCTCTCCAGAAATCCATTGTAAGGCCTTGACGGTTCTTTGCTCTGAATTCAGCTGTTTCAAGGAAGATAACTACAAGTCTGTTCAATGAATCAAGTTCATCTTCTTTAAGGTAATTCTTGGCTATTATAATATCTTGCTTTCTAACAATGCTACCTTTCCAAGAAGTCAATCCCATATTGGTACTGTCGGCATTTGCTCTGTTGATAATGATTTCTGCTGCAGTCTGTCCTGTGATGGCATACAACAGCTTGTTTTGGGTTGCAGCATAGAACATCTGTGTTGCTTTGTCGCTCTTGTCATAATCCACGCTTAATGCAAACAGATCTCTTACTTTCTGATAGAATCGCTTTTCCGATGCTCTAATATCCCTAATGCGGGCAAGCAACTCGTCAAAATAGTCGGGGCGGCCATCGGGATTCTTCAAACGCTCATCATCTATGATGAATCCCTTTTGCAGAAAATCCTTAAGGTGTTGGTTTGCCCACTGTCTGAACTGGATACCTCTTGTTGAACGCACTCTGAAACCGACTGCCATTATCATTTCCAAAGAGTAGAACTTAACCTTGTAATTCTTGCCATCAGAGGCAGTTGTCAAATAGTCTTTGATAACTGAATTGGCGTCTAATTCGTTGTCTTTTAATATATTATTTATAGTAGAGCTAATACTTTGCTTAGAGGTGGCAAAAAGTTCTGCAAGTTGCAATTGATTCAACCATACAGAACCATCACGTGCAAACAATGATACTTTTATATTTCCATCACCCGATTCGTATAGTATAATATCTTGTTTTGCCATAGTTCAACATTTATAATGTGTTTCTGTGTACTTTTAGTATGATACTAATTCATTGAATTATTTTGTCAGCCTTTTTATGGCTACGTGATATGCAAAAGTAATAAATCGCGTAACTTTTGTCAAGCAAACACAAACAAAAAAGCCTCTCAGTGTAACTGAAAGGCTTTTTGCGGTGCGTACGGGACTCGAACCCGTGACCCCATGCGTGACAGGCATGTATTCTAACCAACTGAACTAACGCACCAATATGTTTTTGCTTTGTTTCTATCTCAAAGCGAGTGCAAAGGTATGCATTATTTTTTAATCTGCAAATAATTTGGCTGTTTTTTTACAGATTTTTTTTGAAAACGGTCAAATCTACATATTCGCCATTGCAAAAATGCCACTCGGGGAGCACTGCCACTGGTATGTAGTTGCAGTGGAGGAACATATTTTTTGCCACTGAATTTCTGTCGGCCAGGGTGTGGGCATATATCATTCGCAGGTTGAGTGCCTCTTTGGCGTAGCGCTCCATTGCCTTTATTGCGCTTCGGCCATATCCTTTGCCACGCTGCTCGCGCAGCAGAGTTATTCCTATTTCGGCACTGCGGTGGGTGGCCGAATAGCTTGTGAGGTCGATGAGGCCCACAGCTTCGCCTGTGTCGCTGTCGGTTATCACAAGGCGCACTTCGCCTGCGGTGGTTATCTCCTGGGGTTGCTGTGCAAGGTACTGTTTTATGGCATATCGCGAATAGTTTATGCGTGCCGAGCATATATCCCAGGTGTCGCTGTCGTTCTCTATGGTGTAGAGCAGTTCCAGGTCCTCGGGCTCCGGCGCGCGCAATGTCACTTTTCGGGGTGTATTCATTCTTCTGTTGTTAGGGTGAATATATCGCTGTGTGTCACTATGGTGTTGCTGTGTGGGTAGAATGTGCCCACGCCGGCTTTGCCACCGTCGCGGCGGAAGGTATCGAGTATGTATGTGTAGCTGAAATCCTCGGTGTCGTATATCACATATGCTGTGTTTTTCTTTATCTGCGGCAGGGTGTGTGCGGGGCGGCTCTTTTCGTCGTCTTCTATTATCGTTATGTCCAGGCACCACTCGTCGGCTATGGCTTTCACTTTGTCGCCGTTGCGCCCTATGTATATGTAGTTGTAGTTCTGCGCCTCTTTGCGGGGGAACAGAAAATTTCTTGCGCGGGTGATGTATTGCGCTGCCACGGCTATTATCGCTCTTGCTACAATTGCCGTTCTTATGGGCAGGGTGAGCAGCAGTCCGTAGTGGTGGAAATGCTTTTTGAAGAAGATGAGCATTGCCGTGTAGAATATGTGCACATATTTGAATGTGCTTTTTTGGGTGCTCTCGCCCTTGTAGTGCAGTATGGGTGATGGTATGTAGTAGTTCTTGTACCCCTCTTTCAGCAGGCGGTACGAAAGGTCTATGTCCTCGCCATACATAAAGAATGCCTCGTCGAAGTTTCCTATTTTGTCGAGTGCGCTTTTGCGGGCAAGGAAAAAGGCGCCCGATATTATCTCTATTTCGGCGGGTTGCTCCTTGTCCAAATATCGCATATAGTATTTCCCGAATGTTTTGCTCTTGGGGAATAGTGCGCACAGGCCGCTCATCTTGCACAGCGCTGTCCAGGGTGTGGGCAGGCCGCGGCGCGATTCGTAGGCAAATTTGCCATCGCCGTGCAACATCATTGTACCAAGACCGCCAAGCTGCGGGTGCTTGTCGGCAAATGTTATGGCATCGTGCAGGGTGTTTTCGGTTACTATGGTGTCGGGGTTCAGGAACAGGATGTACTCTCCCGTGGCTTTGGCCACTGCCTGGTTGTTGGCCCTGCCGAACCCAACATTTCTTGCATTGGCTATTATGTGCAGGTTGGGGTACAGGGCGGCGGGGAACCTCTCCTTTATATGGGCTGTGGAGCCGTCTTGGCTGGCGTTGTCCACCACAAATATCTCCATAGGGATATCCTTGCGCTCGGCCTTTATGAGCGAGCGCAGGCACTGTTCCACGTAGTGCTTTACATTGTAGCTTATTATGATGACAGATAGTTTCATTCTTCGTTCTCCCTGTTGTTGAGATAGTTTTCAAGTGTGCTCTTTGCGGGGTAGCTGTATATGGCTGCTGCCACGCCAAGCAATCCGCAATATAGCGGGCCGCTGCTTCTGCCCAAAATATAGTATAGTGCAATGTTCATCATTATCACCATAAAGAGTATGCTTGTGCGGGCATTGCACTTGTTGTGATAATATTCGATGAAATGGGGCGTTTTTCTCTTTGCGGCCTTCGATACCCGTGCCGAAAATCCCTTTATTGCAAGCGGTATGAGGCATATTGTGAGCATAATACCTGCAACCTCAATGGCGTATAGTGTGGTGGGGGCCATTGTGATGCCTGTGCTGTCTATGAGCCCTGTCTGCAACAGCGCTGCAAGCACTACCGAAACAATGGCTTGTACCCGGTATATTGTGCGTGTCTTTTTTATTGCCTCCTCTTTCTGCATAGTTCTTTATATTGCTTTTCCCGTGAAGGGGGTGCGGTTTACAATTGAACGGCCCAGTGTCACCTCGTCGGCATATTCCAGTTCGTCGCCCACCGATATTCCGCGTGCTATCACCGACAGCTTCACGTCATACTGCATAAGTTTGCGGTATATATAAAAATTGGTGGTGTCGCCCTCCATTGTGGAGCTCAGCGCAAGTATTATCTCCTTTACGTCGCCGCGTGCCACCCTGTCGATAAGGCTCTCTATCTGCAGGTCGGCGGGCGATACTCCGTCCATTGGCGATATTACACCGCCAAGCACGTGATACACACCGCGATATTGCATTGTATTCTCCACCGCCATAACATCCTGTATGTTTTCCACCACGCATATGAGGCTGTGGTCGCGCAGCGGGTTGGCGCATATGGGGCATATGTCGGTGTCCGATATGCTGTGGCACTCGGTGCAGTATTTTGCCTCCTGTTTCAGGCGCAGTATGGCATCGGAGAAGGCTGCAACCTCCTCCTCTCTGCGGCGCAGCATATGCAACACAAGGCGTGTTGCCGTTTTGCGCCCTATGCCCGGCAGTTTGCTAAACTCGTTCACCGCCCTTTCGAGCAGTGCCGACGGGTATTCCTGGTTCATCTATTCTCTTTTTCTCGTTTACGGCCGCGAAGGTAATGCTTTTTTGCGAATTTCCCACCTTATTTATTTTATATCAACGGTAACGGCAGCGGGGAACACTCGCTCGGGGTCGAAGAAAAGAGCACAACTCTCCACCATGGCCTTTGTGCAGGGCTTCACCTTGCCGCTGAACGCTGTGCGCCCGTTTACCTTTATTGTAACGGGTTTCGTGAGGTCGATATTGTCCTCGTTTAGAAATATTGTGATGTTGCCTTTTGTGGCAGGTGTAAACTCTTTTTTGAACACCATTGGTATATTGTAGAGGCTTTCGGTGGTGGTGTATGTCACATTCTTCACCGTTATCTCTATGGTGTTGCCACGGCGGCTCACCTCGTAACAGGTGCGCTGTTGCTCGTTCTCCCTCGACGGCTCGTTCACGCGCAAGTTGTAGAAGCCCTTGCGGTGGCGGCCATACATATCGTAATCCTCCCAATAGAAATATGCGGGGTGGGGGTTGCGCTCATATTGTACAAGCCACGGGGTGGTAGCCTCGTAGTTTATGCCGTGCCCCATACCGGGGATGAGCTCTATTTTGTGGTTGTACAGCCCCGGGTGTGCGGTGCGCAGGCTGTCGAGTGTCTTTGCGGCAATGTATGTCATATAATTGCGGCCAAAACCATAGTCCTTTTCACCTGTGCGCAACGAGAATGCTATGTTGGCAAGGTTCTCGGCAGGTGCGTTTTGCAGCGGCTCGCCACCTGCCATAGGGCCAGCACCGGCAAGGTAGTCGGCATAGAACGATGCAAGGCGCTGGCTGCCGTAGCCACCCTCGGAGATTCCGAAGAAGAATATCCTGTTGGCATCTACATCGCCCGACAAAAAGGCAAGGCGCAGCAGTTTCTCCCACGCTATCTGCTGTGTGGGTATGGCCCAGCGGTAGTGCTTTTCGCTCGGTATCTGTGGTATGAAGTAGAGCGAGGGGGCATCGTCAAATGCGCAGCATATTGCGTAGCCCGTTTCCCACTCACGCTGCTTGCGCCCCGACCCGTGCATATACAAAAAGAGTGGGTAGCCATTGGCGGGTTTCTCTCCTTTATAAATATAGTGATATGGCATACGGGCACCCTCTTCGGGGTGTGTGGGCATTGCCCAATAGAGCGTGTCTTTGATGCCCGCCTTCACGGGGGTGGGCAGTTTGTCCTCCTGCAAAGCCTCCACTGCGGTGCGCCAGCAGGCCCACACGGTGGCGCGTGTCTCCTCTATCTTGCTGTGCTTTATATTCTTGCCGTTACAGGTTGCCGCGCTGTCGCCATTGAGCACGGCCGTGAAGTATTCTGTTATCTGTTTGCTGTTCTTCTCGCTCATTTGCGCGTGGCAACAGTTGCCTATGCCTGCAACTAACAGGGCAATAAAAAGTATCTTTTTCATTGTGTAATAAAGGTAGTTTGTGCGAATGTAGCAGTTTTTTGCGAAACTCGCAATTGTGGCTTGCGGCTGCAGTAGATAATTGCAGAAATTTAGTTAAATATTATGTATTGCCTATGACAAATAGCAAAAAATGATGATTGTGCGAGTGTTAATTTTATACGAATTTTGCACAGCATTTTAACGATTAGACGATATAGAAGTATGAAAAAGCATTTTTACCTTTTAATGACATTTATCTGTATGGCATCGGCGTTGTATGCCCACGAAAACCGCAAGGTGCGCGATGGTAATACCATTGCAGGTCACGTGATAGACGCCGTAACCGAGGAGAATATCCCTTTTGCTAAAATATGGGTGGCCGAAATAAACAAAGGCTATGTAGGTAACGAAGAGGGGCAGTTCGAGATTACGGCGTTGGCCGCGGGAAAATATAGCCTGCGTGTTAGTGCAATGGGCTACGAAACTATGACCAAGGAGGTTACCGTGAGCAGCGAGTTTGCCACCGTGGTACACTTTAAGTTAAAGGAGGAGTCGCAGGTTATAGACGAGGTGGTGGTATCGGCCAACCGCAACGAGATAAGCCGCAAGGATGCCCCGGTGGTGGTGTCGGTGGCCAATCTCAAACTTTTTGAAACCGTGAACTCGGTGGATTTGGCCAAAAGCCTCAACTACATCACCGGCCTGCGTGTGGAAAATAACTGCCAGAACTGTGGTTTTCCCCAGGTGCGCATAAACGGCCTCGAGGGCCCCTATTCGCAGGTGCTCATAAACAGCCGCCCCGTGGTAAGCGCCTTGAGCGGCGTGTATGGCCTTGAGCAGATTCCCGTGAATATGATAGATCGCGTGGAGGTGGTGCGTGGCGGTGGTTCGGCGCTCTTTGGTGCCAACGCCGTGGGCGGTACCATAAACATCATCACCAAGGACCCCATAAACAACTCCTTCTCGCTCTCGAGCAACCTCTCTCTGCTTGGCGGCGAAAGCTGGGAGCAGTATATGGGTGCCAACGCCTCGCTTGTGTCCAAGGACAACAGCTATGGTATTGCTCTTTATGAGAGCTACCGCAACCGTAACGATTACGACCACGACGGCGACGGCTTCTCGGAGCTTGGGCAGATAAACATAAATACATTCGGCCTGCGTGCCTACTATCGTCCCACCCACACAAGCCGTTTCAGCGTGGAGTATCACACAACCAACGAGAAACGTCGCGGTGGTAACAAGTTCGATCTGCAACCGCACGAGAGCGATATCACCGAGCAGACCGAGCACATTATCAACAGCGGTGGCATCACATACGACCTTGGCTGGAACGAATACAACAACAAACTCTCTCTCTTTTCCTCTATCCAGCACATAGACCGCAACAGCTACTATGGCGCGCAGCGCGACCCCAACGCATATGGCAAAACCGACGACCTCACTTGGGTTGTTGGTGCCACAATTACCAACCGTATGAAGAATTTCCCCATAGCGCCCGCGCTGCTCACCGCAGGTGTAGAGTATCAGCAGAACTCTTTGCACGACATTATGACAGGCTACAGCAGGGATATGAAACAGGACGTGCGCATTGCCAGCGCCTTTTTGCAGAACGAGTGGGATTTGAACGACTTTTCGCTGCTTATGGGTGTGCGTATGGACAAGCACAACCTCATAGACAACCCCATCTTCAGCCCCCGTGTGAACCTGCTCTATAAACCAAGCGATGCCTTCCAGGCCCGCCTGACATACTCTACGGGCTTCCGTGCTCCGCAGGCGTATGACGAGGACCTGCACGTTACCGCCGTTGGTGGCGAGGGTGTGCAGATTGTTCTTGCCGACGGCCTCAAGGAGGAGCGCTCCAACAGCTTCAGCGGTTCTATCGACTGGACCACTCGTTTTGGTCACTGGCAAGCCAATATTCTGCTCGAGGGTTTTTACACCGGTCTTGACGATGTGTTTGTGCTCGAGGAGATAGGCACCGATGCCGAAAACAACCCCGTGCAGGAGCGTCGCAACGGTAGCGGTGCCCGTGTGTATGGTGCCAATATCGATGCCAAGATAGCCCACGGCAAGGAGTTCTCGGTGCAGATGGGCTTCACCGCCCAACGCAGCCGCTACAAGCAGGCCGAGGCTTGGACCGAGGTTGATGGCGAACTGCTCACCACAAAGCGTATGATGCGCACCCCCGACTACTATGGCTATTTCACCATAACATCGTCACCGCTTAAGAATTTCGAACTATCGCTATCGGGTACATACACCGGCGAAATGTGCGTGCCTCACTACGCGGGCTACATAGCAGCCGACCGTATGGAAAACACTCCCGATTTCTTCGACCTCAACACCAAGGTGGCATATACATTCATATTGCGCGACCACATAAACCTGCAGCTGAATGCAGGCGTGCAGAATATCTTCAACAGTTTCCAGGACGACCTCGACAAGGGTGAGTTCCGCGACTCGGGATATTTCTATGGCCCCACACAGCCCCGCACATACTTTGTGGGTATAAAGATAACTCACTGATAACAATAGCTGTGTTTACATACGCCGGCATCGACGCGTCGATGCCGGCGTATGTTTATGTGAAACATTTTCGTCGTTTACGATTTTTAATTATCTTCGCACAAAATATTGCACGATGAAAAAACAGCCGGTAATAAAAAGCGCGCGCTTTGTAATAAGCAACAGCGATGTGAGAAAGTGCCCGCAGGACAATAAGCCCGAATATGCCTTCATAGGGCGTTCCAATGTGGGTAAGTCGAGCCTCATAAATATGCTCACCCGCCACAATAAGCTGGCAATGACATCGGCTATGCCGGGTAAGACGTTGCTCATAAACCATTTTATTGTGAACGACGAGTGGTATCTGGTCGATTTGCCGGGCTACGGATATGCAAAACGCAGCAAAAAGCAAAATGAGCAGTTGGAACATATAATATCGTCGTATGTGCTGGACCGCGAGCAGATGACCAATCTGTTTGTGCTTGTCGATTGCAGGCACGAGCCTCAAAAGATAGATTTGGAGTTTTTTGAATGGCTTGGCGAGAACGGGGTTCCCTTCTCCATCGTATTTACCAAAGCCGACAAGGTTACCAAAACAGCCCTTGCAAGCAATGTGGAAGCATACAAGCAGCGCCTGCTGCAGGAGTGGGAAGAACTACCGCCGGTTTTCATTACCTCGTCCGAAAGTGCACTGGGGCGCGACGAACTGCTTGGCTATATCGAAGATATAAACGCATCATTAAAATAGGATATTCAATGAAAAAGATAATTTATCTCCTTTTTACCGCTCTTTTTGTGGCAGCCTGCAGCGGCGACGGTTATAAAATAAAAGGAACGTTCAAAGCTGCCCCCGACGGCACCGTTGTATATATGATGAACCCCAACGAGGAGCTTGCCATTGTCGACTCGGCAGTGGTGCGTGGCGGCACGTTCGAATTCACCGGCGGCTACTACGAAAGAAGCGTGCGTATGCTGTTGGCCGAGAGCGAGGCCGTTGGCGGTCCTGTGGTGCTTGAGCCGGGTACCATTTCGGTGGTTATCGACAAGGCCGTGGTGCGTGGTGGCACCGAGGGCAACGAAATATTGCAGCGCTTTGTGGCGGCAAAAGAGCATCTTGATAACCTGGAGCGTGCCACATCGCCCGCGTTTGTAAAGAATATGTCTGTGGGCAAGGCTATGCTCGACAGTCTTGTTGCTGCCCGCGAAACCGCAAAAGTAAATCTCACCGAGTACTCCCTGTTGGCAATAGAGAGCAACATAGAGAACGGTCTTGGCTTTTATATCCTCACCCGGATGTACCAAAATATAGATGTGGCCCGCCTTGCCGGTTTGTTGTCGCGGGTACCGCTCTATCTGCATTCGGCGCGTTACGATGTGATGAACTCTTATGCCACCCATCGTTTGCAGGCAGAAAAGAAGAGGGCTCTGACAGCCGTGGGGCAGCAGTATCTGAATTTTGAGCTGCCCGATTTAAGCGATAAAAAAGTGCTTTTTTCCAATGTCGTAGAGGTGGGCAAATATACGTTGCTGCAATTTTGGGCAAGCTGGTGCGCGCCCTGCCGTGCCGAGTTGCCTGCAATAGAGGCATTACATAAAAAGTATAACGGTAAAGGGCTCAAGGTGGTGGGCCTCTCACTCGATTCCGATATAAAGGAGTGCCGCAACGCGGTATCGGCACTCGGCCTTTCGTTCACACAGCTGTGCAACCCTGCAGGTGGCAGCAGCGAGGTGGCTACCGAGTATGGGATAGATGTCATTCCATCAAACATACTTATAAATAATAAGGGTGTTATTCTTGGGCGCAATCTCTCACCGGCCGAGTTGGATACCTTGCTTGGCGAGGCTTTGCGATAAGATTTTTTTGCCGATTTAATACAAATGCTAACGAGCGGGCTCGTTAGCATTTGTATTTTGTATATGATAAAAAATGTTTATTTTGTCGCTTTTTTTGCCATAATGCCCTGTTTATGGGAAAAATTTCATAAATTTGCAAAACTTTTTCTAAAAAGTTTGAATATAACGTGTATATATATTCAAGCATTCGGGAAGAATCGGCATACCATTGATTATTCATTGTGTTGAAAATCGTCGGTAATGTCGATACTGTTTTGTTGTATTCACTTGTAAATAAAGTGTTTAATATATAATATAATGAAAAAAGGAATCCTTCTAATTGCTTTCCTTTGCTTGTTGTCAATCCAGGGGGCCTTTGCGCAGTATTTTACCGTGCAGGGTAGTGTAACATCTAACGAAGATGGTACGCCTCTTATAGGTGTGGCCGTAATGCAAAGAGGGAGTACAAATGGTGTTGTTACCGATTTCGACGGTAATTATACCATAGAAATCAGAGGAACCGAGGAGGCTGTGCTCGATTTTTCGTATATGGGTTACGGGAAACAGGAGCACAAGGTAACTGCCGCTACCAAACTGTTGAACGTGGTGCTGCAGTCCGAGGTTCAGGAAATTGAGGAGTTTGTCTATGTAGCCTATGGCGTGCGCAAAAAGGGTACCATCACCGGCTCGGTCTCCACAGTGAAGGCCGAAAAGGTTGAGAATGTGCCCACTGCGGGTTTCGATCAGGCATTGCAGGGCCAGACACCCGGTATGACGGTTATCTCCAACTCGGGTGAGCCCAGCAAGGCTGCAACCTTCCAGATTCGCGGTACAAACTCAATAAACTCGGGCTCGGCACCGCTCTTCATTCTTGACGGTGTGCCCATCACTGCTTCCGATTTCAACACCATAAGCCCCAGTGACATAGAGTCTATCAATGTGCTCAAGGATGCCTCATCCACATCAATCTACGGTGCACGTGCGGCCAACGGCGTTGTTGTAATCACCACCAAGCGCGGAACAAGTACCGAGAAGGTAAACGTAACTTTCCGTTCGCAGTGGGGATACTCGGCCCTTGCCCACGATAACTGGACTTTGATGAACACTGCCGAGCGCATACAGTTTGAAAAGGAACTGGGCCTCGACAAAGGACAGGATTATAACATACTGTCAAAAACCGATGTAAATTGGATGGATGCCGTCTTCAACGACAAGGCCGGCCTGCAGAGCTACGATTTGTCGCTGAATCACGCAACCGAGAAACTCAACTACTTTGTATCGGCCAATTTCTTCGACCAGGATGGTATTGCACAAGGCTCAACCTTCCGCCGCTACAATATGCGTGCCAATGCCGATGTGAAGACCAACGACTACCTTAAAGTGGGTACAAACTCAATGCTTGCCTATGAGGAGGTGCAGCAGGCCTACGAGGGCGGTTATTCGGTAGATACCCCTATCTCGGCTTGCCGTTTTATGCTCCCCTATTGGAACCCCTATAAGCCCGATGGCTCTATAGCTTCATCGGCCGATGGTTCTTGGGAAGGTCGTGGATATAACCCTATGGAGGCTGTGGCATACAACCCGCAGTATATGAAAAAGTACAAGGCCATAAGCGTGCTTTATGCCGAGCTTTCACCCATAAAGAATATGGTTCTGCGCACACAATTCGGTGTCGATTTCACACATTCAACAACCGATATGAAATCGTACCCCGGTTTTGTGGGTAACAACGGTTCGGGTACAGCAGGCCTTGCATCGCACGATGCCGTGAACCTCACCATAACCAACACCGTAAACTACCTGTTCGATATAAAGAAAAAGCATAACTTCAATGTGATGCTTGGCCAGGAGGGCGTCGATTACCGTTCCGAGGGCTTCCAGGTGATTACCCGCGGCCAGAGCAACGATGCCTTCACCCTTTTGTCATCGGGTACAAGAGCCTCGTCTTGGGCCAACAGCTCGTCGAGCCACGCTTTCCTCTCGTTCTTCGGCCGTGGTGAGTATAACTACAACGAAAAATATTATGCCGATTTCTCGTTGCGTACCGATGCCTCGTCGCGTTTCGGAAAGAACGGCCGTTGGGCCACATTCTGGTCTTTGGGCTTTATGTGGAACCTGCGCAACGAAAAGTTTATGCAAAAGACAGCCAACTGGCTCACAAATGCGCAGATAGCTGCCAGCACAGGTACGTCGGGTAACTCTTCAATCCCCGATTACGACCACCTCGCATTGGTGGGCAGCGGCTACAACTATATGGACAGCCCGGGTATAGCACCCGCCACACAGGGCAACGAGGACCTCAGTTGGGAGAAACTGTGGACATCGAACCTTGCTTTCCATTTTGGTTTCTTCCACCGCATAAATGCCGATGTGGAGTTGTACTACAAAAAAACAACCGATATGCTTATGTCGGTACCCCAGTCCTATGCCAACAATGGTTTCGGCAGCCGCTGGGACAATGTAGGTGTGATGGTGAACAAGGGTGCCGAGTTCTCGCTCAATGCCGATATCATACGCACCGAAGATTTTGTGTGGAACGTGAATGCGAACGCATCGTACAACAAGAACGAAATCACCGAGCTCTATAACGGCGTGCAGGAGTATGTGCTTAGTACCACGGGTACAAAACTTGTTGTGGGCCATCCCGTGGGCGAGTTCTTTATGAATCGCTACGCCGGTGTGAACCCTGCCAACGGCGATGCTCTTTGGTACGACAAGGATGGCAACATAACCAACGAATACAACGAGAGCGACAAGGTGATGATAGGTAAAAGCTACATAGCACCTTGGCAAGGTGGTTTCGGTACCACAGTGAGCTACAAGGGGCTCACCCTCACAGCCCATTTCAGTTGGGTTAAGGACCGTTGGATGTTCAACAACGACCGCTTCTTCGAGGAGAGCAATGGTCTTTATACCACCTACAACCAGTCGAAGCGCCTGCTGTACGACCGTTGGAAACAGCCCGGCGACGTTACCGACATTCCACGATATGGTGTTACACCGCAGCTCGACTCGCGTTTTATGGAGGATGCATCCTTCTTGCGCCTCAAGAACATAATGCTCAGCTACGACTTCCCCGGCTCGGTGTTGAAGAAAACAAAGCTGTTCAGCCGTGCACGTTTCTATGTGCAGGCACAGAACCTATTTACAATAACAAAGTTCAGTGGTATCGACCCCGAATCGGCCGGCAACCTTTATGCTGCGCAGTATCCGATGTCGCGCCAATACACCTGTGGCTTGGAGTTGTCATTCTAAAATTCAGGGACTATGATGAAAGATATAAAAATATTTATAATTCTGGGCCTTCTATCCTTGGGCATAACATCGTGCTTGGACAAGTTTCCCGATGATGCCGTGGAGCAGCACAAGGCCATAACAAATATCGACCAGGCCGATGAGGCTGTCATAGGTATATACTCTACCTTTATGAACAGCGCCCTTTACAGTGGATATCTCACCCTGTTGCCCGATATTCAGAGCGATTTGGTATATGCCGTCAACGGTTACTCCAACCAGCACGGTGCAGTGTGGCGTTGGGATATACAGCCCACCGACACCGAAATAGAGGCTGTCTATGCAACCCTCTACGAGGTTATAGGCAATTGTAATTTCTTCCTCGACAATGCAAAGAAACTCGAGGTAACACTCACCAATGACGACGACCTCGATTACCTCGAAAGGCTTTGCGGTGAGGCCTATTTTGCCCGCGCGCTTGCCTATTCGGAACTCATTAAACTATATTGCGTCGATTATAAATCCGATGAGGAGGCCAAAAACGAGCTTGGCGTGGTTATCACCGACAGCTACTATGGCGAGAAGAACATTACACGCGCATCGCTCTACGATTCGTACCAATTCGTTATTGCCGATATTGAGCGTGCAGCCAAACTGCTTGCTCTGGGCGAGGATTACGACACAGCCGTGGATGGTGAACTCTTTAATGCATCGCAGTATTTCAATGAATATACTGCATATGCCCTGCGCGCGCGCATAGCGCTTTATATGCGCAACTGGGACGATGCCATAAAGTATTCCACAAAAATAATAGAGAGCGGCTACTACTCGCTTGCAAGTGCCACAACCGAGTACTCTCCCGGTGTGAGCTATTACCAATATATGTGGGAGCACGATATGGCTTTCGAGGTTATTTGGAAGGTGGGCTTCACGGTCACCAATTATGGTGGTTCGCTGGGCCGTGTGTTCTGGAATTTCGACTACTCCAACTACTACCCCGATTATGTGCCTGCGCAGTGGGTGCTGGAGTCTTTCGACGCTAACGACCTGCGCGACGACATCTGCTTCTACACCGTTGCCACGGGCCACAGCCACGGGCTCACCTGGCCGTTGCTCTACAAGTATTACGGAAATGTAGATTTGTACAACTCGGCAATGCTCCTGCACACCTCTATGCCCAAGGTGTTCCGCCTTGCCGAACAGTATCTTATACGTGCCGAGGCTTATGCACGCAAGGCTACTCCCGATTACAACAAGGCAGCCAAGGATATAGCTACCCTGCGCACCAAGCGCTACGACACATCTTATGGTGGCGGTGTCTCTATGAACGAGAAGAATGCAATGGAGATTATCGAAGGCGAGCGTGTGAAGGAACTTTATATGGAGGGCTTCCGTCTGCAAGACCTCAAACGTTGGGAGAAGGGTTTCGAGCGTAAGCCGCAAGACCAGTCACTGGAACACGGCAGCCGCCTCAAGATAGAGGCCGACAACCCGTTGTTTGTGTGGCCCATCCCCCAGCACGAGATAGATGCTCCGGGTTCAAACATACAACCCAATAAAAGTAACAAATAATGAGCGGAGGATTGTATATGAAAAAGATATTGTCAAATATATGTATAACCGCGGCCTTGCTTTTGGGGCTTGCATCGTGTAACACCGATGCCGAGTATGTAAAGTACAGCGGCCCCAATTATATAATGTTTTCCGATACATTATATGAACTGCCCGTGCAGTCCAATGGCGAGATTTTCGAGATACCCGTTGTGGCCACCCGCGCGTGCGACTACGACCGCACACTCGCAGTGGAGATTGTCGATAGCAAGAGCAATGCCACCGAGGGCCGTCACTACGCCTTGAAGTCGAACACCATAACCATAAAGGCCGGTGAGCTCGTGAGTAATGTGGAGGTTCTTGGCTACCACGATAACATTGAGGTGACTGACTCTATAGGCTTCAGCCTGCGCCTCATAACAAGCGAGGATGCCAAGTGGGACATCTATGGCACCGATACCAATGTGTTGCTTAAAAAGGCTTGTACATTCGACATAAACGCATTCACGGGCTACTGCTTTATAATATCCACATTTATAAACAATTATGTGCAGACAACCGATGGTCGTCTCACATACTCTGTGGTGGACCCCGAGAACGAGAATACCATCATTATGAAAGACTATTTCTATGATGGCTACGATGTGAGAATCAAATTCACCACCGACGATATTCTGAACCCGCTCATTGAGTTCGAGGACCAGCCCTTCGGCCCCACAAGCGAGGCGTTCGGAACATTGTATGGCGAGGAGGGTATAATAAATATGTACCAGCCCACAATGTACACATCGTACTACAGTAGCTGCGAAAAATTCATTTTCCAGTATATGACTCTCTATGTGCCAAGTATGGCATATCCCAACACCGTGGGCGTTTTTGTGAATGCCGTGGAGTGGATAAGCGACGACGAGGCCGAGAAACTTAAACGCGAGGGTTACTAATGATGGAAGGAGGCTTATTTATGAAAAAGATGAAACATATATTTCTTATAGGTATTCTTGCCGTTGCAGCAACGGCTTTTGTCGCTTGCAACGACGATGACGAGAGCCCGGCTACATTTGAGCTTGTGAGTATGGGCAGCTACGATATTGCCGAACTCGACGAAAAGGATTTTGTTATTAGTGCCATAGAGTTTACCACCAATAGCAGTTGGCGCGTATATTCCGACAAGATATGGGTGCTCTTCTCAACCACCGAGGATGGCGACTATTTCAACGATCTCAGCGGTGTGGGCGGTGCACACAAGATATATATGAAGATAACGAACGATGCCCGCACATTCGAGCCGGCAGGTGCCAAGGTTATATTCGGCTATGGTAGCGAGGAGTACAGGCTTGGTACAATATACCGCCACGCAAAGAATCACTCGTCCGAAATTGTCGATGAGAATAACAACCGTGTAGAGGAGGTGGTGTTAGATGCCACGGCATCGGCAACCATAGCCATAAAGGCAAGCTACGATTATGGAATAAAATCGTATCCCGAGTGGATAGCCGAGCCCACTTTGTTCAACGGTTCATATATACTCAATGTGATAGATGAATTTGTGCCCTATGCATTGGAGGGCGATTTTGTAATAGCTTCGGTCGATGGCAGCGTGGAGCACACATATCCCATCACCTATGCGGGTATGAACCCCTCTGTTATGCGCATAAATGGCGACTACAGCCCGTGGGGTTGGGAGATTGCTCTCGATGGCAAGACTTTCCGTTACAAAGGTACCTCGCTCGAGGGAGAAACCGAGGAGATTGTTGTTGAAAACAGTATTCCTTTTACCGTTAAGTGCTTTAACTACGACTACACATTGGTTTGCGCCACCGAAAACAGCGACGGCTCTATCAAGGTGGATGCCGATGCCTGGTTGACAGCCCATGAGGATGCCACTGCAAAGGGCGCCATAACAGTTTGTGCCAAGCCTTATGCCGCTACCGATGCCCGTTCGCGCAAGGGCTATCTGTTTGCGGTGCCCACCGGTATTTACGACGATTTTATGGCTGCTATGAAGAGTGCTGCCGATGCCGTTACCTTTGTCGATGAGCATATCGACTATGTGCTTATCGAGGCTACACAAAAGGATATATTTGCTCCCGATGGCTTTGTTGTGACCGATGCCACAGGCGCCGCAGTGGAGTGTACGGCTGAAACTGAAGGCGACCTCTATACTTGGGTGAGCAGCGAGCTGTCTGTTACCGATATATATTCAATAACAGGTGTATATGGTAACACATACACGGTGAACCTGCTTATTACTCCCGAAGAGGGTAATCCTGCATTTGCCATTTATGATGCCGATGGACCGGTTCCCAGCCGCCGTTGGGGCTCGCCCACAATATCAAAGAATGCCGATGGATACTTTGAACTAAAACTGAAAGTTCCTGCGGCAAGCAGCTTTACAAAGCCTTTGATATTGCGCATTCATCGAAACAATGTAAACATCAAGGCGCTAATCGTTAAGCCCGTTAATAACCTATTCTAATAATTTTAGGAATATGAACAAGAAGAATATATCATACCTGTTGACCATCCTCGTTGCCTTTATGGCAATGAGCCTGGTTGGTTGTTCCGATGACGATGCGGCACAACAGGGCGACCTGTACGGTTATGTTCAGTTTAAGCTGTACAAGAGCGAGTCTACCGAGGGGCAAGGTGCTGTGAGCCGCGCTGTGGAGAAACTCGACCGATTGTCCTCTGCTCACAAGATGAAGATTGTGTTGCAGGGCAGCAACAGCACCATAACACAAACCCTTTTGCTCAACTCGTACAATACCGAAACAGCCGAGTATGGCTTGCGCAGCGACAAAATGAAGCTCGTTGCGGGCGATTATAAAGCTATAGGATTCACCCTCTATAACAACAAGGAGGAGGAACTTCTTTCGGCCGATATTGAAAACTGCAATTTTACGATTGTTGTCGGTGGTTTGGTTACCGAGTCGCTCTCGGTGCCCGTTGCCGGCCGTGGAAAGGTGTCGTTCAAGATTGTAAAGAACATTGCTCCCCTGACACGTGCCACCGAGGATGACGAGGTCTTTCCCTTTGGCAATATTCAATCGGTAGATGTAACCGTGCAGAACCAATTCACACTGGAAAAGACGACGTTCAGCAATCTGCCTGCCAAGTATGTAGAGGATTTCAAAAACGATGCTGCTCCCGGACATAATACCGAAACTTCGTATCTTGAGTGCGACACGGTGCTGTGGCTCCCCGCAGGTACATACAAAGTGCACAGCTTCACCGCCTATTCCGATAAAAAGGGTAAGAAACAGCTTGGCGAGGTGTATAACACCACCAACGCTACATTCGATGTAGCCGATAACGAGGTTACAAAAGATGTTGAGGTTCCCTTTGATATAAAAGGCACCGAAGAGTACATTAAGGATTATATAGCCCTTAAGGAGATTTGGGAGGCACTTGACGGCCCCAACTGGAAGTATGCAGGTATAACCAATCCCAAAGGGTGCAACTGGTACTTTAACAAAGATATTGATTTGTGGGGCGACCAGCCGGGTGTGCAGCTGCACAGCGACGGCCGTGTGGCCACCATTTCGTTGGAGGGCTTCGGTGCAAAGGGTGTTGTTCCATCGGCCATAGGTCAGCTTTCCGAGCTTGCCATCCTCTATCTTGGTAGTCACTCGGAGCAACTCGGTGGTCACATATTCCCCGAAATGACCGAGGAACAGAAACTGTATGTCCGTTCCGACTATGAAAGAAACAATCTGCAAAAGGATTTTCGCACTAATCTCTCAAAAGAGTGGCAGGAGACCATAGAGCACGAGGGAGGTGAGAATGCAATCCTCAAAAGCGTGCAGACAAAGGCCATCCAGTTTGGTGACAAGACCAACCAGATAACAGGTATATCGAAAGCTATTATGCGCTGTACAAAACTTTCCCAGTTCTTTATAGCCAACTCTCCAATCACAAGCGAGAATTTCTTTGTGGATGATATTGACGAGAACTCGATATACGCCGATGAGGAGGACTCCTGGAGTTGGGAGAATTTTACCGAACTTACCGACATTGAAATCTATAATTGCACCGAGCTTACTTCGTTGCCAATGGATATGCTTTCAAAGTTGCCCGAATTGCAAATTATCAATTTAGCTTGTTTGAAAGGCATATCGGGTGAGCAGCTGCTGTCCGATTGGATAGAGTTTATCGATGGAAACAGTGGAAGCAAGATTCAAGGAATCTATTTCGGTTATAACAACCTCAAGGCTATGCCCGAGTACGATGACTTAAAGAAAATGGTGAAACTTGGAATGATTGATTTGACAAACAACCAAATTGAAGAGGTTCATCCATTTGGCAAAGAGATTAACCTTGCAAAAGTATATCTTGATTATAATAAGATAAAAGAAGTTCCCAATGTCGATGGCTATTTCTGTGGTTACAGCCAGATGGAGAGCTTCTCTATCAGCCACAATGAACTTACCGTGTTCCCCGATATTTTTAATGCTCGCTCGGTGTATGTGTCTCAGTCAATAGATTTTTCACATAACAAGATAAGCGAGTTCGAAAACGGCGAAAACTTCCGTGGTGTAAATTCATCGCAAGTAAATCTTTCGAATAATTGTTTGGAGACATTCCCGTCGATACTGTTTTCTACAGCTTCTCCTATTTCCTATCTGGTGCTGTCGGCTAATGGTATGAAAGAGATTCCTGATGGTTCGTTAAAGGGTGAGAATGCATATCTGCTGGAGGCTATAGACCTTAGCTATAACAAACTCACAGAGTTGTCCGATGATTTTTATGCCCGCAATTTGCCATATCTTACAGGCATAGACCTCAGCTACAACAGTTTTGAGAAATTCCCTACGGAACCATTGAGTATTTCGGGACTTGTGCGCTATTTTATACGCTACCAGAGTGATGAGAACGGCGACCGCTGCTTGCGTGAGTGGCCTATGGGCTTGTGGCAACACATAGGTTTACGTTATTTTTTAATTGGTGGTAACGACTTGCGCAAGATTGATGATACAATGCCGTATAACCTATTCATATTTGAAATTGCCGACAATCCCAATATAACAATAAATGTGTCGGAAATATGTGATTATATATATTACGGCTATTGTATGCTCATATATGACAAAACCCAGGATGTTCGTGGCTGCGAGTCTTTGGAGTTGGATGATTAACCTTAGAAGCTGTTTGAATTATTATGAAAAAGATATTTAATATAACATTAGGAGTGCTTGCCGCTCTATTTGTTGCGTGTAGCGACAGCGACGATGCAGCGCAGACGGCATTCTCGCTCGATAAAGAGAATATCACCATCGCAGCCGAGGGTGGTGTAGAGGATATTAAGGTAAATGTCGAGGGTGAGTGGTATATCTCCTCGTCGGCAACCTGGGTACAGGTGACGCCTGCCAACGGTATTGGCGATGCCGTGTGCCGTGTGGCCATAGACTCTTCACTCATAAATGGAATGCGTGAGGCGCAGATTCGTGTAGTGTCGGGTGCCGAGACAAAGACTGTGGTGGTTAACCAGACCGGTTTCGCCAAGGTTATCACACCCAAAGAGAAGGATATTGAGCTGGAGTCGTCGGCTGCCTATAACGAGCGCTATTTCGAAACAACCATCACCACAAACGTTGAATTCAAGGTGGAATTCAACTATGCATCGGCCGAGGTCGACTGGCTCAGCATTGAAAAAACCGATGTGGAACTCGATTTCGGTGCCCGTCCACGCACTGTGAAGCTCCGTTTCGACTGGAAGATGAATACCGAGCCTGTGGAGCGTGTGGCCGAGATAAACCTCGTACCTGCCAACAGCGACGACGAGATAAGCGAGCCCGCAGTGATAACTGTGTGCCAGAAGGCTGCAGTGAAGATTGAGGACAACCGTGCCGGTGACTCCATTGCGCTAATCACAATCTCGGAACTACTCAATTGCTGGAGCGATACCTGGGATACCAGTGAACGTATGAACAACTGGGAAGGCGTTACCCTGTGGGAGGCCACCGACAAGGAACTTCCCTGCCCCGAGGCTGTGGGCCGCGTGCGTTCGGCATCATACGCTTTCTTCGAGACAAAAGAGTCACTGCCCAAACAGATAAAACATTTGAAGTACCTGGAGTCGCTCTCTATTATGTCCAACGTAAATACAATGCTGCTGAGCATTGATTTGGGCCCGGAAATTTGCGACCTTAAGTATTTGAAGAAGCTCGAGATATTCTCCTACGGCCTCACATCGCTGCCCGCGGAGTTTGTGAACCTCAAGTCGCTTGAGGAGCTCGATATAAGTGCAAACAACTTCACCGAGATACCTGCTGTGCTCACAAAGGAAAATTTCCCCAACCTCAAGGTGTTGCGTATGGTGGGTTCGCGCCGATGGACAACAAGCGACCTGCGCAAGAAGGATAACTACGAAAATGGTCTGGGCCTCCACTTCAGGAGCTATGTCACCGACGACAACCAATTGCGTCAATTGATGCTGTGGGACAATCTTGAGGAGCTGCGCCTCTCCAACTGCTACATCGAGGGCCAATTGCCCGACTTTACCGTGGGTAGTGAGGGCGTTGAGGCTTATTCGCAGGCCGACGTCGATGCCTTTGGCGGCGACACCATTCAGTGGCTTGCCGATAACAGCATACCTAAAATATTGCCAAATATGAAGTTGCTCTCTCTCAACCTCAACTTCTTTACAGGCGACCTGCCCAAGTGGCTGCTGTACCATCCTCTGTTGCTCAAGTGGTTCCCCGATTTGCTTATCTTCAACCAGCAGGAGGGCGGTTTCGATTCCGAAGGCAACAAGGTGCGTTTCGACAATGCTCCCACCAACTTTGAGTATTACTACGAGGCATTCCCCGAGATGCGTATGAAGTATGAGATAAAGGACAACATAGAGGATGAGGAAGGTGCAGAGTAATCCCGTAAACACAAGAGATTAATATGATTATGAAAAAGATATTTTTATATACATCGTTGCTGGCTGCATTTTTTGCAGTCTCTTGTTCCGACAATGAGATGGCCGATGCCGTAGTCACTCCCTCTACCGATAATGTGGTTACAGTGCCCGATGGTGCCATTGCGGGTGAGGTGTTTGTGAAATTTGCCCCCGAAATGACGGAGATTTTAGACAACCTGCCCGTGTCACGTGCTGCGGGCGCGCTCAAAACACGTTCCGGTATTCCGTCGACCGACGAGGTGCTCGATATTTTGAATGCATATAAATTTGAACGTGTTTTCCCCGTTGATAGCAATACCGAGGATGTGGCACGCGAGGCCAATATGCATTTGTGGTACCAGGTGTCGTTCGACAAAGGGGTAGATTTGAAGGCCGCCGTGGAGCGCCTTTCAAAGCTTGGCGAGGTGTCCAAGGTGCAGTGCAACCGCAAAATCTATCGTCTTGGCAGTCGCAAGGCAACCGATGCCACCGCAAGGCTTGTAAAGGACCTCTCGTCGATAGCAAGCAGCAGTGGTTACAGCTATAAGTTCAACGACCCCGGGCTTCCGTCGCAGTGGGGTTATATAAACCACGGTAATTTCAATTTCACACAGCCGTGGGCAGGCGTTGTCGCCGGCTGCGACGTGGGTTGCGAGGAGGCTTGGGAAAAGTGTACAGGCGACCCCTCAATCATTGTTGCCGTGCTCGACGAGGGTGTTATGTGGGAGCACGAGGATTTGAAGGATAACATATGGGTGAACGAGGCCGAAACATACTATTCCGACGTAGATGCCGATGGCAATGGCTACAAGGGCGACCGCTATGGCTATAACTTTGCCACCGACCGTGCATATATATCTACAACCGGCTCCTATGGTACAGGCCACGGAACACACGTTGCCGGCACCATTGCTGCCGTGAACAACAACGGTATTGGTGTCTGCGGCATAGCAGGTGGCGATGCCGCAGCAGGCCAACCGGGCGTTAAAATTATGATATGCCAGCTCTTTGACGACGAGTACCAGTCTACCCTTGCCAATGAGGCACGAGCCATAAAATATGCCGCCGACAACGGCGCTGTGGTGTTGCAGTGCAGCTGGGGCTACCTCTCGTCCGAGGTGAACCAGAGCCAATATACCCCTGGTCCTGCCACCGAAAAGGAGTGGGCTGCCCTCTATCCGCTTGAAAAAGAGACACTCGACTACTTTATTGCCAATGCAGGCTCGCCCAACGGCACCATCGATGGCGGTATTGTGGTATATGCATCGGGCAACGAGTTTGCTCCCGCCGCCTCCTTCCCCGGAGCCTATTCAAAGTGCATATGCGTGACTGCCGTAGCTGCCGATTTCACTCCCGCCTCGTATAGCAATTACGGCCCCGGTAACGATGTGGCTGCCCCCGGTGGCGATGGCGACTATTATGGCGCTCCCAACTCGGAATATGAGAATGGCGGTATGATACTATCCACTCTTGTTGAGGAGGGTAAGCAGTCCTATGGTTTCTATGAGGGTACATCTATGGCCTGCCCCCACGTATCGGGTGTTGTGGCGCTTGGCCTTTCATATGCGGCACAGCTGCGCCGTCACTTTACCCGCGAGGAGTTCGTTGAGTTGTTGATGGAGACATCGAGCGAGATAGATTCATATTTTACGGGCTCTAAAAAAGTATGCTATAACCACACGGTTAATCACTTGCAATCTACCATAGACCTTGCAAAATATCGTGGCAAGATGGGCAAAATGGTAAACGCTGCTGCACTGCTCAATGCCATTGAGGGAGCAGGACACGATATGTGCATCCCCGACTTCTACCTTGCACCTGCAAAGGGCAATGCCGATAAGGCGCAGACCATAGACCTTGCACGCTACTTTGTGGATGGCGAGCAAAAGAGCTATGCTTGCACTGTTGCCGATACATCTATAGCCACAGCCGAGATAAACGGCACCCGTCTCACCGTTACAGGTGTAGCGGTGGGCATTACAACTGCTGTAGTAACGGTGGATGGCAGTGAGCATACAATAGTTATAACCGTGCGTAACAACGCCAACAACAACGGTTGGATGTAAATAGTAAATGTTTGTGGTAATGAAGAGAGTGTTCATAGCAATGGCTTTTGTGCTTGCGGCACTGTGTGTGCAGCCCGTGGTGGTGCGGGCACAGGTGACAAAGCGCCTTTCGCGCGCAGCTGTGGACTCTCTGCTCAACCCCACACTGCACCCCGATGCTCATAAAATCATAGCTTTTGGTGCCGTTACAAAGGATATTGGCGATATAAACGAAAGTGACTCGGTGCGCACCGTGCATTTTATATTCCGCAACGTTGGCGGCAAGCCGCTCACCATCACCCGCGTTACCACCCATTGCGGTTGCACGGCAGCTGCTTTCAGCAGCCAACCTGTTGCAGCGGGCGATTCGTCGGTCATCACGGTTAAATATAACCCCAAGGGGCGTGCGGGCACCATAGATACCAATGCCTTTGTGTATGTGTGTGGCGTGGGTTCGCGTCCCGTGGCCAAGCTTACCATCTTGGGCAATGTGGTAAACAACGACGAGTGGAGCCACCTGCCTTATGCTATGGGTTCGTTGCGCCTTAAACGTGTGAAGGTGGCTTTCAAGGCCGGGCGCACCGTGGCGCGCATCCCTTGTGCCAATGTGGGGCGTGAGCCTTTGAAGTTGGGCTCGCAGTTGCTGCCCCCCTATGTCACATTTGCCACCGAACCGGCAGTGTTGCAGCCGGGCGAGGAGGGCGACATCGTAATAGGCATAGATGCGGCAAAGGTTGGCGATGCAAAGAGTTTCTCGCTGCTTGTGGACGGGGTAGCAGGGGGTATATCCTCCCGTACCATAAAGGCGATAATAGAAAAATAAACAAAATAATATATAATAGATATGAAAAATATATTCAAACTGATGCTGCTGTTTCTGCTGGTGCTTCCTTTCCAGGCTTGCAGCGACGACGATGAGTCTGCTCCCGTCACCCTCGAGGTCACTCCCAATAACATCGCGGGAATATGGGAACTGCACGAGTGGAGCGGCAGCGATAGCGATGTTCCCGTTGTGTATGTAGAGTTCATCCGTAAGGACAGAAAATTCAAGATATACCAGAAATTCGATAGTATGTACACCCGTGTAATCACCGGTACTTATACACTTGAGGAGGATTATTACAAGGGAACGATAATAAAGGGAAAGTATGACAACGGCACGGGCAAGTGGAACAACGATTACATTGTTGAGGCGCTTTACGAAGGTTCAATGATTCTTGTTGTAGATGGCGAGGAGCCCGAAATTCACACATATGTGCGTGTGGAGCAGTTACCGGCCGAAATTGTCGATAATATCCTCTCTACCGACGAGGCAGATGAATGAGAATCCCCCCATACGCAGGCAGATGGCACAGACTCCTCTGCCTGCGTTTTTTGTGTTTTTATGGCTTTTTTTGTCAAAAAATCATATAAAATCAAAAAAACGCCCTCTGTTTTCCAAAAATTAAAACAAAATGCATATATTTGCATTATAAATAATGCGCAGATATCCCCTGCGTGTTTTCACATACGCTAATCAGTAAATAATTCTTTATATTTTTTCATTAGTGAACTAACCGCGTGCTCTGTTGTGGGCGCTCTCGGTTGAGTCTCATTAGAATAATTTATGTATCATATAGAACAATTAAGAAGCAAAGAGATTGCCGAACTGCAATCTATTGCCACAAGCCTTGGTATCACAGGCATAAAATCGCTTGACAGAGATTCTCTCATATATCGTATTCTCGATGGTCAGGCGTTGCAGAACAGCCAATCGGGCGCACCGGCCGTGGTAAAGGAAGAAACCCGTATGCATCGTCGCGAGCATCGTCGCAATAGAATACAACCCGATGCATCCAATAAAGTATATACAGCAACAGGCGACAAGGCTGTGAAACTCGATAAAAACGAGCCTAAGAAGGCAAAAGAGGAACCTTTGACCGTTGCTCCCGTAGAGGTGCCCGCAGAGGTTTCCGTGGCGCAAGAGGCGGCTCCCATAGCCCCTACCGAGCCTGCAGCCCCCGCTCCCAAGAAGCGCGGCCGCAAGCCTAAAAACAAACCCGTTGAGGAGCAACCCGCAGCCACAGCGGAGCAGCCCGCGATAGAAGAAGCGGCTCCCGCAGCCCCTGCCGAGCCTGCAGCCCCCGCTCCCAAGAAGCGTGGCCGCAAGCCCAAGAATCAGCCCGAGGTTGCAGAAATCGCGGATGTTGCCACAGCGGAGCAACCCGTGGCAGAAACAGCCGCCTCACCTGCGGAGAGCGCCGATGCCGGTGAGGCATTTGTGGCAATAGAGGAACTGCCGTCGGACAAAAAGGAGTTGCCTGCCGAACTTATTGGAAAATTTGAAAAGAACCGCCAGGAGCAGGGCCAGAGAGGCGACAAACAGCGCCGCCAGCGCATTGAGAGGCCTCGTCAGGAGCAGGCCGAACAGCCCGAACGTCAGCCACGTCAGGAGTACGATTTTGCCGATATCCTGCGCGTTGAGGGTGTGCTCGAGATTATGCCCGACAATTACGGCTTCCTACGCTCGTCCGATTATAATTATCTCTCATCGCCCGACGATGTCTATGTATCGCAGTCGCAAATAAAATTATATGGCCTTAAAACGGGTGACGTGGTAGAGGGTATTATTCGCCCCGCAAACGCCGGCGAAAAATATTTCCCCCTTGTAAAGGTAAACCGCATAAACGGCCTTGCACCCGAACTGGTGCGCGACCGTGTATCGTTCGACAACCTCGTACCCCTTTTCCCCGAAGAGAAGTTCACTCTTTGTGCAGGTAGCTACGACAATATGTCGGCCCGTGTGGTGGATTTGTTCTCGCCCATAGGAAAAGGCCAGCGTGCCCTCATCGTGGCACAGCCCAAAACGGGTAAAACAATGCTGCTCAAGGATATTGCCAATGCCATAGCTGCCAACCATCCCGAGGCATATATGATTATGCTGCTCATCGACGAGCGCCCCGAGGAGGTGACCGATATGGCCCGCAGTGTGAATGCCGAGGTTATTGCCTCTACGTTCGACGAGCCTGCGGAGCGCCACGTGAAGATTGCAGGCATAGTGCTGGAACGTGCCAAACGTATGGTTGAATGTGGCCACGATGTGGTAATTTTTCTTGACTCCATCACCCGCCTTGCACGTGCATACAACACGGTGTCTCCCGCATCAGGTAAAGTGCTTTCGGGTGGTGTGGATGCCAATGCCCTGCACAAGCCCAAACGTTTCTTCGGTGCAGCGCGTAACATAGAGAATGGCGGCTCGCTCACAATCATAGCCACTGCCCTCATTGATACCGGTTCAAAGATGGATGAGGTTATCTTCGAGGAGTTCAAGGGTACTGGTAATATGGAGCTGCAGCTCGACCGCTCGTTGAGTAACAAGCGCGTGTTCCCCGCAGTGAACATCATTGCATCGAGCACCCGTCGCGACGATTTGCTGCTCGACAAGCAAACCCTCGACCGTATGTGGATTTTGCGCAAGTATCTTGCCGATATGACACCTATGGAGGCTATGGAGTTTGTGAAGGACCGCCTCGAAAAGACAAAGGACAACGGCGAGTTCCTTATGAGTATGAATTCTTAAGAAACGGTAAAATATATCAACAAAAAAGCACGCTTTGCAAAGCGTGCTTTTTTGTTGCGTTGTCTGTGATTTTTAGAAAGGCAGGTCGTTGGGATCGTTCTCTGCGCTGAAATCCTGGATGGATGCCTTGGGTGCATCGAATGCGGGCACATCGGCAGGGGCTGCGGGTGCAACGCCACGCTCCACGCGCCAAGCGCGTATGTCGTTGAACCAACGGCCGTTGTATTCGCGGGCATTGATGTCGAATGATACGGTCAACTCCTCGCCGGCCTGAATATTGAATTGTGCAATTTTGTCGCTGCCAAAGACGTTGAAGCACACCTTTCTGGGGTACTGCTCGTGTGTCTCAATCACATATTCTTGCATTTTCCACTCGTTACCTGTCTTTGAAATGCCGCCTCTTTCGGGCAGCACTGCAATAATTTTTCCTGTTATTTCCATAATACTTTTCTAATACCCCGCGAAAATAGCTCTTTTCTGCTCGAAAAACAATTTTTTCCACAATTTTATTATGCGATATTATATTTAGTTTTATCTTTGCGTAACAATCGCGTACGTGCGCGCGTTGCGTGCATTTTTTTTCAGAACAACTAAATTTATATACATATGAACTTTACCGTATCAAGCTCACAATTGTCGTCTCGTTTGCAGACAATAAGCCGAGTAATCAACTCCAAAAATCCCATTCCCGTATTGGATTGTATATTGTTCGAGTTGCAGGGCAATACCCTCACTCTCACAGCTTCGAGCCCCGATAATACTTTGAACACCTCTTTCGAGGTTGTAGAGTGTTCCGAGGATTTCAGTTTTGCCATATCGGCAAAAATCCTCATCGATTCTCTCAAGGAGATTTCGGAGCAGCCTCTGCGTTTCGAGGTGAACAAGGATACATTGGAGGTGAATGTGCTCTACCTCAATGGTAAGTACAGTATGGTGGCATATAATGCCGACGAGTATCCCTCACCCGCCGTGTTGGGCGAGGATTCGGTTACAATAGCCGTTCCTGCACGCCTGCTTGCCAATGGTATCTCCTGCTCGCTTTTTGCAACAGCAGGCGAGGATGCCGACCGCCGTTTTATGAGCTGTGTATATTTCGATTTCGCGCCCGACAGCATCACACTTGTCGCCACCGACGGCCACAAGCTTGCACGTTGCCGCGACTGCTCCGTGACAGGCGCCGAGAAATCGGCCTTCATCCTTCCCAAAAAGCCCTCAACATTGCTTAAGAACCTTTTGGGCAAAGACGATGAAGAGGAGGTGCAGATAGAGTTCGATGGCCGTTTCGCAATATTCACAATGGGCGAGTACAAGCTCATCAGCCGCTTGCACGATGGCCGTTACCCCAACTATAACTCGGTAATTCCCCAGAACAACCCCCACAAGCTCACGGTGGACCGTGCGGCTCTTGTGAGCGCATTGCGCCGCGTGGCCATCTTCTCGTCACAGGTGAGCCTTGTGAAGTTGCACATAGAGGATAACAAAATCATTGTATCGGCACAGGATACTGATTTCTCTACCTCGGCCGAGGAGAGTATCACCTGCAGCTACGACGGTGTGCCTATGAACATTGGCTTCCGTGCGCTGTTCCTCATCGATATTCTTAACAATATCCCCGGGCAGGATGTAATCTTCGAGCTTGCCGATCCCTCTCGTGCCGGTGTAATCGTTCCTGCCGAGCAGGTCGACAAGCAGGAACTGCTTATGTTGTTGATGCCTATGATGCTTACAGAATAAGAGCCGATGAAACTGAATCTGAAAAACCCGCTAATATTCTTCGACTTAGAGACAACCGGTGTGGATGTGTCCAAGGATAGAATAGTGGAAATATGCTATATCAAGGTGTTCCCCGACGGCAGTGAGAAGGAGTACACAAGGCGCATAAACCCCGGTATGCATATCCCCGAAGGTGCATCGGCAGTGCACGGCATTTACGACGACGATGTGAAGGATTGCCCCCTGTTCAGGGAGGTAGCTAAGGAGATAGCTGCGGACTTTGAAGGGTGCGACCTTGCCGGTTTCAATTCCAACCGCTTCGACCTCCCTATGCTTGCCGAGGAGTTCTTGCGTGCACAGGTTGACATTGACCTCACCCGCCACCACGCAATAGATGTTCAGGTGCTCTATCACAAGAGAGAACCGCGCACCCTGTCGGCTGCGCATAAGTTCTATTGCGGTTGCGAGTTCGACAATGCGCATAGCGCCCTCGCCGACACGCGCGCCACATACGAGGTGCTCAAGGCACAGCTCGACCACTACGACGATATGGAAAATAATGTGGCCGCTCTTGCGAAGGAGAGTTCCTTTACCCGAAATGTGGATTTTGCAGGCCGTTTTGTATATGACGATACAGGGCGCGAGGTATTTAATTTCGGCAAGTACAAGGGCGAGCCGGTGGCTGCGGTTCTGCAACGCGATCCCGGCTATTACGGCTGGATGATGAACGGCGATTTCCCGCTCAACACCAAGCAGGCGCTCACAAGAATAAAGCTGCGTGAATTTAACAAATAGAAGATGCTTAAAGGAAAAAAGATAGTCATAGGAGTTACGGGAAGTATTGCTGCTTACAAGGCGGCAATACTTGTTCGTCTATTGGTGAAGCAGGGTGCCGAGGTGCAGGTGGTTATGACACCGTCGAGCAGGGAGTTCATAACACCGCTCACGCTGTCCACCCTGTCGGGCCGCCCCGTTCTTTGCGACTTTTTCAATAGCGGCAGTGGCGAATGGCACAGCCACGTGGAGCTTGGCCTGTGGGCCGATGCGATGATAATAGCTCCCGCCACAGCGGCCACAATAGGGAAGATGGCAGGCGGCATAGCCGACAACCTGCTTGTCACCACATACCTGTCGATGAAGGCACCTGTCTTTGTGGCTCCGGCAATGGATTTGGATATGTTTGCCCATCCATCGACACAGCACAACCTGCAGGTGCTGCGCAGTTATGGCAACCACATCATTGAGCCTGCTGCAGGCGAGCTTGCAAGCCACTTGTGCGGCAAAGGGCGTATGGAAGAACCCGAAAACATTGTAGCGGCGCTCAAAGATTTTTTTTTAGCCGGTAACTCGCTTGCAGGCAAGCGCATCCTCATAACAGCCGGCCCCACATACGAAAAAATAGATCCGGTGCGTTTCATCGGCAACTATTCGTCGGGCAAGATGGGCTTTGCCCTTGCTGCCGAATGTGCCGCCCGCGGGGCCGATGTCACTCTTGTGGCGGGCCCGGTGTCGTTGAAAACACCGCACGCGGCAATAACGCGAGTGGATGTGGAGTCGGCCGAGGAGATGTACAAAGCCGCTACCGAGGCTTTCTCATCGTGCGATGCGGCCATTCTTTGTGCTGCGGTAGCCGACTATCGCCCTGCCACCCGTGCCGACAAGAAGATTAAGCGCACGGGCGAGGGTATGACCATAGAATTGGAGGCCAACAAGGACATTGCCGCTGCGCTTGGCAGGCAAAAGAGTGCGCAGCAGCGCCTCGTGGGCTTTGCCTTGGAAACCAACGATGGCGAGACCAACGCCCGTGAGAAACTCGCAAAAAAGAATCTCGATTTTATAGTGCTTAACTCGCTTGCCGACAAGGGCGCCGGTTTTGCATATGACACAAACAAGGTGTCCATAATAAGCAACGAGGGTGTGACGGAGTACCCGTTGAAAAGCAAGTTAGAGGTAGCCCGCGATATAATATCGCACCTGGCACGCCTGCTGCTTGTGGCTGTGATGCTTCTGTTGCCGTCGGTAGCAATGGCATCGGGTGAGGAACTCAATGCCAAGGTAACGCTCAACCGTTCAAAAGTGCAGAGTGCCGATTCCGAGGTCTTTGAGCAGTTGCAGGATGGTATCACGCAGTTCCTCAATGAGCGCAAGTGGACCGTAAACAACTACGAGGAGCACGAACGTATAGATTGCACATTCGGCTTTGTGGTGGAAAAGTATTCGCCCGACGGCTCCTTCACCTGCTCGCTTATGGTGCAGGCCACACGCCCTGTGTATGGCTCCACATACAATACCACCACATTCAAGTACGAGGATAAGGCCATCACATTCACCTACCAGCCCTTCGATCGCTTGGATTTTAATGAGGATAATCTTGACAACAACCTCACTGCCGTTCTTGCCTTTTATGCCTATATGATAATAGGCTTTGATATGGATTCTATGGGCGATCTTGGCGGTAGCGAGTGGCTCAACAAGGCGCTGAACATAGCCAACAATGCGCAGACATTGGGCGATGCGGGCTGGCGTGCATCGAGCAGCGATAACAACCGCTACTCCATAATAGACGACTATATGAATGGTGCCCTGGAACCTGTGCGCAAGCTTATGCACAAGTATCACCGTTTCGGGCTCGATGTTATGTACCGTAATGCAGCCAATGGCCGCAAAGCGGTGGGGGAGTGTATGACTATGCTCAAGCAGGCATACGACGACCGCTCACTCTCCTATTTTCCAAAACTTTTCCTGGAGTATAAGAACGATGAATTGCTCAATATCTATTCGCAGGGAAACATAAAGGAGCGTATGGATGTGCAGAAGATTGTCACCACCATAGATGCTTCGTTGTCAACCTCGTGGGAGAAATTGGCCGATGACCATAGAAACCAATTGTAGATGTTAAAATCAATCATAATAAAGAATTTTGCTTTGGTGGAGAGCGTTGAGGTGGATTTCTCCTCGGGCTTCTCTGTCATTACGGGTGAGACCGGCGCAGGTAAATCGGTCTTTCTCGGTGCCATAGCTATGATGCTGGGGCAACGCTCCGATGTAAAGGCCATACGCGATGGTGCCGACCGCTGTGTGATAGAGGGACACTTCGATATATCCTCCTTTGGGTTGGAGTCCTTCTTTGCCGAAAACGACCTCGATTATTGTGCCGATGACTGCATTATACGTCGCGAACTCTCATCGACGGGCCGCAGCAGGGCTTTCATAAATGATTCTCCCGTGTCGGCAGCCCTTCTCAAGGAGCTTGGTGCGCGCCTCATAGATATCCACTCGCAGCATCAGAATCTGCTGTTGGGCAACAAGGATTTCCAGCTCGGCGTGCTCGATATTCTGGCGGACGATGCTCATTTGCTCGATGCATACAAACAAAAATACTCGGCCTATTCGGCTGCACAGAAGGAACTTGCATCGCTCAAAGAGGCACTTGCAAGCAGCAGCCGCGACGAGGAATGGCTACGCTTCCAGGTCGATGAGATTGAGCGTGCCGCGCTGCGTGAGGGCGAACAGGAGGAGCTCGAGCAGGAGCAGCAGGAGTTATCGCACGCCGAGGAGATTCAGGCAGCCCTTTATGGTGCATACAATGCCATAGATGGCAGTGAACAGGGGCTTTTGCGCTCCTTGCGCGATGCTGCCAATGCTTTGTCGCGCATTTCGGCTCACTATGCCGCTGCAGGTGAGCTTGGCGAGCGTATGGAGAGCAATTACATAGAACTCAAGGATTGTTGCGACGAATTGCAGCAACGTGCATCGCGCGTGCAGTTTGCCCCCGACCGTTTGGAGTTTGTCGACAGGCGGCTGGCGCTTATCTACGATTTGCAGAAGAAACATCGTGCAGCCTCGTTGGGTGAGCTCATAGAGATAGGCAAGGGCTACCGCGAAAGGCTCGATAAGATAGATAACAGCGATTGGGAACTTTCACAGGCCCGGAAGCGTTGTACCGCACTGCGTAGTGAGCTTGCTTCGGCTGCAACTGTTTTGAGCGAGGCACGCCGTGCAGCAGCCGACAAACTCAAAAGCAGCATCACAGATATTTTAGTGAACCTTGGTATGCCTATGATACGTTTCGAGGTGGATATTAAGGAGGCGCCCGACTTTGCACCTATGGGTGGCGATGTGGTTACCTTCCTCTTCTCGGCCAACAGCATAAGCGCTCCGCAACCACTCTCCGATGTGGCATCGGGTGGTGAGATGGCGCGTGTGATGCTGGCACTGAAGTCGCTCATAGCCGCAAATCTCAACCAGCCTACGCTTATCTTCGACGAGATAGATACCGGTATTTCCGGCGTTCTTGCCGAGCGTATGGGCCGTCTTATGCAGCAGATGGGTAGTGCACAGCGCCAGGTGTTGAGCATTACCCACCTGCCGCAGGTGGCTGCGTTGGGTGCATCGCACTACAAGGTATATAAAGAGGAGAGTGCCAAAGGCACTCTCACACACATTGTTAAACTCGGCAAAGAGGAGCGCGTGCGCGAAATTGCGCAGATGATGAGCGGCGAGGTTCTCACCGAAGCTGCTATTGAAAACGCCGCCCTTCTATTGTCAAAATCGTAACATCCATATGGTAAACACAAACGAAATGATATTTGGCGTTCGCGCCGTTTTGGAGGCTTTGGAGGCCGGTAAAGAGGTAGATAAGATTCTTGTGAAACGCGATATACAGAGCGAACTTTCGCGCGAACTCTTCGGTGCCCTCAAGGGGCGCACCATTCCCGTTGTGCGTGTGCCGGTGGAGAAACTCAACCGCATCACCCGTAAGAACCACCAGGGTGTGATAGCGTTTATATCGGCAGTGGAGTATGCCCACGTGGATACACTTGTCCCCACTCTCTACGAGGAGGGTAAATCGCCCTTCTTTGTGCTGCTCGACGGCATTACCGATGTGCGTAATTTCGGCTCGATTGCCCGCACCTGCGACTGTGCGGGAGTAGATTCCATTATTATCCCCTCGCACAACAGCGTTACCGTGAACGCCGATGCCGTTAAAACATCGGCAGGCGCTCTGCACACACTGCCTGTGTGCCGCGAAAAGAACATTACCGAAACGCTCAAATACCTTAAAGCATCGGGCATACGTATAGTATGTGCCACCGAAAAGGGTAAAATCAACTATACGCAGGCCAATTTCACCGAGCCGGTATGCGTGGTAATGGGTGCCGAGGATACAGGTATCCCGCACGAGCATTTAGCGTTGTGCGACGAGTGGGTGTCCATCCCCCAGTTCGGTAACATTGAATCGCTTAACGTGTCGGTGGCAACGGGTGTTATTTTGTACGAGGCCGTGCGACAAAGACATCTCATTGAATAATGTAATGACAAATAAAGTAAAAGCCCGATAAAATCGGGCTTTTACTTTATTTGTTCCATTGCAGGATTATAACCTCTTTTGTGTCATTGCCTGTGGCACATTGCGCTGCAAGGCGCTCTCCCACCACCCACACTATTCGGCCCGTGGCATCGGTTACAACTAACTGCTGTTCTTTCTCTATTATGCTCATCTTGCGGTCGGTCATATAGTCGCTCAGCAGTTTGCTGCCGCGCATACCAAACGGGGTAAAGCGGTCGCCCTGTTGCCAATGGCGCAGCGTGAGCGGTTGTTTTGCCTTTGCGGCATCTATGGTGGCAAAGTTTTTCTCTTTTATGATATTCCCGTCAAATGGTTGTAATGTGCAGGTGAGGATGCCTTGCGTGGTGGTTATTTCGCTATCGGTTGATATTTCCGTAGGTTGCAGTGCGCTCCTGTCGCTTGGGGTTATTATAAGGGTATTGCGGTCTTTTATTACATCCCATTGGCCGTTGCTGAATGTGCGCCCGCTGTCGCCGTTTATAGCTTCGGTAATATCCTTTATTTGTGCGGCATTGAAAGCAAGCGGTTGCAGTATTTCGTATATTACGGCCTGTGGCGATGGCTCCTCTTTCAGTTTCCCAACATATATGATGTTGTCTTGCTTCACTCGTGCGATGCTTTCCGATATAGCTTTTGCATATACCTTCTCGGCCTCGCTCACCCGCTCGGCGGTTTGTGCAATGCTCTCGGCTGCCGATGGGTTTATCTGCTGCATAAGCGGGAGTATCTCCAGGCGTATCTTGTTGCGCGTGAAATCGGTTTCAAGGTTGGTGCTGTCGGTCACATACTCCTCTCCGCGCCATTCGAGGTACTCGGTTATCTCCTTGCGGCCCACGCAAAGCAGCGGGCGTATGATGTACCCGTTCTTGGGCTGTATGCCGTGCAATCCTTTTATGCCTGTTCCGCGCAGCAAGTTCAGCAGCAGGGTTTCGGCACTGTCGTCGCGGTGGTGGGCCACGGCGATGGCGGCGGCAGCCGTTTCGCTGCGCAGCTTCTCAAACGCATCGTAGCGTAGCTCGCGCGCAGCCATCTCAATAGATATTCCTTTCTCTGCGGCATAACCCGCAGTGTCGAAATCTGTCACAAGCAGCGGGATGTTGTGCCTGTGGCACAGGGCGCGCACAAAATTCTCGTCGCGCATACTCTCTTCGCCACGCAGATGAAAATTGCAGTGTATGGCGTGGCAGCTGTAACCGAGCTTCTTCAGCACCATAAGAAGAGCAACGGAGTCGGCTCCGCCGCTGAGGGCAACCAGCACCTTTCTGCCCGGTGCAAGCAATCCTTTCTGCTCAATGAATTTAGCTACCTTGTGAATCATATTCTCCCTTATTCTGCTGCGAAGATAGGTTATAAAGTTGATATTTCTCGCAATTTGCCCAAAAAGCTATGGCTTGCAATAAAAAATGCTGTTGATAATTTGCCGTTTATGAAAAATAGCATTACCTTTGTGACTGCAAAACGAGGAGTATGCCTTGTAGAGCACTTGGTACCTTGGATGAGTGGCTTAGTCAGTGGTCTGCAAAACCATGTACGGCGGTTCGAATCCGCCAGGTACCTCAGGAGCACCGCAGTTGCGGTGCTTTTTTTATTTATCTATTCTATGGCAGATAACTATTTGGAAAAGAAGATGGAACAGCACAAGGCGCGTGTCGTTTCGCAGGCAGCGGCCAAGAGAAGTAATTTGTACTCTCTATTGGAGCATTCGCTGTGCCGTGGTGCATTTGATGCTTACATGGTGCGCGAGGATCAACTTGTGCGCATCGTGGGGGCGGCTGCAAGAACAGCTACGTCTATCCATTTCCGCTTTAGATTTGTTATGGGTGATGAGGCAGCCGCTTTGCGTTCCTGTAATAACGAAATGGTGAAGGCAACTGCATATATTGCCATTTGCTCTTGTGACTCCTCCTCGGCCGACTATATGATACTTGGCAGGGTGGTGCAGGCGATGTTGCTGCAGGCTGCTGAAATTGGGCTGTGTGGCGCTATTGCTGCGGCAGATGCCATAGCCGTGGCAGGTGAGGCCCTGAATACGCCCCAGGCACCGCTTGCGCTGCTTGCGTTTGGCCGCAGTGCTGAACCGCTTCTTCCTTTTGAAACGGCAGTTTCCGACAGTGATATTAAGGAATTTATAATATAAAACGACAAATCCCGTTCATTCCGAACGGGATTTGTTGTTTTATATCTCTTGTTATGCATCGATTTCAGCATATTTTGCATTCTGCTCAATGAACTCTCTGCGCGGGCCCACATCGTCGCCCATAAGCATAGAGAATATGTGGTCGGCTACTTGCGCTTCGCGTATCGACACCTGCTTCAGGGTGCGTGTCTCGGGGTTCATTGTAGTGTCCCACAACTGCTGGGCATCCATCTCACCAAGACCTTTGTAACGCTGTACCTTTACATCCTTCTCGTTGCCATTTGCATATTTCTCGATGAACAATCTCTTTTGGTCGTCGCTGTAGCAGTACTCCTTGGCGTTGCCTTTTGAGCAGAGGTAGAGGGGTGGTTGTGCGATATAAAGATATCCTCCCTCGATAATCTCGGGCATAAAGCGGTAGAAGAGTGTCATAATAAGGGTGTCGATGTGCGCGCCATCGACATCGGCATCGGTCATCATAATTATCTTGTGATAGCGCAACTTGTCGATGTTGGCCTTTTTGCTGTCCTCGGGATCGAGGCCGAAACGTACACCTATGGCCTGTATTATGTTGTTTATCTCGTCGCTTTCAATGGCCTTGTGCCACATAACCTTCTCCACGTTGAGGATTTTACCGCGCAGGGGAAGGATGGCCTGGAAACTGTTCTTGCGGCCCTGTTTTGCCGAGCCACCCGCAGAGTCACCCTCTACGATGAAGAGCTCGCAGTTTGCGGGGTCCTTGTCGGAACAGTCGGCAAGTTTGCCGGGCATTCCCACGCCGCTCATAGGGCTCTTGCGCTGTACGCTCTCGCGTGCCTTGCGTGCCGCTATACGTGCTGTTGCTGCCAAGATAACCTTGTCAACCACCATCTTGGCCTCTTTGGGGTTCTCCTCCAGGTAGTAAGCAAGCGCCTCGCCCACAGCCTGGTCCACCGCACCCGTAACCTCGTTGTTTCCGAGCTTGGTTTTTGTCTGTCCCTCGAACTGGGGCTCTGCCACCTTGACCGAAATGACGGCAGTGAGTCCTTCGCGGAAGTCCTCGCCCGAAATCTCCACCTTGGCCTTCTCCAATGCCTTTGTGTCGTCGGCATATTTCTTGAGAGTGCGGGTGAGAGCGCGGCGGAAGCCTGCAAGGTGTGTACCACCCTCTATGGTGTTGATGTTGTTTACATACGAGTGCACATTCTCGCTATAGCCGTTGTTGTATATGATGGCAACCTCAATGGGTATGCCGTTCTTCTCGGTGTTCAGGTATATCACATCGCCGATGAGCGGTGTGCGCGATGCATCTATGTAGCGCACGAACTCCTTCAATCCATCGGTGGAGTGGAAGGTGTCGCTCTTGTACTGGCCGTTCTCGTCGGCTTCGCGTGCATCGGTGAGTGTGATTGTGATACCGGCATTAAGGAAGGCAAGCTCGCGCAGGCGGTTTGCCAAAATATCATACTGGTACTCGGTAACCACAAAGATAGAATCGTCGGGCTGGAATGTCTGGCGTGTACCGCGCAGGTCCGACTCTCCAACGCAATGTACCTGGTCAATGGGCTTGCCGCAGGAGTAGTTTTGCTCGTAGTGTTTGCCGTCACGGAAAACCTCGGTCTTCATATGGGTTGAGAGGGCGTTAACGCAAGATACACCCACACCGTGCAAACCACCCGATACCTTGTACGAGTCTTTGTTGAACTTACCACCGGCGTGCAACACGGTCATTACAACCTCCAATGCCGAGCGGTTCTCCTTCTCGTGCCAGTCCACGGGGATACCGCGGCCGTTGTCCTGTACCGTAATTGAGTTTCCGGGGTTTATGGTTACGTTTATATGTGTACAATATCCGGCCATAGCCTCGTCGATGGAGTTGTCCACCACCTCGTAAACCAAGTGGTGCAAACCCTTCTCGCTTATGTCGCCAATGTACATAGCGGGGCGTTTGCGCACAGCCTCTAATCCTTCAAGTACCTGAATACTATCCGCCGAATAATTCTGTTTGATTTCTTCGCTCATATTGTATGTTTTTCTGTTTTGAATAACTCAACAAAAATACAAAAAAACGCCCGACAGAGCAAGCGTTTATGACAATATTTTGGCGATTAAAAACGTAGTTTTTATTTTTGATATAAAGGGGCTTGCGGTATCGCAGTTTAATGTGCCGGTTTGCTTTGTTGTTGCCTCGTTCTTGTGTGGGGCAGCACTTGGGCTATAGGGTACAACGCGAAAAGGCTGGATTGAAAATCCAGCCTCTCGTAGGTAAATATATGTTTCTAAAAATTAGGCTAACTTTGCGATTCTTGCACACAAACCCGATTTGAGGTTTGCAGCCTTGTTCTTGTGGATTAAGCCACGTTTAGCCATTCTGTCGAGCATTTTCTGTACCTCGGGGAATTTAGCCAAAGCCTCGTTCTTGTCGGTGATAGCGCGGAGACCGCGAACTGCCGAACGCATATTTTTACCGAAATAACGGTTCTGAAGATTTCTCTTCTCTGTCTGTCTGATTCTTTTAAGTGATGATTTGTGGTTTGCCATCTCTTTATAATTATTTTCTAGTTTTACTTGTAGCCCATAGGGGAATCGAACCCCTCTTTCAAGAATGAAAATCTTGCGTCCTAGCCGATAGACGAATGGGCCGGCCTTCGTTTTTTGCTCTTTTGGAGCGTGCAAGCACTATTTGATGCTTAAAGCGACTGCAAAGGTAAAACCTTTTTTTGAATTGGCAAAGGATTTGCCGAATTTTTTGTAGTTTTGTATGCTGTAAACGGGCAATAACTCTTTATTATTGCTGTTTTTGTGCAAAAAAGAGGCTATGAACGATAAATTCGAGGGGGTTGTGTTGCGCTCAATCAAGTACAACGACAATCTTATGATAACCGACATATACACGCGGCAACAGGGGCGCAGAGCCTTCCTGTTGCCCGTAACGCACAGCAAGAAGGCACGTGTGCGCAATGTGCTGTTCCAGCCTCTCTCGATGGTTGCTTTCACTGCGCCGCAGCGGGGAGCAAGGCGTTTGGTAAGGATAGCCGATGCGCAACCATATCTGCTCTATTCGTCGATACCGTACGACATAGTGAAATCCTCCATTGCGCTCTATCTTGCCGAGGTGCTCACCTACACATTGCGCGAGGAGGAACAGGATGAGGCTCTTTTCACGTTCATTGACAGGGCATTGGTGTGGTTCGACTCCGTTACCGAGGGCTATGCCGATTTTCACCTTGTGTTTATGGCGCAGTTGCTCCGTTTCATAGGTATTGCACCCAACCTCAACAACATTACCGCCAACAGCTATTTCGATTTGCAGGCGGGCCTGCTTGTGCGTGAGCATCCTTTGCATCCGCATTTTCTGCTGCCTGCCGCCACGCAGAATTTTGTGCGCCTCTTCAATACCGACTTCCTCTCGGTACGTACCCTTGCATTAAACGGAGAACTGCGAGGGCAATTCCTCGCAGTTCTCGAAGAGTATTATCGCTTGCACATCCCCGATTTTCCCGCCTTGCGGTCGGGCGAGGTGTTGCGCGAGCTTTTTCGTTCTTAGGCAAGCAGTTGCTTCACAATGGCCGATATCACCTTGCCATCGGCCTTGCCTGCAAGCTGTTTTGTGGCAACGCCCATTACCTTGCCCATATCCTGTGGTTTGCAGGCTCCTACCTGTGCTATAATATCCTTTAGTGCAGCGGTAATTTCCTCCTCGCTCATCTGCTTGGGCAGGTATTTCTCCATAACGGCCACCTGTGCAAGCTCTTCATCGGCAAGGTCGTTGCGCCCCTGGCTGCGGAACAGCTCGGCCGACTCCTTTCCCTGCTTTGCAAGTTTTTGAATGGCCTTTATGGCTGTCTCGTAGCTCACGGTGTCGCCTGCTCCGGGTGCGGTTTTTGCCTCTAAAAGTACCTTCTTTATATTTCTCAACGTGTCGAGGGCCACTTTGTCCTTGGCCTTCATAGCCTCTTTTATGTCGTTGCTAATAATATCGAAAAGTTCCATAATGTTATGTTTTTATTCGGTTATTTCTGTTTCGTTACTCTCTTCTTTTGTATCCACGCTCTCGGTAGCGGGCTCCTCCTCGTTGTGTACGGTGCCGGCTGCAATGCCTTTTAACAACTCGAGCTCCTGTATTGTTCTCTTGTACACGGGCGAGTTATCGACGGCCGACATAATCTCCTCGTTGTTGAGGCTTGCATCGTCGAATATGAACACCTTGTATTCCTCCTTGTAGAAGGCCTTCTCCATCTCGCTGATGGCCTTCTCCTCGGCCTCTTGTTTCGCTTTCTCTTCACGTGAAATCTCCTCCTCTTTTGCCTCCTCCTCGGCTATCAAAGGCTCCATTCCGGGGATGTTCTTCATACCGAATCCTGTTGCAAGGATGGTTACCTTCACCTCGCCGGCTTGCAGGTTGTGGTCCTTGCTCAATCCCCATATAACCTCTATGTTGTCGTCCTTGAACTTCTCCATAAATTCGTTCACGGCGTTTATCTCCTCCACAAGCATAGGCTCGTTGGGGTTGTAATAGATGTTGAAGAGGATTTTCTTAGATTTGTATATGTCGTTGTTGTTGAGCAGTGGCGAGTTCATAGCCTTGTCGAACGCCTTTGCAAGGCGGTCATCCCCACTCTCTATACCGTAACTCATAATGGCCACGCCGCCATTTTTGAGCACCTTCTTCACATCGCGGAAGTCGAGGTTTATGGTACCGCGTGCCGTTATGATCTCGGCAATGCTCTTGGTGGCAGTGGTGAGCACATCGTCCACCTTGCGGAAGCCCTCCTCAATGTCCAGTTTGGGGTATATGTCGAGCAGGCGCTCGTTGTTTATCACAAGCAGGGCATCGACGTGCTTTGCAATCTCCGACACGCCGCGCAGGGCCTGTTTTATCTTCTTTCCCATCTCGAATTTGAAGGGGATGGTTACAATACCAATTGTGAGTATGCCCATCTCCTTGGCTATCTGGGCTACTACGGGTGCCGCACCGGTGCCTGTACCACCGCCCATTCCGGCAGTGATGAATGCCATCTTGGTGCCGTCGTTGAACAGTTTTTCTATCTGTTCGCGGCTCTCCTCGGCTGCCATATGTGCCACAGCAGGATCGTTACCGGCGCCGAGGCCTTCGGTTACGTTTTCGCCAAGCTGCACTTTCATAGGAATATTAGAGTGGTTCAGCGCCTGTATGTCGGTATTGCAGATAACGAATGATACGTTGTGAATACCTTTGTTGTACATATTCTCAACAGCATTGCTACCGCCACCGCCTACACCTATTACCTTTATAATTCTGGGGGCATCTGTGGGTATTGCAAAGGGCAGGCCCTTGTTCTCTTCTTCGTTCATAGTCTTACTGTTTTTGCGTCATTCGTTATTCGTTACTCGTCGTCGCTCTCTTCGTCCTCGGTTATATTGTCCGTGAAATCGGAGAACATATTTATCAGTGTCTGTTGCCATTTGGGCTTTTTACGAGGCTTTTCGGGCTTCTTTGTTTCTACCTTTTCTTCGGGTTTCTTCTCTTCAACCTTTTTTTCTTCTGCGGGGGTATCTGTCTCGGGCTCGTTATTCTCTTCCTCATCCACATTCTCCAGCAACGATAGCTGCACAGGCGTTGCCGGCTCTTTTGCGCCCACCTCCTTGCAGCAGTTTTCTTTGCCTGTGCTCAACAGCCCGAAGAGTGTGGGTGTTATGGCATCTGATGCAAGAGAGAGGCCGCTGTCGTTGAAGCAGCGGAGCGAAGGTTCTGTGATTATGCGTGTGTTGTACTCCTGCAGGTGCTCGTCGAGCAACGCCTTCAGGTTCTTCAGTTTGGCAGCTCCACCTGTGAAGAATATGTGCCCCACCTTCTCGCCCGAGCTCTCTATCTGGTGCTTTATGTTCAGCAGTATCTCCTCGATGCGGGCGGCAATTATCTTGTTCAGCGTTTCATTTGCAATGAGGCTGTTGTCGCTGCCTGCTGCACCATAGCCCTTGAACATCTTAATGCTCTCGGCCTCTTCGCGTGATATGTGCTGGGTGGATATATCCCTTGTTATGTTTTCGCCACCAAGGGGCAGTACCACCAGTTTGCGCAGCAGTTCGTTGGTGTATATCGATATGGTGGTGGTTTCGGCACCCATATTCACAAGTGCGCAACTGTGCTTGTCGTCCTTGTTCAGCAGGATATCGGCTTCGAGCTTTGCGGCTGTGAAACTATCGACAATCTCAATCTTTGCCATCTCGAAGCTCTCGCCTAACTGCTTCATAAACTGCTCGTTTATGATGATGTTAAGGTAGCTGCCCTCTATGCTGCGTGTGTGGAAACCGGTGGGGGCTGTGTTCACGCTGCCATCGAGCTTGTAATCCTGCACAATTACCTGCACCTTCTGGTATCCCTCGGGAACAACGAACTCGTTATCGTTTTCAATGGCCATTGCATCGATAATTTCGGGGGTAATCTTCTTATACTCGTCGAACTCCCTCTTCACTGTCGATTTTACCGAGCGCACCGATATTCCACCTATGGTGGTGTATGCCTTCTCTATTGTCACCTTGTTGTCGAGCTGTGCCTCTAAGCGGTTTATTATGTCGGTGAGGCAGGCGCTTGCGGCATCCACGTTGCGCACTACTCCTTTCGATATGAATCCGTCGACAGGCTCGCTTGCGTATGCAATGATATTTATACCTTCGTATGTGGCAACACCCACCGTGCCTGCCACTTTAGACGAGCCTATCTCTATAGCTGTTATATAATTCTTTGTTCCCATATCATTTATCTCTTTTGGTACAAATAACCTGTTTGTCAAATTCAATATTTATCTTTTTATACTTGTTCCACCCAATGGTGTTAAGCCCTTTCCGGTAGAATTTTCTCAATTTGTCGAGTTTCTTCTCCAAGTTATCCACGGTGCCGAGCTCTATCGTGTGGTTGCCAATGCGGGGAATGAGCAACACCTCTTTTTTGGCCGTGAAGAATATCTGCTCAATCTGCTCGTTCCAGAAACGGTTGTCCTGCAGGAATCTCGCAATGGTGAGCAACTCCTTATCGGCCATTTCGGTGGTGATGAAACCGTTGGCAACAGGCAGGTACATTGCATTGCTTATACCATCGATGACGGCCCCCTTGCTGTCTATGTGAAACTCTCTGCCGTTTATGTCGAACACCTGCATAATGGGTATTTTGCAGTCGATGTCTATGCCTATGTAACCGCGGTGTGTTTTGTAGGCTTGGCACTCTTCCACTACCGACAGCTTGCCTATGATTGCTTCAATGGCTTGGCAATTGGCATTTTCGATGGGCTTGTTCACGGGGTTTATGCCTTTGGCTGCTAATAGCGATGCTATCTTTTCGTCGGTAAGGGCTCCCGAACCGCCATCGGTGATGCTTATCTTCAGCCCTTTGCACAGCGCTCCCTCCTCCTCTTTGGTGAGAAAGAGCAGGGCAAAGGCTATGTAGCCCACGGCTATCACTGCCACACTGTATATAAGTATCTTCTTAAACATCCCTCGTTATCGGTTTATCAAAATCTGTTTCATCTGCGGAATATCGTTCTCGATATCCCCGGCTCCCAAAGACACAAGCACCTCAATCTCGTTCTTCTTCTCCTCTACCACCTTTGTCACATCGGCACGGCTGCACATACTCTTTTTCACGCCGTCGGCTATGTGGTCGTATATTAGCTTGCTTGTAACCCCCTTGATGGGCAGTTCGCGCGCGGGGTATATATCTACAAGAATAACCTCGTCGAAGAGTGAAAGGCTCTGTGCAAACTCCTTGTAGAAATCCTTTGTGCGGCTGAACAGATGGGGCTGGAACAGCACGGTCACCTTTTTGTCGTTATAAAGCTCCTTCAGCGACCGCGCACACGCCTTCACCTCGTCGGGGTGGTGGGCATAGTCGCTAAGCAGTACCAAGTTGTCTTGCTTAATGTGGAAGTCGAACCGGCGGTCGGCACCTTCAAAACTCTTCATAGCGGCTTTCATCTCCTCGGCTGTGGCACCGCATATCTCTGCCATAGCCATAGAGGCTATTCCGTTCTCTATGTTTATGCTCACGGGCACTCCGAGTTCCACATCCTCTATCGTTTGCCACGGCGACACATAGTCGAACACTATTCTGCCACCGCCTATGCGTATGTTGCGGGCGTGGAAATCGCCATTCTCGCGGCCATAAATATATGTGGTTACCCCTTTCTTTGTGCGGGGAACAACCTCCAACCCTTCGTGCAGTATGAGGTAGCCATCCTCTCTTATCCTCTCGGTGAATTGTGCAAAAGCCTCTAAGTAGTTCTCCTTGTTGCCATAGATATCCAAGTGGTCGGGATCGGCCGATGTTATTGTGGCAATGTAGGGCTTTAGATGCAGGAACGAACGGTCATACTCGTCGGCTTCTATAACTACCAGGTCGCTCTTGTCGCTCAGCACTAAGTTGCTTTTGTAGTTTTTCGATATACCTCCCAGGAAGGCTGCGCAATCTACGTGCGACCGATGCAGCAGGTGGGCTGTCATTGTGCTGGTTGTGGTTTTGCCGTGTGTGCCTGCTGCGCACACGCCGCGTCTGTCACCTGTGATTATTCCAAGTACCTCGGCACGTTTCTTCACAACAAACTCGCCGTTCCTGAAGAGCGCCCACTCCTTGTGGCTGTCGGGGATTGCGGGTGTGTATATCACAAGTGTTCCTTCGGGTTGTCTGCAACAGGCGGGTATGAGTTCTATATTCTCTTCAAAGTGCAGTTGGGCCCCCTCTTGAATGAGCTTGTCGGTGAGCGGGCTGGGCGTGCGGTCATATCCGGCAACAACCTTTCCCTCCTTAAGGAAATAGCGTACCAGGGCACTCATTCCAATGCCGCCTGCTCCCAGAAAATATACCTGTTTGATATCTTTGAGTTCCATTATTTTATATTCTCCTTTATACGGCGTGTCTCCTTTTCCATATATGCGTTAGCAAGTATAAGTACCTCTTCGGCTATCTCCTGCGCGGCATTGGGTTTCGCCAGTTTCACAATATTGCTCTCCAATGTATTTATTCTTTCGTCATTGGTTACGGTGGCCACGGCTGTGGGCAGCAGCTCCTCGCCGGCCTTTGCATCGGCAACATATATCGCAGCATCTTTTTCCACAAGCGCCATTGCATTCTTGGTCTGATGGTCCTCGGACACATTGGGCGAGGGCACCAGTATGACAGCCTTGCCCAGCAGTGCGAATTCCGATATTGAGCCTGCGCCTGCGCGCGAAACCACCAGATTGGCTGCGCTCAATGCATTGGCCATATTGCTCACGAAGTCGGTAATTATAAGGTTGTCGGGCTTGCCATCTTGGTTGGCGCGTGCAACCATCTCCTCGTAGTAGAGCTTTCCTGTCTGCCACACAAACTGTATGTCGGGGTTTGCCTTAATGATGCTCAGATTGCCTATGATGCTCTCGTTTATGCTGCGTGCTCCCAAGCTGCCACCCACGATGAGCACGCATCGTTTATCTATGTCGAGCCCCATCTCCTTCATAGCCACGGCGCGGTTTGTGCGCATATCGAGCAACGCCTTTCTCACGGGATTGCCTGTGAGTTTTATCTTTTCGTGCGGGAAGAAGCGCTCCATTCCGTCATATGCCACACATATCATCTTGGCCTTTTTTGCAAGCAGTTTGTTGGTAACGCCCGCATACGAGTTCTGCTCCTGTATGAGTGTGGGTATGTTCATACTTGCCGCCATTTTAAGTGTGGGGCCGCTGGCATATCCGCCCACGCCCACTGCCACTTGCGGTGCAAAATTCTTAATTACCTTCTTGGCCATACGCTGGCTCTTGAACAGCTGCCACAGCACCTTTATGTTCTTCCACAGGTGCTTGCGGTCGAAGCCTGCCACGGGCAGGCCCACAATGTCGTACCCTGCCTCGGGCACGCGCTGCATCTCCATCCTGTTACTTGCACCCACGAACAATATTTTTGCATCGGGCTGCTTGCTGCGTATGGCATCGGCTATCGACAGGGCGGGGAATATGTGGCCGCCTGTTCCCCCGCCGCTTATTATTATTCTATACTCCTTCTTCATATGTGGTTGTGTTTGTTTCGGTTTTTGCAATGTTCTCCTCAGGTGTTGCATCGGCTGCGGCAGCCTTGTTTGCCTTGTTCAACCTTCTCACATAACGGCTTATGCTCAGCATAGTGCCTATGTATATGCAGTTTATGAGAGTCGATGTTCCTCCCTGGCTCACAAGCGGCAGGGGTTGGCCTGTTACGGGGCCGCCTACGGAGATTGTCATATGCATCATCGCCTGTATTGCAATGATGAATCCCATACCCATAATGAGGAAGGCAGGGTAGGCATCCTCGCATCCCGATGCAATGCTGCCGCAGCGGTAGAGCAGGGTGAGGTAGAGCATTATCACTATTATACCGCCTATGAGCCCAAGCTCCTCTATTATTATGGCAAATATAAAGTCGGAGTAGGCGTGTGGAATATTGTCGCGCTGCACCGAGTTGCCCGGTCCCTTGCCTATGAGCCCGCTTGTGGCTATGGCTATGTTGGCGTATGTGCGCTGTTCGTTGCCGCTAATCTGATAGTCTTTGGGCTTCACCTGCCCGCCGGTATCGGTAACATCTAATACGCGGTTTTTCCAGGTAAGCATCTTGTTGTGAACCTTGTAAACGGCACTTCCTTGTTTTGCCTCAATTTTGTTTGGTGTAGCCATAATGGCACCAAACAAAATTATTACGGCAAGCGCGCCTGCACCCACAAGCCCAAGCAGGTGTTTCCAATATACACGCCCAATTAGCATCATAAGGAACACCGTTGCAAGTATTATCGCCACGGTCGATAGGTTCTCCAACAGAATGAAGAAGCAGGGTACCGCGCACAGCAGCATAATCTTCTTCATAGCCTTGAGGTCGGTGCCCTCCTCGGTTTGCGATTCGGCAAGCACAAGGGCGGTTGTCATCACAATGCCCATCTTGGCAATCTCCATAGGTTGGAACTTTATACCGAAAATCTCCACCCAACGGGCACTCTCGTTCACCACGGCACCGCCGAAGGCTGCCCACACAAGGCCTATTACACCGGCTATATATATGAAGTAGGAGAATTGTTTTATCCACGATATCTTCATATTGTGAATGAACCAGGTTACTCCCACACCGGCAATCACGAACATTGCGTGCCGGGTTATAGGCTGCCAATAGTTATGTGTCTCGAAGGTCTTGCGGCTGCTTGCGCTGAAAACCTCGATTATCGACAGGGCGCACAAGATAAAGAAGATGGTCCATATTATCTTGTCGCCTTTGAATATTCTTTTTGATATGCCTTTTCCCATTGGTAAGTGTGGTGTTTACAAATTGTTTACAATATCCTTGAACTGCCTGCCGCGGTCTTCGTAGCTCTTGAACAGGTCGAAGCTTGCGCAGCAGGGGCTCAACAGTACGGTCTCGCCGCTCTTTGCCATTTTGCGGGCGGCATCTATGCACTCCTTCATCGAATGGGTGTCGGCTATTGGCAAGCCGTATGAGCCAAAAAAGTCGTGCAGTTTCTTGTTGTCCGCTCCTAAGAATATGAGGCCGCAGCATTTCTCTTTTACAAGGTCGGCTATTTCGCTGTAGTCGTTGCCTTTGTCCTTGCCTCCAAGAATAAGTATGGTTTTGGTCTTCATACTCTGCAAAGCATACCAGCAGCTGTTCACATTGGTCGCTTTGGAGTCGTTTATATACTCCACGCCGTCTATCTTGGCCACCTTCTCCAGGCGGTGCTCCACGCCGGCAAAACTGCTCAAAGCCTCTCTGATGGTCTCTTTGCGTATTCCCGCCACGTTGGCCGAAATACCCGCCGCCATTGAGTTATAGAGGTTGTGCTTGCCTGTGAGCGACAGCTCCTCCAGCTCCATATTGAACGGAGTGGGCTCGGTGAAGATAATCTTCTCCTCATCGGTGTATGCCGCCATATTGCCGTTGTTCCTCTCGGCAAAGGGGTATAGTTTTCCGTGCTTGTATTTGGGCAGTTCGCTCTGTATTATGGGATCGTCGTTCCAAAATACAAAAGCATCCTCTTGCTGCTGGTTCTGCAGAATGCGGAACTTGGCATCCACATAGTTCTGCATCTTGTGCTCGTAGCGGTCCAGGTGGTCGGGGGTTATGTTCATAAGCACCGCCACGTTGGCGCGGAACTCATACATATTGTCGAGCTGAAAACTGCTCAGCTCCACAATGTAGTAGTCCTTGTCGTCCTCGGCCACCTGCAGGGCAAGGCTGTTGCCAATGTTTCCTGCAAGCCCCACATTGAGCCCCGCTTCGCGGAATATATGATGTATGAGCGACGTGGTGGTTGTCTTTCCGTTGCTACCGGTAATACATATCATCTTGGCTTTGGTGTAACGCCCTGCAAACTCAATCTCCGATATTATGGGGATGCCGGCATCCTTTATCTTCAAAATCATAGGTGCATCGGCAGGTATGCCCGGGCTTTTTATCACCTCGCCGGCCGATAGGATGATATCCTCGCTATGCTGCTTCTCTTCCCAGCGTATGCCGCGCTCGTCGAGCATCTTTTTGTATTTGTCGCTTATGGCACCAAAGTCGGACACAAACACATCGAATCCCAATTTTGCTGCCAAAACAGCTGCGCCGCAGCCGCTCTCGCCTGCACCTAAAACAACTATCTTCTTTTCCATTCTCTCTCCTTGGTTATCTTATCTTTAATGTCATAAGCGTTATTGCTGCCATAATGATGGTTACAATCCAAAAACGGATGGTCACCTTGGCCTCGTGCATAGGTCTTTGAGGGCCCTTGAACATATAGCTGCAAGCGCTGTCGAGTTTGTCGTCTGTTATCGTGTAGTGGTGGTGTAGCGGGGTGCAACGGAACAATCTCTGTTTCACTCCCTTTCGCTTGCCACTCTTGAAATATGCCACCTGTGCCATTACCGAAAGGTTCTCCACCACGAAAATGCCGCAAAGCAGCACCAGGAGAATCTCCTTGTGTATGAGAATGGCCACTACGGCAATAATGCCGCCAATGGTGAGGCTGCCCGTGTCGCCCATAAACACCTGTGCGGGGAATGAATTGTACCACAGGAAACCAATGAGCGCACCTATGAATGCAAACCCGAAGATAACCACCTCCTCGCTGCCCGGCAGGTACATTATGTTAAGGTATTCGGCCCAGTTCACGTGGCTCGATACATAGGCAAGTATGGCAAGTGCAATACCTATTATGGCGGCATTGCCCGCCAGCATACCATCCATTCCATCGTTGAGGTTGGCGCCGTTCGATACCGCGGTTACAATGAATACGGTAACCACCACGAAGAGTATCCAGCCGGCAGCGTTGGCATAATCGCCGCAGAACGACATAATGTCGTCATACCCAAGATTGTGGTTCTTTACAAACGGAATGGTGGTCTTGTTAAGTTTCTCGGGCTTGCTGCGGTGCTGCACCACCTCGGTGTTCCGGCTTGTCTGCACCGTTACGTTCTCCCTCATAACCGCTTGCGGGCTCAAATAGAGTGTAAGCCCAATGAGCAGGCCCAGGCCCACCTGTGAAATCACCTTCACCTTGCCGGGGATGCCGTCCTTGTTCTTCTTGAACGTTTTTATATAGTCGTCGGCAAAGCCCACTGCACCAAGCCACAATGTGGTGATGAGCAGCAGTATCATATATACATTGTCCAAGCGCCCTACGAGCAGGCAAGGAACAACGATAGCCACAATAATGATGAGACCGCCCATTGTGGGCACGCCCACCTTCAGGTTGTTCTTGTCAAGGTCGCGCAAGGTTTCGGAAATCTGCCTTTTCTTGAAGAAACGTATGAAGTACTCTCCAAAAATGGTTGATATGAGCAGCGCAAGCACAATGGCTGTGAGTGCTCTGAATGAGGTGTAGCCAAACAATCGCGCTCCAGGAAAACCGCTCTCCTGCAGTAGCTTGAAAATGTAATACAGCATAGCTCCTTATCTCCTTATTATATATTGAATATTTCTCTTATAACCTCTTTGTCATCGAAATGGTGCTTCACACCCTTTATATCCTGGTAGTTTTCGTGCCCTTTGCCTGCAACCACCACCACATCGCCCTTTTGGGCAAGTGCACAAGCCGTTCTTATGGCCTCTTTTCTATCGGCAATGGACAGCACATTCTTCTTCTGTTCGTCGGTGAGGCCTGCAAGCATATCGTTGATTATCTCCTGCGGCTCCTCGAAGCGGGGGTTGTCCGATGTTATGATAACCCTGTTGCTCCCCTTCACGGCCTCCTGTGCCATAAGCGGGCGCTTGCCCTTGTCGCGGTTGCCGCCTGCTCCCACCACCGTGATGATGTTACCGCGCCCGCGCAGCACCTCGTTCACCGTGCCAAGCACGTTCTTTATGGCATCGGGGGTGTGAGCGTAATCCACAATTGCGGCTGCACCGTTGGGCGAGTGGAGTGTCTCGAAGCGGCCCGAAACAGGCTTCAATGTGCTGAGCACGCGCAGCACCTCATCGGGCTCCTTGCCCAATTCTACGGCAGCACCGTAGATGGCAAGCAGGTTACTCACGTTGAAGCGGCCTGTGAGCGGTGTGGCAAATTCGCGGTTGTTGAACTCTAAAATCATACCATCGAGATGTGTTTCCACGATGCGCCCCTTGTAGTCGCAAAGCGTGCGGGTAGAGTATTTCTTTATGTCGGCACGTGTGTTCTGTACCATCACGGGGCCGTTCTTGTCGTCCATATTTGTTATGGCAAAGGCGTCGCGCGGCAGTGTGTCGAAGAAACTCTTTTTGCATTTAAGATAGTTATCCATCGTTTCGTGGAAATCCATATGGTCACGTGTGAGGTTGGTGAATATGCCGCCTGCAAAACGCAACCCGCCCACGCGCTCCTGTGCAAGTGCGTGCGAACTCACCTCCATAAAGGCATATTCGCATCCTTCGTCGGCCATTTGGCCGAGCAGCTTGTTTAGGTTCACGGCATCGGGGGTGGTGTGTGTCGATGGGTAGGGGGTGCCGTCTATGTAGTTGCATACGGTGGAGAGCAAGCCACACTTGTGCCCCATTCCGCGGAACAGTTCGTAGAGCAGGGTGGCTATGGTGGTTTTTCCGTTTGTGCCTGTCACACCCACGAGCTTGAGTTTCTCGCTGGGGTTGCCGTAGAATGTGGTGGCAAGCTGCCCTGTTGCGCTCTGCGCATTGGCAATCTTTATGTATGCCTTTTCGGGGTGCAGTTGCTCGGGCATTGTTTCGCACACAATGGCCACTGCACCCTTCTCCTCTGCTGCGGGTATGAATTGGTGTCCGTCGGCCTGTGTACCACGCACAGCTATGAACATATCGCCCGCCTCCACCTTGCGCGAGTCTATGTTTACACCCGTTACCTCCACCTCCTCCTTGGGGAGTACTATCTGTGTATATTGAATATTTCTGATAAGTTCGCTCAGTTTCATAAATATCCTCTTTTTATTGTTTTAATGTAAGTAGAACATATGCGCCCTTGTGCGCTTTCTCGCCACCTCTTATGCTCTGTGCCGCCACGTGTCCGTAGCCGCTTATTCTTGCATTGAGCCCGGCCTTTTTCATAAGGTAAAGCGCATCTTTTGCACCCATACCTATAACATTGGGAACAAGGTCGCCGGCATAGTCGGTTTCGGTAAACACGACCGTGTTGCTGTCTTTTTTAACAACGCCCCATTGCGGCTCCTCGTTGTACGATGTGCGAAAATCGCTCTCAATCTCTATATTCATTTCGTCAATCAGGTAGCTCACAGCGTTCATATTGCCATTTTTTATTGCGGGCTGTGGCGCGTTTATGGTGTCCTTGCCGTCTGCCAATGTGGCGCGCTCGTGCTTGGCCATAATGTTCTCGGCAATCTCCTTGAACACCACGCCCGATGTCATACCGCCCGAGCGTGGTGCCTTGTTGTTTATCATCTGCACAATGCAGGTGTATTTGGGAGCATCGGCAGGGAAGAAACCGCAGAAGCTCAACAGATATTCTATGGGAGAATAGTCGTAGCCGCCGTTCTTGGCAATGCGGGCTGTTCCTGTTTTGCCTGCCGATATGAAGTTCTTTGTCCTTGCCTTGTCGCCTGTACCATCCTCGGCATTCACCACCTCAATGAGCATCTTGGTGAGCGCTTCGGTTGTGGTATGTGCTAAAACGCCCTTCTCGAGTACCTCGGGTGCATACTCCTCTATAAGCTCGCCATCCTTCACCACGCCTTTTACTAAGCGAGGTTTCATAAGGTCGCCACCATTGGCAATGGTGTTGTAGAAGGCTACCATATTCACGGCAGTCATCATAGATGCGTAACCGTACGACAGCGATACAAGGTCGGACAGCGACCAGCTCTTTCTTGCGGGTGTGGCAAAGTAGGGCGTAGCCTCCGACTCTATGAGCCCGAAATTGCGGTTCATACCCAACGCCTTGAGCTTTTCGGTGAATGTTTTGGCATCCTTTCTGAAGCCGTTGTTTACAATCTCGCCCATACCCACGTTCGATGAATACTTAAGTACCTCGGTTATGCTGTAGTGCGTGGTGCCCTCTTGTGGCTTGTGGCTGTCGCTTATGCTTTTTCTTCCATAGAAACGATGCACGCCTTTGTGATGCGGCACCGAGTCGTTTGGGCTTATGCGCCCCTCTTCCAATGCGGCGGCAAGTGCTACGGTCTTGAATATTGAGCCGGGCTCCATAAGGTTGCACAGCGCAAGGTTGGGTGTTTTGCTGTATTGTGTCTGCTCGTTGGTTTCGATGTACAGTCCCTCGCCCACCTTGGTGAGGTTCACAATGGCCTTTATGTCGCCGGTGCTTGTCTCCATAAGTATGGCCCAACCAGCCATTGCATCGCGTTGCACAAGCTGGCTGCGCAGTGCCTTTTCGCATATGTCCTGCATCTCCACGTTGAGCGTGGTTTGTATGTCCACGCCGTTCTGCGCAGGAACATCAACCCTGAGGCGCGATTTCTCCTTCCAGCCGCTTCCCTCCTTGCCGCGCAGCAGCGAGTCGTATTTCTTTTCGAGGCCGTATGTTACGTTGAACTTCTTTCCCCTCTTGTCCTCGCTTGCCACAATGTCGCCAAGCGTGCTTTTAGCAAGTGAGCCGAAAATCTTTTTCCTGTCCACAAACTCCTTTGCGATGAGGCCCGAGTAGGCCGACGAGAGGTTCATTATGGGCAGTTTCTTTATATCCTTGTACTGCGAGTAGGTGATGTATGTGGGCCCGGGGCACAGCGGATATTCGCGGCGGCCGCTGCCGCGGCGGCGGTTTATGTTGAGGCCCGTACGCAGGTGCTTCTCAAACTCTGCAGCACTCCAGCGTGGCAGAATCTGCGACAACCCTTTCGACAGCTCCGCCACGTCGGCGTTCCATATCGAATCCTTCCTTACCCTCACTCGTTTCTCGGTTGTTTTGCTGTTGGGGTCGGTGTAGTCGAAATCAATGTAAACACGATATTTTATGAGGCTGCTCACAAGAATCTCACCGTTGTCGCTCAATATGTTGCCGCGCTTTGCGGGAATCTTCTGGTTATACTTTATGTTTCTCTCGCGCACCTCGTTCCAAAAGTCGCGCTCCTTGAACATAACCACCCCGGCCTTTATGATGATTATAAAGGCCCACAACCCGAACAGGAAGAGTACGAGCAGTTTGAAACGAAATATTATGTCTTTCTTGAATGTAAACATATCAGTCTATGGAGTAGGGTGGTTGTGTGGCTGTCTTCAGCTCACTGTTATTCTCTTTTATATATTTCTCGATGTTAGATTGGCGGCTCTTGTCCGAAAACTCGCTCTGGCGTGTGAGCAGGTCGTATCTGAGGTCGAGCCTCACCTTCTTCAGGTGCTCTATTTCGCGCAGTTCCTGCTGGAACGCATATCGGTTGCTCACATAAATGAAGGCATACAGAACAATCATACCAAGCAGCAGGGCGTTGTTCAGGAATATCTCGCTGCCAAAGAACCTGCCGCCAAAGATGTAGCCCATAAAGCCACCCTTTTTCTTCTTTTTCTTCTTGTTGCTCTTGTTGTCGATGGTTTCGCTCATTGTTCAGTATCCTTTTTTATGGCTATTCGTAATTTTGCACTGCGCGACCGCGGGTTGCGCTCCTGTTCCTCGTCGGTGGGTATTATCACCTTTTGCATATCGAATGGCGATGTCACCCTGCCAAAGAAATCCTTCTCTATTATACCCTCTATGTTACCGCTCTTCATAAAGTTCTTCACCAGGCGGTCCTCCAGCGAGTGGTAGGTGATGATTACCAGGCGGCCGCCCGGTTTGAGCATCTCGCCTGCCTGTGTGAGCATCTCCTTGAGGGCATCCATCTCGTGGTTTATCTCAATGCGCAGCGCCTGGAACACTTTGGCAAGCTCCTTTTTCTCCCTCTGCGGCGGGCAGAAGGGCTTGGCTGCCTCTATAAGGTCGTTCACACGTTTGAAGGGCTTCTCGCCGCGGCGTTTCACAATTGTTGCCGCCAATTTGCGTGCGCAATTAAGCTCGCCGTATAGCTTGAATATCTTTGCAAGCTCCTCTTCGGTGGCGTTGTTCAGCAGGTCGGCAGCTGTTTCGCCGCCGCGCTTGTTCATACGCATATCCAGGTCGGCATCGAAACGGAACGAAAAACCGCGTGTCTCGTCGTCGAAATGGTGCCCCGACACTCCCAGGTCGGCAAGCAGGGCGTCTATCTCCGTGGCATCGTGGTAGCGCAGGAAATTGTAAAGGAAACGGAAATTGCCCCTCACAAATGTAAAGCGCTTGTCGGCGGGGGCGTTCTTTTCGGCATCCTCGTCCTGGTCGAAGCTGTACAAATGCCCTTTTGCGCCCAGGCGCGAAAGTATTTCGCGCGAGTGGCCGCCACCACCAAAGGTAACATCAACGCATATATCGTTCTTCCCTATCTTCATCCCATCGATGCTCTCAGTGAGCATCACGGGCGTGTGATATACAAGTTTCTCACTCATTACCGCCTCCTTTCTCTGCTGTCATTATTTTTTCGAGTTCGCTGCTGAACTCCTCTGGGCTTATGAAGGGCTTGTCGAGCTTCTCCTTTGCCCAAATCTCAATGGTATCGTCCATTCCGATGAAACGTACCTCCTGTTCAATGGCCGCCATCCTCAAATATCGCTTGGGCAGCAGTATGCGTCCGTTGCTGTCTATGTGCAGCTCATCCACGTCGGCCACAAACTGGCGGAATATCATCTGGTGGCGTGCATTCCACTTGTCGAGGCGGCTGCGCAACAGGTCGAGCTGTGCATTCCAACTATCCACGGGGTAGAGCACAAGGCAATCCTGGTAAACATCCTTGCGCAGCATCACCGTGTCGCAAGCACCTGCTTGCAACACGCGACGGAAACAGGCGGGCAAGAATACTCTTCCCTTGCTGTCTGTCTTTGCCTCTATGTTACCGATGAAACGCATTCTTTTTTACTTGTTTTATGGTAGAATGTGCCTTGCAAGCATCTGTAGCGCGGTTTTTTGCAGGTGCTATTGGTGGATTCTACAGCCAATATATCTAATTTGTTTCAAAATTACACAATTCCCCACAATTCCCCACTAAAATTGCAAAATAATTTTCAGCAAAGTTTTCAACAGGTTGTTGATAGTCTTATTTTGCTGAAAATAAACTCATTGCCACCGGGGTGCAATGGTGGTGGATTGTACCAATGATAGAGAGTGGTTTGAGCGATAATATCTATCAATAGTGCATAAAAAACGAGAGCAACTGCGGTTGCTCTCGTTACAAAGTAAATAATTATTTCGTTACTCCTTGCCAATTACTGCTCGGGCATAAACATAGGGTCCCAGGCGGGGAGCATTGTGGGCTTCTCTTTGAGCACCTCCAATACTTTAGCGGGTACATATTTTTTATCTACCACAAGGCGGAACATATACTCGTCGAACCACTCATCGGTCATTATGAGTGTGCCCTGGTAGCCGCTGCCTGCGCCCCAGCTGTTCTCCACCTGCCATTTTACAATGTTGCCGTCTTTGTCTATATCTACTGCTTTCAGAGTCATTGCGTGCGACGAACCGCTGTCGTAAACGCTTATTCTCTCTCGCTTGTCCATCCCGAACTCCACACCAAAGAGCTCCTCGTAGTTGTAGTTGTTCATATCGAGTGTGCCGCGTTTGCTGTCGAGGAACTTGCCTACGTCGCAAGAGAAATACATCATTGTGCTGTCCTTTATTGATGCTATGGCCATCTGTTTAATCTCTTCAATGGGCAGGTTTACATAGAGCCAGTTGTGTCCGTCGTATGCGTGGCGGTCGTACTCTATCTCGTAGCTCTTCCAATAGGGGCGGGTGGGGTCGTTCATAAGCATCACAAAGTCGTTCTGCAGGTCTATGCCTATGTATTTGTCGTAGAAACTTTTGGGGGTGTATTTCTGTGGCTCCTCGCGGTACTTGCCGTTGGCGTCTTTGGGGGCCCACTCAAACTCGGTGGGGGGCACACCGTACACCTGTGCAAGCATTTTATATACAACCTTAAGCTGCTCTTTCTTCATTGCAAGCAGTTCCTTCTCCTTGGCTCCGTTGTCTGATGCCTGGCGCAGGCGCAAGCCGAACTCGCGCAATTTCCTCTTGAGCAGCGAGCAGAAGGCATCGGTGTTGTTGCTGGTGTATGTTTCGGGCATAACTCCCTTGGGCACAATGCCGTATTTTGCAACAAGGTCGGCCACACCGGTGTATGTGCCGCCGTCGCTCAACGGGTTCTTGAAGAGCCAATCTACAACGCGGTCCTCTTTGGGCTTCTTGCGCGTGTCGATGATACCCTGCAGAAAGAGGTTCGATTTCTCCAATTGGTCGAAGAAAAAGTTATATACCTGTGAGAATTGGAATGCTCCAAGGTCCTGCTCGGCAATCATCTTGGCGCGCATCACGTTCATCCCGGTGAAGAGCCAGCAACGGCCCGACGATTCCTGGTTTGTGATACCCTTTGAAGACACACTGTGGCTGAAGTATGTGTTCATCTCGCCCAGGTTCTCCTGGTTAAGCGAGAGGGCTTTTATGGGGTTGCCCATAAGTATGTTCTGCAACGCCTTTTCGCTTGTTGTGGGTTTGTAGCTTTCGCTTATCTCCTTGTACATTGCGGCATCTATGCCACCGTTGTTTTGTGCCACTGCGCCGCCTGCCACAAAGAGGGCTGCAAGCAGTGTGCCGATAGTTCTTTTCTTCATAGTAATTCTATTATTTTGTTTGTTGTTTACGGTTTGTCGGCTAATATAGTAAAAATTTCTTTACGCACCTATTTTTACGTTTCTTTGCATCTCCTCTATGAATGCGAGCGCCGTCTCCACGTTCTTCACATTGCCCACGGTTATTACGCAGCGGCCGTCGCCCTCCTTAAGGCGGCAGTTGAACGTGGTATTGTGCACAAAGGATAGTATGTGCCCAAACTGCTCGCTCTCGTAGAAGGCCTTGCGCTTGCCATCGACAAAGAAAATGTTCATACGCCCGCCTTTGAGGTATATCTTCTCTATGCCCAAGTCCTGTGCCTTGCGGCGTAGCACAACCATCTTCATAAGCTCGCGTGCCTCGTCGGGCAGTTTGCCGAAGCGGTCCTGCAACCTTGTGCCAAAGGCTTCTATCTCCTTTTCGGTGGTCAGCGAGTCCAGTTCGCGGTAGAGGAGTATGCGCTCGTTGCTGTCGGGCACATACACTGCGGGCAGCAGCAGCTCGAGGTCGCTCTCCACAAAGCACTCCTTTACGAAAAGGTCGTTGGCAGGGCTCTCCTCCTGGGGTAGCACATCGGCAAACTCCTCCTCTTTCAGCTCCGAAACGGCCTCGGCAAGCACCTTCTGGTAGGTTTCATAGCCCAGGTCGGCAATAAAGCCGCTCTGCTCCGCGCCCAGCAGGTTGCCGGCTCCGCGTATGTCAAGGTCCTGCATAGCTATGTGCATACCGCTGCCAAGTTCGCTGAAGCTCTCTATCGCCTCCAAGCGGCGGCGTGCATCGGTGGTGAGGTTCTCGCGTGGCGGGGTGAGCAGGTAGCAGAATGCCTTGCGCTTGCCGCGGCCCACGCGCCCGCGCATTTGGTGCAGGTCGCTGAGACCGAAATGCTGTGCCTGGTTTATTATAATGGTGTTCACATTGGGAATGTCTATTCCGTTCTCCACAATGGAGGTTGCTATGAGCACATCGTAGTCGTGGTTTATAAAGGCATATAGTATCTTCTCCAGTTCGGCGGGTTCCATCTGCCCGTGGCCTATGCACACGCGGGCATCGGGCACGGCACGTTTAATCATACGCTCCAGTTCGTGCATATTTGATATGCGGTTGTTTATGAAGAACACCTGCCCGTTGCGGCTCAGCTCAAAGTTTATTGCCTCCTTAATGACGTCGGCATCAAAGGTTTGAATTTCGGTGTGTATGGGGTAGCGGTTAGGTGGCGGTGTCTGTATCATAGAGAGGTCGCGTGCGCCCATAATGGAAAATTGCAGAGTGCGGGGAATGGGGGTGGCTGTCATTGTGAGAGTATCCACGTTCACTTTGAACTGTCGCAGTTTCTCCTTCACGGCCACGCCGAATTTCTGCTCCTCGTCTATAATCAAAAGCCCTAAATCCTTGAACTTTACATCCTTGCCTGTGAGGCGGTGGGTGCCTATGACAATATCCACCTTGCCCTCCTCAATCTCTTGTAATATCTTCTTGGTAGTAGTTCCGCTGCGGGCGCGGCTCAGGTACTGCACGTTGCAAGGGAACTCCTTCAAACGCTCTTTGAATGTGAGGTAGTGCTGGTAGGCAAGCACGGTAGTGGGCACAAGCACTGCCACCTGTTTACCGTCGGTGGCAGCCTTGAAGGCGGCTCTTATTGCAACCTCGGTCTTTCCAAATCCCACGTCGCCGCATATGAGGCGGTCCATAGGGCGGCTGCGTTCCATATCTCTTTTCACATCGTTGGTGGCCTTCAGCTGGTCGGGGGTGTCCTCGTAAATGAAGCTTGCCTCGAGCTCGGTTTGCAGGTAGCTGTCGGGCGAGTAGGCAAATCCCTGCTCCTTGTAGCGCTGCGAGTATAGCTTTATGAGGTCGCGCGCAATGTCCTTTATCTTCTTCTTGGTGCGCTCCTTCATACGCTCCCACGCGCCGGTGCCTAACTTGTTCACGGTGGGGGCATCGCCCTCCTTGCCACGGTATTTCGATATCTTGTGCAGGTTGTGAATGGATACAAAAACCACATCGTCGTTTTTGTAAATGAGTTTTATAGCCTCCTGCATACCGTTGTCGGTGGGTATGCGCACAAGGCCGCCGAACTTGCCTATTCCGTGGTCTATGTGCACTATGTAATCGCCTATACCGAATTCCTTTAGCTCCTTGAGCGTGAGTGCCACCTTGCCGCTGCGTGCCCTCTCGCTGCGCAGGCGGAAGTTGTGGAAACGGCCAAACAGCTGGTGGTCGGTAAAGAGGGCCGCGTGCAGCGTGTTGTCGCAAAAACCTTCGTGTATGGTGCGGCCCACGGCGGTAAAGGGAATGTTATCCTCGCGCTCCTCGAATATCGCCTTCAGCCTGTCGGCCTGGTGCAGGTCGTCGGTGAGCAGGGTGAGTTTGTAGCCTCGCTCTATGTACTCCCCGAAATTCTTGCTCACAAGGTCGAAATCCTTGTGGAAAAGCGGCTGCGGCGATGTGTCGAATTTAACCTTTACGCCCGCAGCGGTTGTCGCATTGCGTGTCTCCCAATGCTTTACGCTGCGTGCATAGCTCTCTATCTCCACGGCGCTCATAAGGTCGGGCATCTCGGGTAACTCGCTCTCCGACAGCTTGGCCTGCAGGGTGAACCCCTCGGTGCGCAGCTTCTCCACGCAACCTTTCACATACTCTATGTCCTTGGTTATGAGTATAGCGTTTTTGGGCAGGAACGATGTTATGGCAACGCTCTCGCGCCCTGTCACCTTGGGTACTATGGCAGCCTCGTCGCATCGCTCCCTCGATAGCTGGCTCTCCACCTCAAAGGTTCTTATGCTCTCCACCTCATCCCCAAAGAAGTCTATGCGGAAGGGGTACTCCGATGAGTATGAAAATATATCTATGATGCTGCCGCGCACGGCAAATTCACCCGGTTCATAAACATATGTAACCTCCTTGAAACCAAGTGCAGCCAGCTGTTTCTCTATGCTGTCGCGGGCAATGCTGTCGCCGGTTGCTATGTTCACCGTCTTGTTCTGCAGGTCGTTCTGCGATGCCACCTTCTCGGCTATGGCATCGGGGTGGGTTATTATCACAAGCCCCTCTTTGCGCTTGCGCCCTGTGAGGCGGCTCATAACCTCGGTGCGCAGAATCCTGTTGGCATCGTCTTCCTGCCCATATTTTAGCGCTCTGCGGAAAGAAGATGGGAAAAATAGAATATTGTTGTCGCCCGATATCTGCATCATATCGTGGTAGAAATATCCCGCCTCGTCGGCATCGTTCAGCACCACAAGGAAGGTCTGCTCGGGTGCACGCAGTTTCAATCCGCACAAAACCATTGCGGCGGCGCTGCCCACCAAGCCTTCTATATATACTCTCTTCTTGCTGCCCTCTTCGCGCAGTTGCATCAGCGCATCCACTCCGGCGTGCTTGGCATATAGCTGTTGTATCTCCTTTGGCTCCATTGTTTCTTTCCTTTAATATTACTCCACGGCAAAATAGCGAAAACGGCAGTTTTGCCATTTTCGCTCGCACATCGCAAAAGTAACAAATTATTTTAACCTGCTTGTATTAAAAATGCATATCGTTACATTTTTTAAGCAAAAGTGTGCACTAATTGCATAAAAACTATGTGTGATAGATTTTTTTTGTATCTTCGCACATTGCGATTATTGGTAACGGGTGGCATCCCGTTGAAACAAATAATATATAATATGGTAAAAGATAAATATATATACAGCCTGGAGATGGCGGTGCGCGACTATGAACTCGATTTCCAGTGTGTGGTGCACAACTCCAACTACCAGCGTTATCTTGAGCACGCTCGCCACGCCTTTTTGGAGGAACACGGAGGCAGTATGACAGCTATGCACGCTGCCGGTGTCGATCCTATGGTCTCCAAAATAACCATTGAGTACAAATCGCCTCTGCGTGGTGGCGACAAGTTTGTGGTGTGCATAAATATGAAACGTGAGGGTGCCAAGCTCGTTTTTTTGCAGGACATTTACAACCTTGCAGGCGACAAACTTGTTGTAAAGGCGCGTGTGGAGATTGTATGCGTTAAAGACGGCCGTCTTACACGTGGCGAAATGTTCGACGAGGTATTCAAAGATTTTTTTAGCAACCAAGAATAAATTTCTTATACTATGGAGTTCCTTTTAACGTTGTTGCTTGTGGGCGTGGCCTATGTTGTATCTGCTATGCGCCATATGACTCCCTCCGAAACCGGCGGGAATAAATTGCCGCGCGGTGTTATGGGCGAGGCCTTCCCCACCATAGAACCAGTGGAAGAGGAAGAGCCTTTTGTCGTGGAGCAGCCGCGCCCCCGAAAGAGGAAAAACAGTGCGCCGGCTCCACGCCCCGTGCAAAAAGCATCTGTTGTGCCATCTGCCGCAGTAACGCCATCGCCCGCACCCAAAGAGGCACCCGCGGCCCAAAAGGAGCGTTTTGCCATAAAGACAAAGTCCGATGCCAAGAGAGCTATAATATATTCCGAGATATTCAACAGAAAATATAACTGATATAAAACACAAACACAATGAGTTATCGTATAATGACAGCCCAAGAGGCTGCTTGCTACATAAATGATGGAGATGGTGTGGGTATTAGTGGTTTTACCCTTTCGGGAACCCCAAAAACCGTGTTGCCCGAAGTTGCCAAGCGTGCCGAGGAGGCTCACGCCGCAGGCAAGCCCTTCAAAATAGACCTATATTCGGGTGCATCTACGGGCGATGCCATAGATGGTGCGCTCACCCGCGCCAATGCAATACGCTTCCGTGCCCCCTTTCTTTCAAACCCCACAGTGCGCAATGCGGTAAACAACAAGGAACTTACATACACCGACCTGCACCTGTCGCTTATGGCACAGGACCTTCGCTACGGCTATTTGGGCAAGGTGAATGTGGCCATCCTGGAGGCTGTGGATATAACCCCCGATGGCAAAGTGTATCTTACCACTGCAGGCGGTATAGGCCAGACTGTGGCCAATCTTGCCGACAAGATAATAATAGAGCGCAACAGCTACCACCAAACAATAGGTCTGCACGATGTGTATGAACCGCAGGACCCTCCTTATCGTCGTGAGATACCTATATATAGTGCGGGCGACCGCGTAGGTAAGCCCTATGTTCAGGTCGATCACAAAAAGGTTATCGGCATTGTGGAGGTGAATATGCCCAACGAGGTGGTGCTCTTCAAGGAACTCGACGACGTTACCCGCAAGATAGGCGAGAATGTGGTGAATTTCATCATCAGCGACATAAAGCGCGGCATAATACCCGCAACAGGCCTGCCAATACAGAGCGGCATAGGCAACGTGGCCAACGCTGTGCTCAAAGGCCTTGAGAATGCAACGGAGATACCCCCGCTCGACCTATATTCCGAGGTGTTGCAGGATTCTGTAATCACCCTTATGGAGCTTGGCAAGGTGAAGGTGGGCAGCACCTGCTCGCTCTCGCTCTCGCAGGAGTGCCTTGCACACGTATATGACAACCTTGATTTCTTCCGCGACAAGCTTGTTCTGCGCCCCTCCGAAATCTCGAACCACCCCGAAATCATCCGCCGCTTGGGTATCATTGCAATGAACACTGCAATAGAGGTCGATTTGTATGGCTGCGTGAACTCGTCGCATATATGCGGTACCCGCCTTATGAACGGTATTGGCGGTTCGGGCGACTTTGCGCGTAACGCATACGTTTCCATCTTCACCTGTCCATCTACACAAAAGGGCGGTATGATAAGCTCCATTGTGCCTATGGTAACCCACGCCGACCACACCGAGCACGATGTGCGCGTGGTGGCAACCGAGTGGGGCGTGGCCGACCTTCGTGGCAAGGGCCCCGATGAAAGAGCAAAACTGCTCATTGAAAACTGTGCCCACCCTGCATACAAACAGCTCCTTTGGGATTACCTGAAGATAGCCAAAAAGGGCCACGTGAGCCACAATGTGGCAGCAGCGCTTGGTATGCACGCTACATTTGAGCGTGAGGGCGATATGCGCCTCACCGATTGGAGTAAATTTGCTTAATCCTCACCACCGTGAAGAAAAAACTTGTTACGGAAATGGGGCGCATAGGGCGCGAGGAGTTCCTCTCCTCGCACAAACTGCCCCTTACCGTTGTACTCGATAACATACGCAGCCTGCACAACGTGGGCTCGGTATTTCGCACAAGCGATGCGTTCCGTGTGGAGCGCATCTTTCTTTGCGGCATCACGGCCACCCCGCCATCGGCCGAGATTCATAAAACCGCCCTTGGTGCCGAAGATGTTGTGCCCTGGCAGCACTTTGACGATACAATGGATGCCGTGGCCCTGCTAAAGAGCGAAGGGTATGAGGTCCTTTCGATAGAACAGTGCGAGGGGAGCATTGCGCTGCAAAGTTTCTCGGTGCAGGCAGGTAAGCGCTATGCCATAATTATGGGCAACGAGGTAAAGGGTGTGCAGCAGCAGGTGGTGGATGCAAGCGATGGCGCAATAGAAATCCCCCAATTCGGCACAAAACACTCGCTTAATGTGTCGGTAACTGCCGGTATGGTTATTTGGGAATTTGCCAAGAAGTTCGGGTGGGTGTAGCGCTACAGCTGCCCGTTAATCACAAGCACCACCACGCGCTCGATCATAAAATCCTCCCCTGTGGGATCGTAGGTCTTTTTGAGGCTTGCACCAAAGAGCTTTGCAAACGATTGGTAAAAAACAGCCTTGAACGAGCCCATAAAGAGCTTTATCAATTGGTATGCGCTCTGGTCGCACTCCCTGTCTATGAGCTTTATAAGCAGCTTGCCCTGCCTGAAGGTTAGTTTTTTCATCTTGGGTGTGTAGGCTTCCTTAAGCTCTTTCTCTTTTGCGTCAAGGAATCTCTTGCGCGCTTTCTCGTCGGGCAGTGTTTTCAGGTGCTCCTCGGTTTCGTGTATTATGTCGCGTATCTCCGCTGCCAGGGGAATGGTCTTTTTTACATCGCGCACAAGCCTGCCATAGTTCCTGTACTCTCTTTGGCTTTTGAAGATGAGCGGGGCATATGCATAGTATGTGGGCAGTATTATGTGCGGAATCTTTGTGCCGTCGTGGTCGCTCACCCCCACAATGAATTTCACCCCCTCGTCGGTGGTTACTCTGTTCTGCGCCACAGCGGTGTGCAGCGCAAACAGCAATATCATTATGGTGCAGGTTGTTCTGTTCACTCTGTTTTTGAGATTTATCCCAAAGGTAGTTCAAAAAAATATCATTTGTCTTTATTACATATTAAAAAAGAAAAAATAGCTATATTAGCGACATAATAGTATGGTTTATGAAGAAGATAGCTGTATTCTGTGCCGCATCGGAGCAGATTGATGCAAAATATGTGGTAGCGGCCCGTGAGGTGGGTGCGCTGCTTGGTTCAATGGGCTGTGCGCTTGTCTATGGCGGTGCGCGTGCCGGTCTTATGGAGGCTACGGCATCTGCCGCCAAGGAGGCGGGTGCACACATTGTGGGTGTGGTGCCCGTGGTGCTTGAGGAGCGCAACCGTGTGAGCAGTCTGATAGACGAAAAGATACACACCCGCAACCTTAGTGACCGCAAGGACATAATGGTGCAGCAGAGCAATCTGCTTGTGGCCCTGCCGGGTGGCATAGGCACGCTCGACGAGGTGTTTCACACAATGGCGGCTGCCACCATAGGATACAACGGCAAGCGGGTGGTGCTCTACAATGTAGATGGTTTCTGGAACGGTCTTGTGACACTGTTGCAGGAGATGGCCGCTACGGCCTTTGTGCGTGGCAATCTCGACGATTTATTTGTTGTGGCAAACGGAACAGATGAACTTAAAAAACTTATAGAGGAGGCATAGCGCTATGGGAAAGATAGTGGGCATAGGCGAAACGGTTTACGATATACTCTTTAAGAACGGCAGCCCCGTGGGCGGTGTGCCGGGTGGCTCGGTCTATAACAGCATAATATCCATTGGGCGTATGGGCCTGCCTGCTTCATTCATCAGCGAGGTGGGTAATGACAAGTTAGGCGAGATAATTGTGGCTCATCTGCGCGACAGCGGTGTGGACACATCGGCGCTCTGTTGCTTTTCCGACGGTAAATCGCCCCTCTCGCTCGCCTTCCTCGACGAACACGGCGATGCCGATTATATCTTCTATAAGGACTATCCTGCCAACCGCCTTGTCGTGGAATTCCCGCAGGTGGGGCGTGGCGATATTGTGCTTTGCGGCTCATATTTTGTGCTCAACCCCGTGTTGCGCAGTAAGGTAAAGCCGTTTTTACGGCAGGCCTATGAGCAGGGCGCAATAATATATTACGACATAAATTTTCGCAAGAACCACGTTGACGAGCGCGAGCAACTGCTCCCCACGATAATAGAAAATATGGAATATGCCACCATTGTGCGTGGTTCGGCCGACGATTTTCGCTATCTGTTCGATAGCACCGATGGTACCGATATTTATATGTCGCGCATAGCACCGCACTGCAAGAATTTTATCTTCACAAGCGGCGGTGGCCCCGTGACGCTGTTTACTCCGCAGTTCACTGCGCAATATGCGGTGAAGGAGGTTGAGGTGCGCAGCACGGTGGGCGCGGGCGACAATTTCAATGCCGGTGTGGTATATGGTCTTTGGCGCTCCTCGGCCACCCGCGACAATGTGGCTGTGTTGCCGCGTGCAACGTGGGATTCCATAATGGAGTGCGGCCTTGCTTTCAGTGCTCACGCCTGTACCCTCTACGATAATTACATAGATAAGGCCTGGGCGGCGCAGTTTGGGGCCGGCTCGCAATGATATGGCGTTATCGGTTTTTTGGAGTTGAAAATATAGGATTACCCCTCCCCGAACCGCCGCGGCGGTTCGGGGAGGCTGTATTATACAAAATCTTTGAGCTCTTCTTGAAGAATGCGACGGGAGAAAAATATGCGGCTTTTGACCGTGCCAATAGGTAAATCCAGTTTGTCGGCAATTTCGCGATATTTATACCCCTTTATATGCATAACAAATGGTATGCGCATCTCGTTTGATAGTGAATTTATGGCTTTTTCAATTTCTTTCAAGTCGTAATCGTTCTCAACGATATAATCCTCGTTCTCCTTTACTTGGTTTAGATGAAAAAGATTTTCGCTGGTATCAACAAAGGTCTGTTCGCGAAGCACCTTGCGGTAATTATTGATAAAGATGTTGCGCATAATTGTAAACAGCCACCCTTTGAAGTTGGTGTCGGGTTCATACTTGTCTATGTTGACAAGCGCCTTGAGCGATGTCTCTTGAAGCAGGTCGTTGGCTTCCTCCTTGTCGTTGGTGAGTTTGTAAGCAAATCGTTGCAATTCGGATTGAGCCTCTAAAAGCTCCCTTTTGAAATTGACCGTGTCCATATAATTTAATGTTATATAATGCTTGACGTGGTTCTGTTGAGAACCGAAAAACTGTTGCACACTAAACTTCGTAAAGAAGCAAAACGTTGTTTACTAAATTTCTTTCCCATTTTTTGTTCATTTTGTTATACATATTAAGAATTTTATTGTAATTTTGTAATAAAATATTGCCTTTTAGGAGTAAAAAATCTTAAAAGCGGCGCAAATATAAGAACAAAGCGTAAAATATCAAGATAAATAAGAATAATAAACCTAAAATTCTTGATATTTATAATAATTCTAAATAATATATTATGCAACTAAATGTGCAACAACGACTTGTAGAATTCATAGAATATAAGAATTTAAGCAAAAATGCTTTTGAATCGATATGTGGTCTGTCTAAAAGGTATGTAAGTAACCTGAAAGGCGTTCCCGGGCAGCGTGTGATTAAGAAAATAGGTCTTAATTTTCCTGAGTTGAGCCTCTCTTGGCTCATCAGTGGTGAGGGTGAGATGATAAAAAGCGTAAAAAACGAGGCGGAAGTGGAGGAACCTGTTTTTGTTGAGGCTGAAGCTATTGATATTGAGAGTGCGTGTGCGCCCATTTTGCCAACAATCATTGCCAACCGCGCCGATGTAGATATACTCGACTACATTCATAAGAATGCCAATGATGTAGAGCGCTCGCGTTTAATAGTGCTGGATACTCCAATAGATTTGTGGCATATGGTGCGCGACGAGTCGCTTATGCCCGCTTTCCGCATAGGTGATAAGGTGGCTCTGCTTGCCTATCAAAAAGGTGAGGAAAAGATAATACCCGGGAAATTGTATGCAATAGATACTACTTGTAACGGGCTTATTTTGCGAAAACTTTACCCCCAAGAGGGCGGTTATGTGGCACGTTCGTTTAACGAAGATGCCTATCCCGATTTTTTTATAGCCAATTCCGATATAATACGAATATACAGAGTGGTTTTTATGGGGCGCAGCATTGTGTGATGCCCTTGTTCTTGCAGGTACAGCAATTTTCTGCAACTTATTTGCAAAAGAGATATATTATTTTTGCATTGTAGTTTGGAGCAGTACTCCAAATTGCAATGCTTTTTATTTATACAGCAATATAAACGTAGTTATGAAAAACATACTCTTTGCGGCAGCATTGCTTGCCTTGCTTGGCTGTGCGGAACACAGCCGCCAACACGAGGCGCACGAGCACGACCACCCCGTGCTGAGCGCTACAAAGTACAGCTCCTCGGTGGAACTGTTTGTGCAGTACGATGAATTAGTGGCAGGCCACAATGCTTCGGCGGTGGCATACGTTACCGAGTTGCCCTCGTTCAAGCCCTTCGATGGCGGCGCCATAGGTGTTGCGCTCAAGGCGGGTGGCAATAATATAACAATGAACGTGGAGCCGCAAAGCAAAGGTGTTTACAGTTTCACGCTATCGCCCACCGAGGCTGCAGTGGGCAATCTTGTATTCACAATAGGCGGGCAGGAGTATCCTGTTCACGTTCACGTGGGTTGCGGGCATAACCACGAGCACAATGAGCACGTTCACAACCACGGCGATGCCCACGCGCCCGCTGCTCACGAGGAACATTCTCACAACGACCACGCTCACGGCGAGCACTCGCACAGCCAGGAAGCCGCAGCCCATTCTCACGAAAACAATATATCCTTCAGCAAGGAGCAGAGTTGGAAAATAGATTTTGCAACAGCCGCGGCAACCACAAGTACATTTGCGGGCGCTGTTAAGGTGGCAGCGCAGGTAACCGCCACCCCCGATAATTTCACTACCCTTGTGGCGTCGGCAAGCGGCAAAGTGCAGTTTGCCGGAAACGTGGTTGCAGGCAAGGCTGTGCGTGCGGGTGAGCAGCTGTTTGTGTTGCAGGGTGGCGATGTTACCGACAACGACGCCTCCGTTAAGTTCGCCGCTGCCGAGAGCAACTACACTGTGGCAAAGAACGATTTTGAGCGTATGTCGGCTCTTTACAAAGAAAATATAGTTTCTCGCCGCGACTACGAGGCTGCCGAGGCTGCATACAAGCAGGCATCTGCCGTCTATGAGAGTATGAAACGCAGCTACTCGGCAGGCGAGGTGTCTATAAAATCCTCTATTGCCGGTTATGTGGCATCACTGCTTGTGGCCAATGGCGACTATGTGCAGGCGGGTACTCCGCTTGCGGTGATACAGCGCGACGGCGATATGAATATCTCGGCCGAGCTGCCTGTACGCTATGCCTCTATGCTCAAGAATGTTACAACCATAAATGTGGAGTTGCCCTGTGGCAAGGTGTATGCAATGAATGAAATTGGTGCCCGCCTCACGGCTGTGGGCTCGTCGGTTAACAGCTGTGCAATGGTGCCGGTTACCGTTACCGCGCGCCACACAGGCGATGTACTTGCGGGCAGCATAGTAACCCTGCACTTGGCTGCCGAGGGCGGTGCCGCCCACGTTGTTGTGCCCCGCACGGCATTGGTCGAGGAGATGGGCAATTTCTTTGTCTTTGTGCAACACACCCCCATATCTTTTGAAAAACGCGAGGTACAGGTGGGCGCCACCGATGGTGTGCAGGTGCAGCTGCTCAAGGGTGTGAAGGCCGGCGAGCGTGTGGTTACAAAGGGTGGAGTATCGCTTAAACTGTCGCAGGGCGCTGCTGCGCTCGACCCCCACGCAGGGCACGTTCATTAAAAACAGAGGGTATTATGCTTAACAGAATAATAAAATTTTCGCTTAACAACAAACTGCCGCTGCTGTTGGCTGTGGTGCTCACGGTTATTGGCGGCATATATGCGGCACGAAACATAGAGGTAGATGTATTCCCCGACCTCACTATGCCCACCGTGGTTATCCTCACCGATGCCGCCGATATGGCCCCCGAGGAGATTGAGCGTCTTGTAACCTTCCCTATTGAAACGGCTGTGAACGGTGCCACCAATGTGCGCCGTGTGCGTTCATCGTCGTCGCAGGGCTTCTCCTTTGTGTGGGTGGAATTCGATTGGGGTATGGATATATACAAGGCTCGTCAAATCATCAGCGAGAAGATGAGCCTCTTGTCGGGGCAGCTGCCCGACGGTATTGTGCCGGTGCTTGCTCCGCAGTCGAGCGTTATGGGCGAGATTATGTTCATAGGTATGCGCGCCCGCACCACCTCTATGATGGAGCTGCGCACCCTTGCCGAGTGGGTTGTGAAGCCTGCAATTCTTGCCACGGGCGGTGTGTCGCAGGTGACAATCATAGGCGGCGATTACAAGCAGTATCAGGTGCTTGCCAGCCCCGTGAAGATGGATATGTATGGCGTTACAATGCCCGAGCTCGAGGCTGCCGTGGCGGCTATGAGCGTGAACACCGGTGCCGGTGTGGTGCGCGACTTTGGCAACGAATACAACCTGCGCAGTATGGGGCGCACCAACGATGTGAACGAGCTTGGCAACACCCTTGTGAAGATGAACGGCGATGCTCCCGTGCGTGTGGCCGATGTGGCCGATGTGGTGGTGGCTCCCGCAGTGAAGCAGGGCTATGCAGCGCAGAATGGCGAACCATCTATAATTCTTTCAATATCCAAGCAACCCGGTATAAACACACTTAGCGTAACACAGAACATTGAGCGTAACCTCGAGAGCATTGCAAAATCGCTGCCGGCCGATGTGTCGCTCGATACCAAAATCTTCCGCCAGGCCGACTATATACAGGCATCGGTGAATAATGTGGGGCAATCGCTCATCGAGGGTGCCATTTGCGTTATATTGGTGCTTTTCCTCTTCCTCACAAGTATGCGCACCACGGTGATTTCTATTTTGGCAATTCCATTGTCGCTGCTTGGCACGGTTATTGTGCTATACCTTGTGGGTATGGATATAAACACTATGACACTGGGCGGTATGTGCATTGCCATAGGCTCGTTGGTCGATGATGCCATAATCGATGTGGAGAATGTGTATAAACGCCTGCGTCAGAACCGCTTGTTACCCGATGGTGAACGCCGTTCGGCCTTCACGGTGGTCTATGAGGCTTCGTCTGAAATACGTGCTTCCATAATACACGCCACCCTTATAATAATAGTTACATTTATGCCGCTCTTCTTCTTGAGCGGCCTCGAGGGGCGTATGCTCAAACCGCTTGGCATCGCCTATATCGTGGCGCTGCTTATGTCGCTGTTGGTGGCAATGACCGTTACCCCCTTGCTGTGCAAAATAATGCTTTCGGGCGACGCCTATCTGTGCAAGGCCGAAAAGAAAAACTGGGTTGACAGGTGGTTGCTCACAAGCTATTCGCAGTCGCTTGGCAAGGCTATTGCCAATTCCAAAAAGATTATAGTGTCGTTGGTTCTCCTGTTTGTGCTGTGCCTGCTGCTGTTTGCGGGTATGGGCCGTAGCTTTTTGCCCGAGTTCAATGAAAAGGCACTTACCATTGCGGCCGTGTCGCGCCCGGGTGTATCGCTCGAGGAGTCCAACCGCATAGGTGCGCTCATAGAAAAGGAGCTGTTGCAGATACCCGAGGTCACCGGTACAGCCCGCCGCACAGGCCGTGGCGAGCTCGACGAGCATTCGCAAACCTCCAACGGTGCCGAGATTGATGTGAATTTCGAACTTGGCGAGCGCAGCAAGGCCGAATTCTTGCACGATGTGCGCAGCCGCTTAGCCACAATCCCCGGGGTGGTTACATCGGTGGGGCAGCCTTTGGAGCACCGCATAGACCATATGGTGTCGGGCACACAGGCCGACTTGGCGATAAAAATCTTCGGCCCCGACCTGAGTACTCTTTTCCGCACCGGCACCGAGATAAAATCGCTGCTTGCAGCCTTCCCGCAGGTGGTGGATATAAATGTGGAGCAGCAGGTTGAAACACCGCAGTTGCAGGTGCGCGCCCGCCGCGACAGGCTCGCCTATTATGGCGTTACTATGGAGCAGTTCAACAGCTTTGTGCAGGCTGCTTTCCCGGGTAAAAAGCTGGGTACGGTGTACGAGGGTGAGCGCTCTTTCGACCTCATAATACGTCTTAACAAGGATTACACCGAGAGTATCGACGGTGTAAAGAATGCGCTTATAGATACCCCGCAGGGCAAGGTGGCGCTTACCGAGGTTGCCGATGTGGTGTCGGTGGGTGGCCCGGGCAGCATAAGCCGTGAGAATGTGCAGCGCAAGGTGGTGGTGTCGGCCAACATCACGGGTGGCGACGTTGCAGGCACCGTGGAGCGCATAGAAAAATATCTTGAAAAGGAGTTGCCGCTCGACGAGGGTTACCGCTTGGAGTATGGCGGGCAGTTCGAGAGTGCCGCATCGGCTTCGCGCACGCTGTGGCTCACAACAGCTGTTGCCGTGCTTGTGGTATTTGTGCTACTCTACGGCGAGTTCAAGAATACCACTTTGTCGCTCACGGTGCTCATAAATCTGCCGCTTGCCCTCATTGGCGGTATCATAGCCACATATATATCTTCGGGGGTTATGAGTATCCCCGCAATAATAGGCCTTATCACACTGTTTGGTATAGCCACGCGCAACGGCATTCTGCTTGTGTCGCGTTACCAGCATCTGCGTGCTGCGGGTATGGGGCTCGATGAGGCTGTGCTCGCGGGCTCGGCTGACCGTCTGACACCTATTCTTATGACCGCCTTTACATCGGCACTTGCACTTATTCCTATGATTCTTGCGGGCGACAAGAGCGGCAACGAGATTCAGAGCCCTATGGCCGTGGTGGTGCTTGGCGGCCTTTTGTCATCGACCTTCCTCAATGTGTATGTGATACCCATTGTCTATCGTTGGGTGGTGCGCAAGGGCTGGGCGTAGTCTCCTCTAAAATTGCAGAATAAAGATTGTGTTTCCTGCGCGGGTTGAGAGAACTTTCAAATCTCCACCGTGCAGGAACATTATTTGTCGCGAAAGCGGTAGCCCTATGCCTGTGCCACCGCTCTTGGTGGAGTAGAAGGGCTCGAATATATGCTCAATGTGTTCATCGGCTATTCCGGGGCCGTTGTCCCTGACGGTAATGTAAACCTTTCCCTCCGACGACGATGCGAGCACCTCTATTTTGCCATTCTGCTCTCCATCGAGCGCGTGGAAACTATTGCGCAACAGGTTCACAAGTACCAATATAAGCTGGTTTGCATCGGCCTTTATCACAAGCTCTTGCGGTGCCGTGAATTGCAGGCTGCACTTCCCCTTTTCGTCGCGTAGCAGGTGAGCGAGTCTTTTGAACAGTGCGCTTGCGTTTACATCAGCGATTTTGGGCGCAGGTATATTGGAGAGACGGTGAAATGCGTTCACAAAATCGTTTACAGCCACTGCCTGGCTGTGGATTATCTGCATATTTTCGGCTATGTTTTCTTCCACATTGCCGCCGTGGCCCGATAGTGATATTATTGGTGCGAGCGAGTTGCGCAGTTCGTGCGACATCACCCGCATTATACGCTCGTTGTAGGCAAGTGTTCTCCCCAGCGCTTCGCGTTCGCGGCTGCTCTTTTGCAGGGTATCGTTCATTTTATCGCCCAATGCTCCTAACAGCAGGTCGTTATTCCCGATAAAATAGCTGTTATGCTCTTTGGCCTGTATGCAATCGGTAAAGCGGTGCGCTATTTTTATGGGGTGACGTATTAGTTTTACAATGAGCAGCAGGGCGGCGGCAATGGCAATATATGCAATTATGGAGAGGCGGTAGTCGCTGTTGTTTATGTAAAAGGCTGTTGCCGCTCCACTGCCGGCAATCAACAGCAGAATGGCGGCTACCCACATCTTTGTATAGTGCTTGTTAATAGAGTTCATAGCGTTTCATCTTGTTGTAGAGTGTTTGCCGGCTTATTCCAAGCATTTGCGCTGCCATTACAAGGTTGTGCCCCGTGGCTTTGAGTGTGGAGCGGATAAGCCTCTTCTCGGTCTCCTCTATTGTTATTGTGTGCGGCGTGTGTGGTTTGCCTCTTGTTATGTCAAGGGCCTCCCAAGTGTCGTTGTCGCACCATAGAATGGTACGTTCTATGGTATCTTCCAACAGGCTTATATCGCCCTCGGCAGCTATTACCATAAGCTCGTTCATTGCACCCTCGCTTATTACAGGCACTGGCTTTGCGTATGTGGTGGCATTACGTTGCACAAGTGAATGTATGAGCGGCCCTGCAATGTACCGCTCTTCGTTGGTGTTGCTTGCGGGGTTCATCGCTTGTCGGCGTTTGGCTATGGCATCGCTCATTATCTCCACAAGCCGCCTGTTGTCCCACGGTTTTTGAACAAAATCGTCGGCACCCTCCTTGAGGGCCTGCACCGCAAGTTCTATATTGCCAAATGCGGTTATGAGTACCACCGATGGCGGGTTGCTTAATGCACTCTCCTTTTTAATGCGTTTTAGCCAATAGAGCCCACCGTCGCCGTTGAGTTTTCCGCTACCGAAATTCATATCTAATAGAACGGCATCCACATCCTCCCTTGCTATAAGTGCAGGGATTAAATCGGGGTTAAGCGTTGCGACAACTGCTTTTATCTCCTTGCTCAAAACGGCGTGCAGTGCTTGCAGTACTGCCTTGTTGTCATCTACTATTATTATCTTGGCATCTATCATAGCATTGCAAATATAACCTATTTCTTTTACAATGTGGTTTTTTATAGCTGTTCGCAATCTATTTTGTCAAAAAAGTGGACAATCTCAGCCTTGTGCAGTCTGTTTTCTCAAAAAGACGTTGCAGCGGTTTGTTCCACCGCATACTTTTGCCGGCAAACAACAGAGGTATGAATACACACTATTCGGTCTATACGAGATTTTTGTTTGCAATAATTATGCTTGCCTTGTCGGTGTCACCGTTTATGGCGCAGGATAGCTTGCCGGCGCGTGCATATACGTTGCGTGAGGTTGTGCATATGGCCCGCCACCGGTCGCCCGATGCGGTGTCGGCTCGCCACGCATATAATTCGGCTCTGTGGAACTACCGCTCCTATCGTGCCGACTATCTGCCTAATGTAACGCTTACATCGTCGCCCTATTTCAACAAAACCACCGATTATGTAACCCTCCCCGACGGCAGCGAGAGTTATGCCAAATACAACAACCTTAAAACCGACCTCACTCTTAACATAAAACAGAACCTGCACCTCACGGGTGGTTCTTTTACGTTGAGCGGTTTTGTGCGCCGCCTCGACCTCCTGGGCCGCCACACCACCACTTACAATGTGCAGCCGCTTATGCTCACCTATCAACAGAGCCTTTTTGGCTACAACTCGCTTAAGTGGAGCCGCCGCACCGAGCCTGTGCGCTACCGTGTGGCGCGCAAGAACTATTCCGAGGCTATGGAACTTGTGTCGGCGCAGGCCTCCTCCTATTTCTTCTCGCTTGCCGCCGCACAAACCAATATGAGCATAGCCGAGGGCAATTTTGCCGAGGCCGACACGCTCTATAATTTTGCTCTTGCACGCTATAATATAGGTACAATAACCGAGAACGAGATTCTGCAGTTGGAGGTAAACCGCCTGTCGGCCGAAACGGAACTGCTTAATGCCCGCATATCCTTGGACGAGGCGACAGACAGGCTGCGCAGCTACCTTAACATAACCGAGGATATGCGTATAATGGTGAATGTGGATGAGGATATTCCGCAAATAAATGTGGAGGTGGGCGATGCTATGGCGCTTGCAAGGGAGAACAATCCCGAATTGGAATCGCTCCTTTTGCAACGCTTGGAGGGGGAGAGCAACCTTGCAAGAGCCCGCGCCGACAGGGGGCTGAAGGCCGATGTATATCTGCGTGTGGGCCTTTCGCAAACGGGTGAGGAGTTCCGCACAAGTTTTCATAATCTGCTCGACGAGCAGTATGTGAGCCTCTCGCTCTCGCTGCCCATCTTCGATTGGGGCAAGGGGCGCGGGCAGGTTGAGCGGGCCCGTTCCAATCTTAAACTTGTGGAGACAAACATAAACCGTAGCGAGATAGAGTTTGAACAACGCGTGTCGAAGGTGGTGAAGCAGTTCAATTTGCAATGGCGCAGGGTGGATATAGCCCGCCGCACAAAGGCCACTGCCGCACATCGCTACGAGGTTGCCCGCAAACTATATATTATGGGGCGCTCTACCGTGCTGCACTTGAACGATGCAATGAACGAGAAGGATACCGCTTTCCGTGCCTACGTGGCATCGCTCGCCACCTATTGGGACCTCTATTATACATTGCGCAGCCTCACCCGCTACGATTTTGAGCGCAATCGTCTTATTGAAGAACTTGTAATGGATTAAATTATGGATATACAATTAAAAGAAAAGGCGTGGTATGTGAAATATCGTTTTCACATAGCCGGTGCAGTGGCGCTGTTCCTGCTTTTGGCCTATATGCTGGTTATAGCCCTCTCCCCAAGCAGGCAGCGTGTGTCGGCAACCTCGGTGCGGGTTGCCGAGGTACAGGAGGGTGACTTCGTAGAGTATGTGAACAGCGATGGCGTGCTGTATCCCATTCGAACACACAGAATAAATGCAAAAGAGGGTGGTATGGTGCAGCGTGTGGTGGCCGATAATGGAGCGATGGTGCGCAAGGGCGATACCATACTCCTGCTTGCCAACCCCGAGCTCGAGCGCAATATCGACGATATGCGCGACACCTACCACAAGAGCGTAAACAATTACAAGGAACGCATAATTGAGATGGAGCAGAAATCGCTCACCCTGCAGCAACAGACTTTGCAGACGGCATACGAGCTGCGCCGCCTCGAAAAGCAGTACAACCTCGATTGCGAGGAGTTCCGTATGGGCATTAAAAGCAAGGCCGAGCTCGAGGTTTCGCAAGACGAATACAACTACCGCAAAACGGCTGCCGAGTTGCAGATGAAGAGCCTTGTGCAGGATTCTGCAATGAATGTGATACGCCGCGAGATGCTTGATGCCGACCTTGCGACAGAGCAAAAGAAGCTGTGGCGCAGCAGCGAAAGACTACGTGATTTGATTATTTTTGCAACGGCCGACGGGCAGTTGAGCAACCTGTCGGTGACGTCGGGCAAACAGGTGGGTGCAGGCGAGGAGTTATGCGAAATAAAGGTGCTCGACAGTTACAAGCTGCAGCTGAACGTGAGTGAATATTATATAGACCGCATAACAACAGGGCAGGCGGCCACAGTCAATTATGGCGGCAGCACATACAATCTCTTTGTGAGCCGTGTGATACCCGAGGTGAATAACGGCACGTTTACGGTGGAGATGCTCTTTGCCGACTCCGTGCCCCAGAATGCCCGTGTTGGCAAAAGTTATCTCACAAAGATTGAACTTGGCTCGGCCACCACGGCTCTGCTGCTGCCAAAAGGCGATTTTTATGTAAAAACGGCAGGCAAGTGGATATACAAACTGTGCGACGATGGCAGGCGTGCCGTGCGAGTTCCATTGGAACTGGGGCTGCAAAACCCTATGTACTACGAGGTGAGGAGCGGCCTTTCGGCAGGCGACAAGGTGATAGTGGCAGGCTACGATATAATTGGTGATGCCGAGGAGATAATAATAGAAAATGACTAAAATAATATAGAGGTTTAATTGTTGTTACCAAATCTTATCATTGCTGTCATATCGAACGAAAGTGAGATATCTAAATGATTTTTTGGTGGATAGTATAAATATAAGTTGACAAAAACAAAGTAATATGAACTTGAAAACAGAAAATTTAAGAAAAGTCTTTCGAACAGACTTGATGGAGACGATAGCCCTCGACGGCGTTTCAATAGATGTTAAAGAGGGCGAGTTTGTGGCTGTTATGGGCCCCTCGGGCTGTGGAAAATCCACCTTGCTCAATATCTTGGGCCTGCTCGACACTCCTACCGAAGGCACCTACTATTTAGGTGAAAAAGAGGTTGCTGCCCTGCGCGAAAAGGAGCGTAGTGCATACCGCCGTGGCAAGATAGGTTTCATTTTCCAGAGCTTCAACCTCATAGAGGAGCTCACGGTAGAGGAGAACGTGGCTCTGCCACTCACATATTTGGGAGTAAAGGGCAAGGAGCGCCGCAGGCGTGTGAGTGAGGTGGTGGAGCGTATGGGCATTTCGCACCGTTTGCACCACTATCCCGCGCAACTGTCGGGTGGCCAGCAGCAGCGTGCTGCCATTGCGCGTGCATTGGTTTACAGGCCCGGGCTTATATTGGCCGATGAACCCACGGGTAACCTCGATTCAAAAAACGGCATCGAGGTGATGGAGCTGTTGCGCGAGCTCAACAAGGCGGGTACCACCATTGTAATGGTTACCCACTCGCTGCGCGATGCCTCGTATGCCGGCCGCATAATAAACTTATTCGATGGCAAGGTGGTGGATTCGTTAGATGAAAAATTATAAGTGAGATATAATAAGTGTCATACCGAACGAAGTGAAGTATCTCAATAACGTAATTATAGTACTTGATTATGATAAAGAATTTTATATCCAATCTTAAACGCTACAAGGTATCCTCGCTGCTGAATATCTTGGGAATGAGCGTGGCGTTTGCATCGGCATACGTGCTGTTTCTGTGGGGAGGCAATGAACTTACATATAACAGCACCCTGCGCGATGCCGACAGTACCTTCCGCTTGCAGTTTGGCAAATATCCCACCGCGGGGCCTGAGTCTCCTTTTGAGAGAACTGCCTTTGTTGCGGCTAACTTGGCACACCGCTTTGCTTCTGCCAATGAGGATATTCTTGAGGGCTTTGGCAAAATGGAAAGGTATATCGGAACCAGCCCGCTGCCCATAAGGGTGCCGGTGGGGGAGCGCGAGGATACTGTAACAATACAGGAGAACTGGGGGTATGCCGCTATGCCCAAGGTTATGGGTTTCAATATTATAGATGGCAATGTAGATGACCTTGAAATACACAATAACATAATATTGTGCGAGTCCTTTGCACGTGCCCACGGCTTTTGGGTTGGCGATGTCATTTACGATGTCTATCAGCGCCGCTCGCTCACCGTTTGCGCCATTTTCGAGGATTTCCCCGACAACTGCTGGTTCACAGGCTTGCAGTCCTATATAGCCGACCCTCCTACACAGAAACTCATAAACGACAATGTAAACGGCAATTACAACTATTTCTACAGGCTTAAAGACAAGAAACTGAAGGAGGCCTTCATAGAGAACTGCTACAACAGCCTTATGCAGCAGGAGGGTATGGAAATTTCGCTCGACTCCCTTAAAAAAGAGGTGCCAATAGAATTGTGCCCGCTAAGTGAGGCAGCCTTCGATACCGATACAAACTCTTTGGGCCTTGTTATAGACAAGAATTTGTCATATACCCAGCTTATTATAGTTGCGGCAATACTGCTCATTGCTTTTGTGAACTATTTCAATTTCTTTATGGCTATGCTGCCCGGGCGCGTGAGGCGTATGAATGTGGAAAAGGTGTTCGGGGCACCATTGTGGTTGTTGCGTTTGAGGCTGCTGTTCGAGTCGCTGGGTATTGTTACCATTGCCTTGCTGCTTGCTGCATTGATAATAGTGTTTGTGGCTCCCGAAATAAATTATGACGAAATTATGCGCAGGCCCATATATTTGAGCGAAAACCTTCCTGCCGTGCTTAAATTTGTGATATTGGCTCTGTTGATGGCTGTTATTACAAGCATATATCCCATATACTACCTAACATCGGTGTCGGCAGCCTTTGCGGTTAAAAAGTCGTTCGGTAACACGGTGGCAGGCCGCCGCCTGCGCTATGCGTTGCTCTCTGTGCAGTTTTTTATCACATTGGTGCTTATAATAGTTACTATGTTCATTAAGCATCAGACCAATTATATGGTTAATTATGATATGGGCTTCGACAAGGAGAATGTGCACGTGGTTTATGTCAATACCAAGCACCTTGAGTTCGAAAGTATTCTTAAACAGTCGTTATTAGTGGAAGATGTTGCTTTTGCCAGTGACGGATATATGATTCGCGATTACCGTATGGGCTGGGGCCGCCACGTCAAGGGGCGCGGCGAAGGTGAGAGTATATCGTTTCAGGTGATGCCGGTTTCATACTCGTTTTTAAGAATGCTTGAAATTGAAATTGTGGAGGGGCGCGATTTTGTTTTGGAAGACGAATACGGCGGCGGCGCTTATATCTTTAATGAAAAAGCGCGCGATGCTTATAACCTTAAGGTGGGTGATGTTGTAGGTGCTTGGAATGGCGATGCTCCCATTGTGGGTTTTTGCAAGGACTTTAACTTCAGGCCTTTGAGTATGAATACCGTTCCGTTTGCATTTATAGTGATGGGTACCAAGCAACCGACATCTTATTGCCCGTATATAAAGGCTGCTCCGGGTGTTCCTGTCGAAGAGTTCTATGCGTATGTAAGAGAGTGCTTTGCGCAATTGACAGGGAAGAGTGTGGAAGACGAAGCAATCAAGAGGCTCGAATTTGAGGCATTATCACATCAGATAGCCTCTGCTTATCAGAGTGAGGAGGGCTTTGCCTTTGTCGTGGGCATCTTCTCGTTGATATCCATTGTTTTGTCATTGATGGGTGTGTTCGGGTTGGTGTTCTTTGAAACGCAGTATCGCCGCCGCGAGATTGCCTTGCGCAAGGTGCACGGTGCATCGGTAAATGATATTCTGCTTATGTTTGTATGGCAATATGTGAAGATTGTACTTGCAAGTTTTGCAGTGGCTTTGCCGGTAGGGTATATAATAGTTTCGGGCTGGTTGCAAGGGTTTGCCTACCCGGTTCCCATAACGCCGTGGATATTTATTTTTGCACTGATGGCGGTAGCGGCAGTAACCTCGGTTATCGTGTTGGTTCGTGCCTATGGTGTAGCAAATGATAACCCCATAAATTCGCTGTATGCGGAATAATATAAAAATTGAGGAGCACGCGTGCTCCTCAATTTTTATATTACCTTTGCTTGACTACTTGTTGTAAATATGCACATTCCTTTCTTTATCCAATATAAATTGTTGTTCTATGGGGAATAGGTGTTGTTTCTCAAAATCTATAGTTGCAAAATCTGCATCACTCCTTTTAATTACAGCATAGGCTTTAATTTTGCCCTTGGTCATAAAAAGGATTGTGGAAAAGGTGTCGAATTTTACAATATAATCGCATTTGCTTCTTAACTTATACGACATATTAAGATTAGCAAAATCCGTTTGCTTTGTATAATAGTATGGCGGTAAAACAAATATGCTATCATAATCTTCGGTGCAGAACTCTTTTATAGCGAAAACTTGCTCAACCGGTTGCTTGTTTAATGGTAACTCTAATGCTGTTTCTTGTGGATGAATGAGCCCATATTCATTTAATGCAAAATAGATGTCTTCTTTTATGTTTTTGCTGCAACTCGCAGATACGAGAGCTATAACAAAAATTACGATTATGGCTTTATAGCCCAATTTGTAGTTTCCCATTCTTTGCTGCATTTATTACATTATTTAATAATTCTTGTTCGCTCCAATTATTTATAATGGCTTGGTTACCCAAATAATAGCCCACGGCGTTATTGTGTAAATCCATAGCTTTCTCTTTTGAATCATTATTGGGTTTGCTTTCGTGCGCATCTCCAAACTCTTTGGCCAGCGGTGAATTTAACCCCGCATCTATTTGATTTAACGCACACCAATAGCAATGCCTTATTGCATCGCCGTAACCATTCGTTTCTCCTTCAAAGAACCATGTGTTTTCAAATGCTTTTCGCATATTTTCTTTGATACTTAAAGCAAGGTATGGATGCCGAATTGATAACTCTTTCTCTTTAGGAGTCAGTTGGTCATACACATCTTTGTACCCATCATTTGTTGGTTCATTGAATCCCATAGCAAGGCTTGCATCGTCGAGTAGGCTTGCCACTCTTTGTCTTTTGTTAAAAAAGTTTCCCATAATTCTTTTTTCAACAAAAGTACAACGCGAATATAGCGACAAGGTTGCTAAAATACTAAATTCTACAAAGAAAATGTTTTTTGCGCAGGTTGAGGGCGAAGGAACTCTCTCGTTATTTCAGGTAGTATATTTTTCTCTTGCTATGTTCGTTAATGTAGTTCAGTGGGGCCACTCCTTTTGTTGTGCGCTCTATCCAGTTTCCTTTGTTGTCGTACCTGTATTCATATTTTATGGAATTCCACTCGGAATTGTCACGAGGGTAATTTACATATTGCTCAATTATATTTCCCTGTTTGTCTTTTTTGTTTTTGGTTATTTTATAGATGTCACCGGTTACTGCCAAAAAGCACTCTTCTATCTCCGTGCCATCATTATTGTAGGTGTAACGATATTTATATGGTGGAATACCATCGCAATGATATTCAAATGCTTCATCGTGACGGTTCTTGTCGTCGTATGAACGTTGCATCATATACAGCATTGTCATCTTGGTAGAGTCGGGGAATATGTAACCATATTCGCGGTAAAGAGTGATGTTTTTTTTATCGTCAAATTCAACAATGTCATACGATTTTTCCACACCATCTCTGTTATGATTGTGTTGCTCTATCCTGTTATTGCCGTTGTAATGATATTTGCAAAAGCCGCCTTCGCCCGCCTTTGAGTAAGATACTACTTTGTCTATATCTCCGTTTTTTGAATATATGAAAGCCAAGGAGTCGCAGCCTTCCTTTTCGTCGTAAACGACGGCCGACACCTTCCCTCTTAAAAATTCAGTGCCGTATAATGTTACATCTTCATTTAACAAAGCTTGCCCTGTTTCTGATTTGCTGTTATTGTTGCAAGAGAACATAATCGGGACAATGGCAACAGATAAGATGGTTTTGAAAGAAAAATAATTCATAATATTTATATGCCTATAGTTATTTTATCTACTCCCCGCCGTAATGTATGTAACCGTTGAAATTCTTTTTGTAATTGTTGTAACCCGATTTACGCTGATATTCTTCATTCTTGTATGGTAGCAGTGTGGGGTAATTTATTCCGTTGTAGAAATACTGAAAAGCTACACGGGAAATTTCCATTTCTTTTGGGTATTTATTTTTGTTGCGATTGTATAGCTCGTTAAAATGCTCTTCTCTGTTACACTCCGTTACCGTTGACCAGCAAAATTGCCAAAACTCCATCTGGTGCCCTTTTTTTAATTTTGACAGATAGCTTAATACTAAATCTTCATTGCTGAATATGTAATTAACCAGATACTCCTGAAAGATACCGCTGCATTCCCCGGTATCTTTCATTCCCACAGCAAGATTTATTATTTTTTTGCAAAGAATTGTGTCGTTTATATGCGGGAGCCCAAATAGTTGTTCAATGTGTTCACAACACATTTGGCTCATTGATATATCGTAATTATCGTCCCAAACATAACAATAGGTCATTGTCCATTCCAACCATGTTGTAGGAAAGGCTTCCAGGAATTCTTGCTCCGTTTGAGCGGTGCGTTCTCCTTTCTTCAAGGTTCTGTATGCTTTGTTCAGTCTTGCTGTATCAACAGGAAAATACTGTGCCCTTGCTGTTGTGAGCAAGGTAATGAATAGCAGTGTGGCAAAAATCAGTCGTTTCATAATTACCGTAAATGCTAAATTCCACAAAGAAAATGTTCTCTGCAAACGGTTATTCCATTTGGTCGGCTACTTGTTGTAAATATGTACATTCCTTTCTTTATCCAATATAAATTGTTGATATAATGGGAAAATATGTAGTTTTTGATGAACAAGATTTGTAAAGTAAGCATCTATTGCCGGGATTTCTGTGTACGCTTTTACTTCTTTATTTTTAATAAAAAGAACGATAACACGTGTATCATCCAAAGTGTAGCTGCAATAACTCCTTAATTTATTGGACATTTTGTATGGTAAGGAATATGTAATATCCTCATCGTCATATGGATAAATGAAATAAATACTGTCGTATTCATTCACACAATAATCTCCAAAAGAAAATGTTTTATGCACTTCTTGTTTGTTAAATGCAAGTTCCAAATTCTGCTCACAAGGACCACATCCAATGCATAATAATAGAATTGATATAAGTATAGAAATTTTACTTGTTGATTTGTAGATTTCCATTCTTTGCTGCATTTATTACATTGTTTAATAATTCTTGTTCGTCCCAATTATTTATAATGGCTTGGTTGCCTAAATGGTACCCCACAGCATTGTTATGTAAATCCATAGCTTTCGCCGCTGGATTGTTTTTAGGCTTGTCTTCGTGCGCATCTCCAAGTTCTTTCGCATAAGGTGAATTTAAGCCTGCATCTCTTTGATTTAACGCACACCAATAGCAATGCCTTATTGCATCCCCGTAATCATCTGCTTTTCCTTCAAAATTATTTACGGCTTCAAGAGCTTTGCTTCTATTTATAATAAACCGTGTCGCCAGATATGGGTGTCTTGTTATAAAATCCTTTTCGCTTGGCGAAATATTTTGATAGCCATTTATGTAATAGTCATATTTCTTTTCAAAGAAATTTCTGCCATCATCTCCAGGTTCATTGTACATCATAGCAAGGCTTGCATCATCGAGTAGGCTTGCAACTCTTTGTCTTTTGTTAAAAAAGTTTCTCATAATTCTTTTTTCAACAAAAGTACAACGCGAATATAGCGACAAGGTTGCTAAAATGCTAAATTCTACAAAGAAAATGTTTCTTGCAAACAGGCTATTCCCTTTGGTCGGCCCCCCACATAAGTTTCTCGCGCAGGTTGAGAATGAACGAGTGCTCGCGGCGGCGCACAATGAGTTGTTTGTAGTCGGCTTTTTTCACCGTGATAATGGTACCCTCGTCGCAGCTTTCGTTTCGCCCGTCAATGGCTATCAGGTAGTTGTGGCTGCGGCTGTTTACCTTTATCTCTATGGTGGTGCTGTCGCTCAGCACAATGGGGCGGGCGCTGAGGCTGTGCGGAGCAATGGGGGTGAGCACTATCACGTTGGCATCGGGGGCTATTATGGGGCCGCCCACGCTCAAAGAGTAGCCTGTGGAGCCCGAGGGGGCTGCCACTATAAGGCCGTCGGCCTGGTAGGTTATCTTCTCCTTGCCGTTGAGGGTGGCTTCCAGTGTCATCATCGACGACGATGCGTGTTTCATTATCGCAATCTCGTTGAGCGCCACGGGATAGCTCGCTATTATGCCGTTTGCAGCAGTGGCCTCTATGAGGCTGCGTTCCTCTATGTTGTATTTGCCCTCGTGTATGCGTTCAAAAATGTGCTCTATGTCGTTGTTGGCTGTGGAGGTGAGGAATCCAAGCCGCCCTGCGTTTATGCCCAAGATGGGTATGGGCTTGCGCCCCACACGGCTTGCAGTGCGCAGCAGGGTGCCGTCGCCGCCAAAGCTTATGGCAATGTCGGCCGTAAAGTCGTCGCCCTCAATTATTTCGACTCCTTCGATGGGCAGCCGGCGGTTCTCGCACAGGAACTCATAGAACGGGCGGTCTATTGCATAGCTGTCGCCCCATTTCTTTATGGTTCCGAACAATTCGTCTATGCTTTCCGACTTTTTTGTCTGGTGTATATTTCCGAATATCGCAAATTTCATAGGCCTTTCTCTCTTTGTGTGCAAATTTAAGATAAATTATTATCTAAATATTATTATTTGTAGTAATTTTGCTTTCAAATTGAATTATTAGCATTTCATTACCCGTAATACGTTTATTCGCAACTGAGATTATATGAAAACAAAATTAAGTGTAAACATAAACAAAATTGCTACCTTGAGAAACGCACGTGGCGGTAACAACCCCGATGTGTTGAAGGTGGCAAAGGATTGTGAACTGTTTGGTGCAGATGGTATAACCGTGCATCCCCGCCCCGACGAGCGCCACATACGCCGTGCCGATGTGCCAGCCCTGCAGGCAATCTTGCGCACCGAGTTCAATATCGAGGGTTGCCCCACCAAGGAGTTTATGGACCTTGTTCTGCGTGTGCGCCCCTCGCAAGTAACCCTTGTGCCCGACAAACCCGAGCAGCTTACATCGAACAGCGGCTGGGACACCGAGAAGGAGCAGGATTTCTTGTGCGATGTGTTGAACGACTTGCGTGCAGCAAGCATCCGCAGCAGTATCTTCATCGATGCATCGCCCCGTATGGCTGAGTTTGCGGCTAAGGCAGGTGCCGACCGCGTGGAGCTTTACACCGAGCCTTATGCCCTCAATTATGCCCGTAACCGCGAGGCTGCCATCGAGCCCTTCCTGCAAACCGCCATCCGCGTGAAGCAGTTGGGCATAGGCCTTAACGCAGGACACGACCTCAGCCTCGAGAATTTGAAATATTTTACCGACGTGATTACTTGGGTAGATGAGGTGTCGATAGGTCACGCGCTTGTGTGCGATGCCCTTTATCTTGGCCTGGAAAATACCATAAAGGCTTATCAAGAGTGTCTAATAAAAAAATAACAATATAAAACTATGAACTTACTTACTGCGATAACCGATGCAACAGCCGTGGCGCAAGACTCTTTGATGGTGCTCACCGAGCCTGTTGCCGAGACTATGAACGTGTGGAGTCTTGCCGTAAAGGGTGGTTGGATAATGGTGGTGCTTGCCATCTTGTCTGTCATCGGCATCTATATTTTTGTGGAGCGTTATGCCACACTGCACAAGGCTATGACAAAGAACCCCTATTTGCTCGACCGCCTGCACGACAACATTAAGGAGAACGACATAAAATCGGCAATGAATTACTGCCGCAACCAGAACACTCCCGTGGCGCGCGTGCTGGAAAAGGGCTTGAAGGCCTATAACCTGTCGACCGAGTATATGCGCCAGGCTATGGACAACAACGCAGGCCTGGAGATTGCCTCGCTCGAAAAGGGGCTCCCCGTGCTATCTACCATTGCTGCCGTTGGCCCTATGATTGGTTTCTTGGGCACCGTTACAGGTATGGTGCAGGCCTTTTGGGAGATGTCCAACGCGGGTAATAACATCGACGTGTCGCTGCTCTCGGGCGGTATATACGAGGCTATGATTACCACCGTTGGCGGTCTTTTGGTGGGTATAGTTGCCATTTTTGCATACAACTACCTTGTAGCTCGCGTTGATAGAGTGCAGAACGACATAGAGGGCGAAATTATTGCCTTTATGGAGATTGCTGCCGAGCTTAAAGAGAAAAAACAGTAACAGCCCTTTATTTTGCATAACGATGATTAAAAGAAAGACAAAGACAATAGATATGTTCTCAATGTCGTCGATGACCGACATTATATTTCTGTTGCTCATCTTCTTTATGATAACCTCCACAATGGTTACCCCCAACGCCATAAAGGTGTTGTTGCCGCAAGGTAGCCGGCAGACGGCGGCCAAGCCTCTTGCCCGCATAATAATAGACAAGGACCTGAACTATTATTCGGCATTCGGCAACGAGGACGAGATGCCCATTTCGCCCGATAACATCACCGCTTTTCTGCTCGATTGTGCAGCCAAGCAACCCGAAATGTATGTTGCGCTCTATGCCGACGAGAGCATTCCTTACCGCGAGATTGTGAAGGTGCTTAACATAGCAAACGAGAATAGTTTTAAGATGGTGCTTGCAACCCGTCGCCCCGACAGAAAGTAATGAAAGATTTAACAAAGGAACAAATATACGGTATTGCGGCAACCATAGTTGCCCACCTGCTGCTATTCCTGCTCCTGTGGTTCCTGGTGATAACAAAGCCGCTGCCGCAGGACGAAGCCGGCGTACCTGTGATCTTGGGTAACGCGCAGTTTGCTGCGGGCGACGCCTATCAATATACCGAGGTGAATGTGGCGCCTGTTCCATCGCCTGTCACAACAACTGTTCCACCCCCTGCGACATCGCCCTCCGAGCCGCTTATAACACAGGCCGATGAGCCCACGGTGGCACTGCCGAGCAGCGATAAAAAGAAGGACAAGAAAAAGGTGGAAACGCCCAAAAAGAGTGCCGAGCAGTTAGAGGCAGAACGCAAGGCCCGGGAGGCCGAGCGCAAACGCCGCGAAGCCGAGGAACTTGCCCGCGTGGCGAACTCGCGCATTGCCGGGGCGTTTGGCAAGGGCAGCACAATGACAGGCCGTGGCGATGCCGCCGAGGGCAAGGGCAACCAAGGCTCGCCCCAGGGAAATGGCAGCGAGGGTGTTGTGAGCGGTACAGGCGGCTATGGAACATACGACCTTGGAGGCCGCTCGCTTGCGGGTGCTCTCCCCCGCCCGTCGTATAACGCACAGGAGGAGGGCCGCGTAGTGGTGACTATAACCGTGAACCCCGATGGCAAGGTTATAAAGGTGGATATAAACCAACGTACAAACACAGCCAGCCCGGCACTTCGTGCAGCAGCGCTCGCTGCGGCCCGCAAGGCTGTGTTTAACAAGGTATCTACCTTGAATAATCAGACGGGAACAATTACGTACTATTTCAAATTAAGATAATATGGAGTGCCGCGATGGTGTGGCATTCTTAAAAAAGATAATAATTATGAGCAAAATATATCTATTCCTTGCCGATGGTTTTGAGACCGTTGAGGCTTTGGCTCCCGTTGACGTGATGCGTCGTGCGGGCTTGGAGGTTGTGACAACATCTATTATGGGCCGCAAAGAGGTTACGTCGGCCCACGGAGTGTCGGTGGTTGCCGATGCTCTTTTCGAGGATGTGGATTTCGCCGATGCTGCGGCGCTTGTGCTCCCCGGTGGCGGTGTGGGCACCGATAACCTGTCGGCCTGCGAACCGTTACGCGCCCTGCTCAAAGAGGCTGCAGCCGATGGCAAGTTGCTTGCTGCAATATGTGCCGCTCCTATGGTGTTTGGCCGCACAGGCCTGCTCACAGGCTGCAAAGCCACTTGCTACCCGGGTTGCGAAGGTGACCTCTTCGGTGCGGTATATACCGCTGCGGCAGTGGAGGAGTGTGGCAACATAATCACTGCTTGCGGCCCCGGTGCTTCATTCGATTTCGGTTTTGCCATAGTTGCACGTTTCTGCGGCATCGAGGTGGTGAACACTCTGCGCGCGCAAATGCAGTTCAAGGATTAAATATTTAGAACAGATATGAAAAGATATATTATAGTGGTTGCAGGTGGCAAGGGTACCCGTATGGGTGGCGATACCCCCAAACAGTTTCAGCTGCTGGCAGGCAAGCCGGTGCTGATGGTTACCTTGGAGCATCTGCACGCCCTCGACTCCGCATTGCAGATAATACTTGTGTTGCCACAGGAGCATATAGAGCTATGGAAATCGCTCTGCAAGGAGTATGCCTTTGAGGTGCCTATGATGCTTGCCACAGGCGGCACCACCCGTTTCCACTCGGTGCAGAACGGCCTTGCCCTTGTCGATGACATTGACGATGCCCTTGTGGGCGTACACGATGGTGTGAGGCCTTTTGTTTCGCAGCGCGTGTATGACGATGCCTACCGCGAGGCGCTCATCAGTGGTGCGGCTATTCCTATGATTGAAATTCACGACAGCCTGCGTCACATAATAGGCAGCAACGGAGCAAGCGAGGTTGTTCCACGCGACCGTTATCGCCTTGTGCAGACACCTCAGGTGTTCAAACTGTCGGTATTACGCGAGGCATACACGCAGCGCTATGTGGAGAACTTTACCGACGATGCCTCGGTTGTTGAGGCTATGGGGCACTCCGTCGTAGGTGTAGAGGGTAACCGCGAGAATATAAAACTCACCACCCCCTATGACCTGCTCATTGCAAATACCATAATGCAATGCTGGACCTCACAACAAGGAACATAAAGTATCTGCCGGGGGTGGGCGAGCAGCGTGCAGCTCTGCTGAACAGGGAACTGAAAATATATTCCCTGTACGATTTGCTGTACTATTTCCCCTATAAATATGTAGATAGAAGCCGCCTCTTCAAGGTGGCGGAGCTCACGGGTAATATGCCGTTTGTGCAGTTGTGTGGCGAGATACGCAGTTTCGAGGAGATGGGCGAGGGCGTGAGCCGCCGCCTGGTGGCCCATTTTACCGACGGCACCGGCTTTATCGACTTAGTGTGGTTTCGCGGCATAAAGTTTGTGAAGGGGCGTTACAAGGTGGGCGAAAAGTATCTTATATTCGGCAAGCCTACAATGTTCAACGGCCGCGTGAACATTGCACACCCCGATATTGATGTGGCGGCCTCGGTGCAACTGAGCGAGATGGGGCTGCAACCTTATTACAACACCACCGAGAAGATGAAACGCAGCGGGCTCAACTCGCTTGCTATAGCCAAGCTCGTGAACAACCTTTTTCAGCTGATGGAAAAGGATGTAGCCGAAACGCTCACGTCCGAAATTATTGCAAAACACAAATTAGTGCCCCTGACAACCGCCCTGCGGGCCATACATTTTCCTAAAAACAACAAGGAGCTGCAGGCTGCGCAGTATCGCCTTAAATTCGAAGAACTTTTCTATATTCAACTCAATATCCTGCACTATGCCAAGGATCGCAATATGCGCTATCTTGGCCATAGGTTTGCCAAGGTGGGCGATTGCTTCAACCGTTTCTACAGCGAAAAACTCCCCTTTGAACTCACGGGGGCCCAAAAAAGGGTGGTGAAGGAGATACGCCGCGATGTGAACAGCAACCGCCAGATGAACCGCTTGGTGCAGGGCGATGTGGGCAGTGGAAAAACCCTTGTGGCGCTGCTCTCTATGCTGCTTGCCAAAGACAACGGCTACCAGGCCTGCATAATGGCCCCCACCGAGATTCTTGCCGAGCAGCACTACGCAACCATAAGCCGTATGCTACAGGGGCTGCCTGTGGATGTGCGCCTGCTCACGGGCAGCACCAAGCAGAAGGAGAGGCCCGCCATTTTAGATGGGCTTGCCGATGGCTCGGTGGATATTCTTGTGGGCACACACGCCGTGCTCGAGGATAATGTGCAGTTCCACAACATAGGCCTTGTGGTGATAGACGAGCAGCACCGCTTCGGCGTGGTGCAACGTGCAAAAATGTGGGCCAAGAACAATATACCGCCACACGTTCTTGTGATGACGGCCACCCCCATCCCACGCACCCTTGCAATGACTCTCTACGGCGACCTCGATGTGTCCGTCATAGACGAGCTGCCACCGGGCCGCAAACCCATAAGCACGCAGCATATATATCGCAACCGTGCCGACGAGATGTACTCCTTCATACGCCGCCAGCTGCAAGAGGGGCGGCAGGTGTATGTGGTATATCCGCTCATAAGCGAGAGCGAGAAACTCGATTTGAAGAACTTGGAAGATGGCTACAAGCAACTATGCAATATCTTCTGCGACTATCGCCTGAGCAAACTGCACGGCAAGATGAAGCCCAAAGAGAAGGACGAGGAGATGCGCCGCTTTGCGCAGGGCGAAACGCAGATGCTGGTATCCACCACCGTAATCGAGGTGGGTGTGGATGTGCCCAACGCCTCGGTTATGGTCATTGAGAACGCCGAGCGCTTCGGCCTCTCGCAACTGCACCAACTGCGCGGCAGGGTGGGGCGTGGAGCATCGCAGTCGTACTGCATACTTGTAACCGACTATAAACTTTCCGAGGATACCCGCAAGCGTATGGAGATAATGGTGGGCAGCAACGACGGCTTTGAGATAGCCGAGGCCGACCTTAAACTTCGTGGCCCCGGTGATATCGAGGGCACGCAGCAGAGTGGCATAGCATTCGACCTTAAAATAGCCAATCTTGCCCGCGACGAACAGTTGCTGCAATATGTGCGCGAGGTGGCACGCGAGATTGTAGATGCCGATGCGCAGTGCGAAAATCCTGCCTACCGCATCCTGTGGGAGCGCCTGCGCGAGATTAAGAGGCGCGACAATCGCAATTGGGGTGCCATTTCGTGAAAGGCCTGTTTCTTTCTTTACACATTTTAGCAAAACTTAATTGTTTAATATTCTTGTATTTATAAAGATTTTTATTACTTTTGTGCCATAATGCATTATTAGGGCCACAAACAGCGTGGCATTTATACGTATAAATAAAACTGTTAAAATGGAGAAAACACTCATTCTTATTAAGCCCAACGCTATTCAGCGTGGTTTGACAGGCGACATCATCACTCGCTTTGAGCGTAAAGGTTTGCGTTTTGTAGGTATCAAAATGATGTTTATGACCGATGAAATTGTAAACGAGCATTATGCCCACCTCAAGGAGCGTCCTTTCTTCCCCTACCTGAAAGCCTCTATGCAGGCTGCTCCCATCATTGCCTGCTGCCTTGAGGGTGCCGAGGCTGTTGAAACAGTGCGCCTTATGGTTGGTGCCACCAACTCGCGCAAGGCATTGCCCGGAACCATTCGTGGCGATTTCTCTATGAGCGGCGAGCAGAACGTGGTTCACGCTTCCGATTCGGTGGAGAACGCACAGATTGAGATTAACCGTTTCTTCAAAGAGGGTGAATTGTTTGATTATAAATCGGCCGTTACCGCTTTTGAGTATGGCGGCGAGGAGAGTATTAAATTCAAATAATTCTGCCCGGTGAAGATGATTAAACATATAATAGCCGCTGCGTTGTTGCTGCCGGCATTCATAGGTGTGGGTGCGCAGGATGCTATGCCTGCTCCTTCGGCGGTGGCTGCTCCAATGGAAATGAGCGACTCTTTGGAGTTGCATACAGCCCTGCTTAATGAGGGCTTCCTTATTCCGTCGGACCAGCTATATCCCACTTGGGAGAACAGCGGCGTGCACTACACAGCCACTTTGCCCGACTCCTTGCGCATTGACCTGCGCAAGTTTGTTATGCCCACCACGAACACCAAGATAACCGATGTGTTCGGCTATCGCCCCCGCCGTCGCAGGGCGCATAACGGCCTTGACATCAAGGTTCAGCGTGGCGACACCATTCGCGCCGCTTTCGATGGCAAGGTGCGCATTACTGCCTATCAGCGCCGTGGTTACGGCCACTATGTGGTAATACGCCACGGCAACGGCCTTGAAACCGTGTATGCTCACCTGCAACGCAAATTGGTTACCGAGGACCAGAACGTGAAGGCTGGCGATCCCATTGGTCTTGGAGGCAATTCGGGCCGCAGCACAGGCCCTCACCTGCATTTCGAAACGGTGCTTATGGGCAAGTCGTTGAACCCTGCCCTGTTTTTTGATTTCCCCAATCAAAAGACCACAGGTGAGTTCTACACATATTACAAGCCCGGCACACGCCACTACGATGCCAAGAGCGGCAAGATGGTTGTCGAGGGCCCCGAGCCCAAGTACCACAAGGTGCGCAGGGGCGAAACGGTATCCACCATTGCCCGCAAGCACGGCGTGTCGCAAAGAACGATATTCAAACTGAACGGAATAAATGCCCGCACTATATTGCGAGTGGGGCAGAGGTTGCGTTATCAGTAATATATAATAATGTATATAAAAAGGGTATTGCACACTGAAGTGAACCCCAAAAGTTAGACAAAAAACTTTTGGGGTTTATTTTATGCGTAAGAAACACGATCATTCAGCATTGCTAAAATATATGCATATGCTTGAAGAAGGTTATTCCATTAATTACATTCGTTGCAAGTATGGTATTAACCCAGAACGGTTGTCTAAACTTTGGCTATTGTACCAGAGAGAAGGAGTAAAAGTTCTTCATCGTCAG